>JAISMB010000102.1 GCA_031276945.1 Spirochaetaceae bacterium | reverse complement strand
CTTGTGCAGAAGCCTGAACAATGGCAGTATAGCGGTGCATACCATCGAGAACACGGGATTACAAAGATAGTCTCTCTGGTCACTGATACTGCATGGAGGACAGACCTCAAGCTGCTTTTGTGAAAGTACAGAGGTATCGCCACTCGCTATGCTCAACGCTCTGATTCCTTTCTCGCCGCTCTCTCTCTCAGATCTATCTTCCTCGCCTCCTGACGACACCCTTAGGTCAGACCTCAAGCTTGGCAGGAGAGAAAATAAAATCTTTTTTCTTGAGAGAAGATATGCTATTATTAATACTATGGATGGGGAGCTTGTTAAAACAGCCGCTGAATATATAGCATCGTGCAGATCGGAAATGGAAAAACGTATTGTTGGACAGCGCGACATGATTGATGGGCTTTTAACCGGTCTTATTGCCGGAGGACATGTGCTTTTTGAGGGAGTTCCCGGATTAGCAAAAACACTTGCCGTAAAAAGTTTCGCCCAGATTACCGGACTTCAGTACAAACGAATACAGTTTACGCCTGATTTACTGCCTGCCGATGTAACCGGCACCTTGGTGTGGGAACAAGCTACCGGAAAGTTTTTAGTCCGCCGCGGTCCGGTCTTTGCCAATGTGGTGCTTGCAGATGAAATAAACAGAGCGCCGGCTAAGGTACACTCAGCGCTGCTTGAAGCAATGGAAGAAAGGCAGGTAACCATAGGTGAAAATTCGTATCCTTTGCCTGAGCCTTTCTTTGTACTGGCAAGTCAGAATCCGCTTGAACACGAAGGGACATACCGCTTGCCGGAGGCGGAACTCGACCGCTTTTTAATAAAGGTGCTGGTGCCCTATCCGTCTCCAGAAGAAGAAGTCCGTATTGTCCATGCTGAAGGCGCAGGCACTGCCGAGGCGCCGGTTTTGGAGCCGGTGCTGAATGTTCAGGCGCAAACCGTCCTTAAAAAGGCAGCCGAGCAGATCTTTGTTGATCCGCAAATCATGGCATATATAGTAGCCCTTGTTACCGCCTCACGACCTATCACCAGACTTTCGAATGTGGCGTCTTTGAAGAAAAACGATAGTGAAAAAAACCGCGAAGGGCTTTACCGCTACATTGCGTTTGGGGCAAGTCCGCGGGCGTCCTTGTCGCTGTATCGGTGCGCACGAATACGGGCGTTGTTTGACGGACGCACCTTTGTCAATCCAGACGATGTTAAAGCCGTTGCCCATCAGGTTCTCCGCCACCGCATTGTCCTTTCTTATGAAGCTGACGCGGATTCCTTGGATACAGACACAATTATTGCCCGTATTTTGAATTTAGTACCGGTTCCGTGATATACTAAATCTTGTGAGTTTTAACTAAACTAATATAAAGAGAGTATTTGTATGAAAATACACCCCGTCCTCTGCGGTGCAATCGTGCTTTTTTCCGCCTGTTCGGATATGTTGAGTATATTTGAGCTGCCTGAAACATTTGAACCGCCGCAGACCATTGCAATAATCGGAGAGCCGGCTTATTCAGTCAACTTAGGACCGCTTAACAAAGGAGACCCCTATACGCTGGAATTTCTGGGCTTTGATATGAGCAGCTTGGGGGAGGGTTTCGGCGACGGTATAAAGGTCTATGATTATGACTATCCTAATCCAGATATAAAAACGCTTTTACTCCACTACCCTTTGGATTTTGATATGGGCGACGGTACGTCCGTATCGACCGATGACTTTGATGCTTTTAATGATCCCATACCTGTTCCTCCTCTCACGTTAGCTATTCCGAAGATTGAGCCGCTCTCAATTTCTCTCTCTCTTTCTATTCCTACCGGAGGATTGCCAGTCGGAAGCACAATTCCTCCTGTTTCAATACCGCTTTCACCTCCTGCTCAGACAGTTGATTTAAGCGCTGTCGCCGGTTTTGAAAAAGCAACTATCAAGAGCGGAGACTTGCTTGTTACCGTGCCTGATGAAGTTGATTTTTCCGGCATGGGTATTATCTGGGCTGGGGTTTCACTCGGCGCTCCCACAAAAGGGACACCAAGCGGCGGCAAGACTGAGTGGCGTTATTCCTTGAACGGACAATCCATTGTACAAAAAACAGCCATACAGCTAACGGGGAGTATAAGGGTTAGTAAGGTTATAGACACCTTAGCCCTAACGCTCCAGCCGACTATTGCCGACTTTAGCAGCATTACGATTAAGCCGCAGGTTGCCAATCCAACGCTGTCGCCTGTAGCTGTCCCCTCAGTAAGCGGAGTTGAAGCGCTTATATTCAGTAAGATCAGCATCGCGCTTGATTGTGCGCTTAGTCCATCCGACACCACCTTAACAGGGCTTGAGCCGGTCCTTGATGCGCCTACGATTGGATTTAATCGGGCAAGACCACAAGATTCGACTAAGAATCCTCTGATTTTTGAGGCTGATATGGGACAGACTGGCAGGATCTTGTACCTTGACTCTCAGTACGCAGCAGAACAAGGCGGGACAATGTGCACTGCTCTTGATCTCGCGGTGGATTTAGGACTGGACGGCACGAAGCCGGTAACAGTGCAGAATGTCGCTAATTCCGGTCAAAGCCTCACCCTTACCATAAGCGCTCAACCGGATTTTGTTTTAAGCAAAGCCGTGGTTAATCCGGATGTCTTGGGTTTGAACGACTCACTGCAAGGTGATTTTCCGGAAGGCGCTGGTTTTGACTTGAGCAGTATCAATAATTTGGCAGAGGGTATGCTTGACATGAGTCGGGTTAGTTTCACAGCTATTAACTTGCATTTGTATCTGGATACAAGCGATCTTTCTCCAGATATGGTCAAAAATATGAGAATGATCTTATCTGCCCAGTACGGTGGTCAGACGTATGCGCTCACTGAGCCGGAAGGCGATGCTTTTAATCCTGATGCACAGCTTTTTGACGCAGCCGCACACGGTATTACTGCGGATAATACTGTGTACGAAGGACCGCTTCCTCCCCCTGCCCTTACGACAAATATGACTGAGACGTTTAACGCCCGTCCTGCTGATCTCTCTCTTCACTATGAGATGAAATTAGCGGATCATTTTACCGTTGCCTTTGATGAAAAGACCGGCACTGGTGCTATCAGCGCCGATATAGTGATCGCTGTGCCGTTTGCCTTGGACTTTGAGCCTGTCGAGACCGATCCGCCTGATTTTGTCATACTTGATATACTGAACGACAAGCTCGGATTTGGAGCTGATAGTCAGGATATTTTCGGTAGGTCTGAGCCTGATAGTCCTATCAGTGATTATCTTGATTTTATTGACAGCTCCTCGCTGACCCTCCGGTATAATAATACCGTTGGTTTGGACGGCGCTACGCTCTTTATAGCGCGCATGGACGGACAGGGAGAGCCTTTGAGCTTTACCTTTACCAGTGGACAGACGCCGCAGACACTTTCGCGTGCTATTGCGCCTGATTTTCCGGACTATCCTTTTGTACCTTCGTTTACCATAGGACTGCCCCGTGAGAACGGTAAGGGCAAACTGGTCTTAAAACAGGGGGCAAATACCGGTATTGTCCTCAAAGGGATAGAGATACTGATCAAGACCGCTCTTGATTACCGGATCACTTTATAAAAAGGAAAGAATCGTGAAGAAGACACCCGTTTTATGCCTTTTTCTCTGTGCCGCACTGTTCCTGTATGCAGAGGATAAGCCTCTTCGTTTTATTGAGCTAGGGGTTGAAGCAGATGCCGCCTTTGCCAACAGTTTTATCAGCGTCAGGGATATCTTTAATAAAGAACGGACTTTTGTTCTGGATTTGAATAAATTAGCGGAACACGACCTTGGTCTGATGGTTACGGCAAAAGCCACTGTGTTTTTTAATCTTGCTCTCAATGCAGGTCTTGGTTTTGGTCTCTTTACTTCAATTAAAGCCGATACAGTCGGCACCCTGCCGCGTACGGTGCTTTCTTTGATTGCACACGGCAATGCTGATAATCAGTATATGTATTCAGATACTATGCGGCTTACGGCAAATGTCTTTGCCGATATGGGGGTGCGGGTCTATAAAAAGTTTGGCAAACTAAAATTGACCGCCCTGCCCGCCTTGTTCATACCCCTTGTGTATATGCCTGAGCCTTCAGTTGTCTATAGCGTTGATACGAGGAATGGGCTGAACGTCAACGTCAATGCCAGTGCAGACCTGTACAGCCCTGTTCCGCTCGAATCGCTGATGAACGGCGGCGGTTTTGATATAAACCAAAGCCTTAATGAATTGCTGGTATCCCACGGCTTTGATCTTTCCTTTAACGCTGAATTCGAGCTGAGTTCTAAACTGTACTTAGGCGCCAGTATTATCAATTTCCCTTTGAAGCCGGCGCTCTTGAACTATAGAACGCGCTACGATCTTGCTTTTTCGCTTGAAAACGAACAGCTCCTTGAGAGTATTATGGACGATACATTCATGAAAAATATAAACGATGCGATAAGCGATATTTTAGTAGAGCCGCAGTACTATGACAATGCCGGTTACAAGGCGATCCGTCCTATCCGTTTTGATTTCTATACCATATCCCGCCCGCTGCGCCGTAATCTCGTGCTTTTCAAGACGAATATCGGCTTTTCTGTAGTGAATGCCGCCTTATTCAATGTCCGGTCTGCTTTGACTCGGCAGTTTAAGCAGCCTGAAGTTCGCTATTACTTTAATATTGGCTCTGGCGTTTCGGTACATTTGGGAAGATTTGCAACCCTCGGTGCACAAATAGCGTATCAAGAACAAATGTGGCATCATCAATTTAGTCTTGGATTAAATCTGCATTTTATTGCAATAGACCTCGCTTTAAGTCTTCAGTCCTTAGCTCCGGCAACCAAAGAAGGTTTTTTAGACAGCATTAAACTCAATCAGGCGAAAGGAATAGGGCTTACCTTCGGCTTTCGTCTTGGGATTTAGCGCTCTCTGGCAGGAAGCTGGCAAGCTACATGGGCAGGGAGCCGACGCGTACATGGACAAGGAGCTGCCAGCTACATGGGCAGGGAGCCGACGCGTACATGGACAGGGAGCTGCCAGCTACATGGGCAGGCAGGCGAGGTCTGTCCGCTCAAGGTCTGTCCGTCCTAGGTCTGTCCGCTCAAGGTCTGTCCGTCCTAGGTCTGTCCGTCCTAGGTCTGTCCGTCCTAGGTCTGTCCGCTCTAGGTCTGTCCTACCCCAGCATCTGTACCGTTCCGTTGCCAGGTCTGTCCGTCCTAGGTCTGTCCGCTCTAGGTCTGTCCGCTCTAGGTCTGTCCGCTCTAGGTCTGTCCGCTCTAGGTCTGTCCGCTCTAGGTCTGTCCGCTCTAGGTCTGTCCGCTCTAGGTCTGTCCGTCCTAGGTCTGTCCGTCCTAGGTCTGTCCGCTCTAGGTCTGTCCTACCCCAGCATCTGTACCGTTCCGTTGCCCTTTTCAACCCTGCCTATTTCCCATGCCGGGAAACCCGCGTCTTCGAGCAGAGCTAAAGCAGCCGTTTTATCCTCAGGCGCAAGGGCAAGTACAAAACCTATACCCATATTAAAAGTCTTGAACATAAGCGTTGTGCGCTCTTCAGCCGCTAGTTCACGCGCAATGCGTTCAAAAAGAGGCGGCACCTGCCAACTGTTCCTGTCAATGATCGCATCAAAAGAACGAGGAAAAAGACGCGGAATGTTTTCATAAAAACCGCCACCGGTAATGTGCGCCATACCATGAATCTTGACCGTGTTAAGCAGCCGTAAGACCGGCTTAACGTAGAGCCGAGTCGGTTCCAATAAAACTCGCCCCAGAGGTATACCGCCAAAATCTTCATTGAGATCGGGAAGCACCGCACGAATCAAGCTGAACCCGTTGGAATGCACCCCAGAAGAGGCTATACCAATAAGACAATCGCCGGCACGCACGGCACTGCCGTCAATTATGTTCTTTCGATCAACTATACCAAGCGCAAAACCAGCAATATCGTATTTGCCTTCATCGTAAAAACCGGGCATCTCTGCGGTCTCCCCGCCCAGAAGCGCCATGCCGGTTTCACGGCATCCGACTGCGACACCTTGCACTAAAGCTGCCGCAATGTCGGCATCAAGCCGCCCGCAGGCAAGGTAATCAAGAAAAAACAGCGGCACAGCGCCGTGGCAGAGGATGTCGTTAGCACACATTGCCACACAATCAATCCCGACGGTGTCGTATTTTTTCATACGGAATGCAAGGGCAAGCTTAGTACCAACACCATCTGTGCCTGAAACGAGGACCGGCTCTTCCATACCGGCGCTGTGTTCCCGTAACGAGAAAAGTCCGGCAAAACTGCCGATACCGTTTAGCACCTCAGGCTTTGCCGTAGCCGCGGCAAGTTCCCGGTATTTTTCTACCGCACGGTATCCTTCTTCAATATTGACACCGGCTTCTTTATAAGTCATAAAACACTCCTAAAATAAATATATATAGATACATAGTGCTTTCTCGGGGAAAACGTACGAGCAGGATTTGAGCAGTTCAGAGGCGCAGATAGAGTTTCTTCCCCAAACCGAAGGCATTGTGCAGCAGTATCCGGTTCCCCTCTGCATCGACGAGCGTTCCTTTGTAAAATCCAAGGCAGGCGTTGTATTCAGAGTGGACAATTATGCAATCAAAGCGCTTATGCACCGGCACCTGCGGGCTAAAAACCAAGTCAACCATACCCTCCATATCTTGAATGACCCAATCCTCATTAACACCATTGGGCATGGTAATATGTACAGGCGGTAAAGGAGTCAGTTTCCCCGCAATCCACAGCCCGTTTTCATTATTTTTATACGTTTCTTTTGCTTGATTTTCCGTAATATTAAAACCATACAGTCGGTTATGGCTGTCGTACGCCACTGCGCTGCACCACGTTGAGCGCATACGGTAAGGATAGCAGCCTTTACAATCACGGACCATACCAGCCGTTGTTGCCGGATTGAAAACTCTGTGCTGCCGACCAATGACTATATCGCCCCGGACAGGCGCACAGACTTTGTAGGAGTACAGTGAGCGTCTCTCGGAGAATAAGAGATTCACGATTAACGGGCTTAAATTCTTTATCTCATACTCTAAATGCAGGGTGAAGGCGGGATATTTCCGCCGCTCTTCAAGGTTAATATCAATTTTTATAATACCAACATCAAGCCAGTTATGAACCCGTAAGAACAAACCGTAGTCATGCTCGATCATAGTAGAATTGATAAGATTACGCGGCGTATACCAGTTGCTCAAGGGAAAGGTTTTACGAAACCAAGTATGCTCTTTGCTTTCTTTATTGTAAAGAAAAATATGCACTGCCCGGTACAGTTTAACATTGGACAAGGTTATATCTATATAGAATTGTTCGTCATTTACTGTAAATGATTCCCATTCTTTAATGCGGTAATCTAATAACCAGCGCGGATAGGGTTGGCGTATATCAAGCAAGTTGACATCGGTGAAAGCCTCTGTCCATGTTCCGGCTATGGGAAGACCGTTTTCAAGGGGGCTTGGGCGCGGAGGCTGTATCTCTCTTGTGTACATACGATATGTATCGGCATGTCATTGTTATTTCCCTTTTGCCTATGGTATACTCTCTTTATGAAACAGATACACCGAGTATGGATACTGTGTGTTGCAGCGCTCCTTATCGCCGAGCCGGCGCCGCTCTTTGCAAACGTAGAAGCGTTTAAGAATACTATCGCAGGCTCTGAAACGGAAACACAAAAGAGCCCGCAGTCTTCCGGTCATGCCGGAAGCATCTCGACAACAGATTCCAGTATGCTTGGCGAATTGATTGCCCAGCTCCTCCTCCTCTTGTGGCTGCCTGATAACTTTTTTTTCACTTACGGGGCGTATCCTTATGTTGAGGGCGGCTTTATTCAGCGTCCGAAAAGCACTGAGGCAGAGGATTTTGAAGGCTTTGATTTTAATAAGAAGAACCACAGCTTTTCAGTCGGCGTGAGCGCCTTCCATCTCGGCGGCATAGGAGCCGGCTCATGGGTTTCATTGAGCGGCAATATTTTTAAGTTTTTCGGTCCCTACCTTGATGCCTATGTCATAACCGATACAGAGCAGGTTTTAGGCGGCGGACGCGCCGGACTGCACTTTTCATTCATTCAATCAAATATCTACAACCTTGCCTGGTATGCCCAATGGCAGGGTTGGGGCGGCGCACTTTCCCGTCATGCCTTTGTAACCGGTCTTGACACCCGGATCTATCCGGTAAAGCCGCTTACGATTCGGCTGAAAGCGGGCTTTCAGCTCTTTTCATCGCTGAGTTTAGGCGAACTGGAAGGTGAGATAGGGGTTATGGTAAAG
>JAISMB010000095.1 GCA_031276945.1 Spirochaetaceae bacterium | reverse complement strand
GATAGGTCAGACCTTGGTCTGTAAGCCCTCTGGGCAAATTATGACTAGACATAATACCTATATAGGGAACTGAATCTGTGTTTTGATTCAATGTCGGCAATATTTTTTGTACTTTTTTTCTGAGGTCGTCCTATGTCCGACCGAGGTCTGTCCTATTTTGATTTTGACGGCAAGGTCTGTCCTTACCTATTGGCGATGATGGCGGTGCTGCCGTCTGTGGGCGAGCTTTTCAACCGACTGCCGTATACGCTCGGGGTAGTAAGCTTGCTTTATAGCAATACCATGTTCCTTAAAAATAAGCCGCACAGCCTTATCCAAATTAACACGCGGCGGACTCATAGGAAGAATAAAATGCCGTGCAGCATGAAAAGCCGATTTGTAGATTTCATGCTCATCGTTTTGCCAATCAGTTGTATCGTTAAGGTAATCTCGCACTAAAGCCGCAAGGTCCGATCCGGGCTCCTCAGGAACAATCTGCGATAAACTGCTCAGATAGCGGGTGCGGAAAGCATCTTCCTGCATAAGCTGCGCGGCGCTGTACTGTAAATATTGATATAAATCAAGAGAGTTGAGTTTATCAACAATTTCCTGTGCCTGTGATGAATGAATAATCTTAAATAATTCCTCGGTAAGGCGCGAAGATGAAACATTAGCTAATAATGCCGCCTGCTGCTGTATCTTTTGTTTCAGGGTTGCCGGCAGCTTAAAATTAGTCAAAACACTGTACTTAACCGCCCGTATCATCCGCACCGGGTCCTCTTGGAATATGATTGCCAAAGGAATTATGGGCTTGATGCGTTTTTCCTGCATATCCTTCAGTCCATCAATATAATCCACCACTAGTTCCTCAGTCGGCTCGTAAAAGAGGGCGTTTATGGTAAAATCACGGCGCAGCACATCCTCTTCAATAGTGCCAAAAACATTACCGGTACTGCCTTCTCTCAGAGAGCGAAACGTGCATACTTCAAAGATTTTATTGCCGAGTGCGACATGGACAAGCTGAAACCGCTGCCCTATGATCCGCGAATTACGGAATAGCTTCCTAATTTGTGAGGGGGTAGCGTTACTGACAATATCAAAATCCTTGGGTTTGCGGTTTAATATTAAATCACGCACCGCCCCACCGACTATGTATCCTTCATAGCCGGCTTGCCGGAGCCGTTTTACAATAAGCACTGCATCACTATCTACCAAGGCGGCATCAATACCATGTTCATCACAGGTGTACACAACAGCTTTTTTTACCAATGTCCCATCTTCTTGAGCAGAATAACGAACTCGCAAACAAATCCCCTTACTTTACTTTCCACTCCTGCAATGACGGAGAATCCAGTTTAATAAATTTTCAGTAACTTCTTCCCGGTTAGTCTCGTTCAGGGTTTCATGCCGCGCATCAGGATACAGTACAAATTCCATATCTTTTATGCCGCGTTCACGGTATACATTCACCAGCGCTGTAGGACTCGTCCCCATATCACCCACCGGATCAGCACTGCCAGCAAAAATATATAAGGGCAAGTCAAGGCGTATGCCTTCTATACACTCAGGCCGGTGTATTTTACTGAGCAGCACGCTTAAATCACGATAGAAACCGGCGGAGCATAGATTATGGCAAAAAGGATCAGCTATATACCGATCCACTTCATCGGTATCGCGAGAAATCCAATCAAAGGCAGTGCGCACCGGCTTAAAAGCTTTGTTGAAAGCACCGTCTGTGAGTGCGCGTGCCAGCTTTGATTTACCGCGTACACCTTGCAAAAAGGCTATGGCACGCATAACCGGTACGCCGATTCGGAGCTTAAACCCATCAGGACCTCTAGTTCCCGATAAAATACAGCCGGCAAGCGGATACTTATAGTGTTCAATATAGTTCTGCACCAAAAAAGACCCCCATGAATGTCCCATAAGGAAAAGCGGCTTATCCTGATACCGCTCTTGTATAGACCGGTTGATACGGTCAATATCAGCGGTAACGCGTGTATTACCGTTCAAGTCAGCACAGTGTCCAAGAAGCCCGCCATGTGCCGCATCGTTTACCGAAAGCTCTGCGGTTTTGCCATGTCCCCGTAGATCAGCAGCCCATACTTCAATACCGGCAGTACAAAGTCGTGTAGCAAAGCGGTCGTAGCGCCCGGAATGTTCTGCCATACCATGGACAATCTGTACGACAGCAACCGCTGCTTGTTCCGGTACCCAGCGCCGCATAAAGAGCTGCGCTCCATCATCGGTACTGATCCATAGCTCTTTTTGTTCCTGTACTTTGTTCATTGCGGTAAGTATACCCGTATCCTGAGGTGTTTTGCAAGACCATCAGGGTACCGGCTTGATAGTCTTATCCCGGCTTATCTTTTGTATCTTCTGTAGCGTTTCGTCTGATAAAAAGTGTTCCATAGAACAGGCATCTTTCTCTGCGATTTCCGGACTGACTCCAATAACATCCCGTAAAAAAATAGTTAAGAACCGGTGCCTTTCCCGTATTGCCGCGGCGCCGACTATACCTTTTTCCGTTAACTGGACTGTACCGTAATGTGCATGCTGTAGAAAGCCTTGACTTTCTAATGTTTTCAAGGCATTCAGTACCGAAGGTTTTGATACTTTCAAGCGGATGGCAATATCGGTTACCCGAACATCCCCTTCGTCAGCAAGGAAACTAATCATTTCAAGATAATCTTCTAAAGATTGAGTCATAGACAGTACAAAGAACAGGGATCAGAGGGAATGCCTGACACAGCCGCTTTGAATTTTTTGTTTTATCAACACAAAAGCTTACAGCTCATGTTCGACCGGTGCGGCACCTTCAGCCGTGCGCTTCAGGCAGCTTATAGGATCCAATAACAAGCAGTGCCGTAACCGGTCTTACCGCCCGGTGCTACGGCTTTTTCCGCTCGTCATCTCAGGATCAAAGGCTTTATGCTCTTTTCCCTGCTCCCATTTTCCTCCTTTATGCACACCAGGCGTTCTCGACGCCGGCATGAGTTTTTATTGCAGATAATAGTGAGGGAGCAACTTTAATCTGAGAGGCGGCACGGATAATCGTTTCTCTATCCGGAAGTGGCACGTGAATAAACACCATACAAGCGCCGTTTCTTCCGACCAGACAATCATAGAGCGCACGCAGTTCATCGTCATTATCGGCGGTGTGTTCTTTGAGCCGGATATGCAGTTCATGATAAACCGGCGTCTGTAGACTAGTTTTTTGTTTTTCAGCAGCTTCTTGCAGTTTTTCAAGATCAAGTATTTCATCAATGAGAAGACCGGGGCGATCCCGTTTGGGGTTGCGCTCCAGTGAACCGCGCAGCGCAACAACCGTATCAACTGTAAATTTTTCACGTATCTGAGACCATAGCTTGGGAAAACAAGTCAGCTCAAGTATACCGCGGTAATCATCAAGGGCGATGTATGCCATAGGCTCGCCTCTTTTGGTAACGATGGTCTTAATCTCTTTAACTATCCCAATGACCGTATGAGAGCCGCTTGCAGCTTCATTTAATTTTGAAAAGTCAAGGGTAACGTACTGTTCCCATAGTGCCTTGTAAGCATCCATGGGATGACCGGAAAAGTAAAAGCCGAGGTATTCCTTTTCCTGCTGTAATTTTTCCGAACGCTCGAATTCCGGCATGTCTTTATAGCGGAACAAAGCGCTGCTCTTCTCTGCAAGCTCATCAAAAAGACTTGACTGTCCGGATTGGAGATCGTCTTTTTCAGACTGGGCAAATTCAACTGCCTGTTCCAGATTTGCTTTTAAGGTAGCACGGGTCATGCCAAAGCAGTCAAAAGCACCGGTCAAGACAAGAATTTCAATAACTTTCTTGCCGATGGTTTTGATATTAACCCGTTGGAGGAAATCTATGAAATCCTTGTACGGTCCTGCTGCCCGGCAGCGGACTATTTCCTGTGCCGCCCCCTCTCCTAGTCCTTTAATGCCGACAAATCCATAGACAATATGCCCTTCAAAGACTGAAAAATAGACCTCTGAACGGTTAATATCCGGCGGATCAACGATAATGCCGAGTTTGCGCGCCTCTTCAATGTAGAGAGGAAGCCCGTCGGCGCTGGTAATCTCGTTACTTAAGCTTGCAGCCATAAATTCAGCCGGAAAGTTCGCCTTGAGATAGGCAGTCTGATAGGCAATAAGCGAATAAGCTGTCGCATGGCTTTTATTAAAACCGTAACCGGCAAAAGGGACCAGTATTTCAAAAATTCGATCCGCATCGGCTTCTTTGAAGCCGCGGTTTTTGGCGCCGGCAACGAATTTTTCTTTCTCCTTGACCATGACTTCAATCTTCTTTTTTCCCATAGCGCGCCTGAGAATATCAGCCTGTCCGAGAGTGTAGCCGGCAATTTTTTGCGCTACCTGCATGACTTGTTCTTGGTACACAATAACACCGTATGTTTCTTTAAGAATGGGTTCAAGACAGGGATCCGGATACATAATTTTCTGTTTGCCGGATTTAGAATCAATGTATTGGGGTATATAATCCATGGGACCGGGGCGGTACAAAGCATTCAAGGCGATCAAATCCTCAATTCTGGACGGCTGCGCTTGCCTGAGTATGTTCTGCATACCACCGGATTCAAACTGGAATATACCGGCGCTTTTACCTTCCCCAAGCATTTTGTACGTAACCGGGTCCGTTTCTGATATGGTGTCTAGGGAAAAATCTGCATACCTTCCCCCGCGGCGGCGGATGAGGTCAGAGGCATTCTTGATCAAATCAAGGGTCTTCAGTCCCAGAAAGTCCATTTTAACAAGCCCGCGATCCTCTATCATATCCATAGTAAATTGTGTTGCCGTTGACTTGGATTTCGGGTCCCAATAGAGCGGCACATAATCAACCAGATCGGTTTTGCCAATGACAATGCCTGAGGCGTGAATACTCGAATGGCGGTTTTTCCCCTCCAGTTTGCGGGCTACGCTGAAGAGTTCTGGATAGCGTTTCTCCCATTCGTGCAGTTTCGGTTCCTGTTCAAAGGCATCTCTGAGGGTTATCTTGGGATTTTCCGGTACCAGTTTTGCGATTTGGTTTGATTCATCAAGGGGAATGTTCAAGGCACGAGCGACATCTTTGATTACCGCACGAGCTTTAAGCGTTCCAAAGGTGATAATCTGCCCGACCCGCTCTTGACCGTACTTTTCAGTAACGTATTTGATGACCTCCCCGCGGCGCTCGTAACAAAAATCAACATCAAAATCAGGCATGGATACCCGTTCTGGGTTCAAGAAACGCTCAAAGAGCAGGTTATAGCGCAGAGGATCAATATCGGTAATGCCCAGAGCATAGGCGACAATGGAGCCGGCACCTGAACCGCGCCCCGGTCCAACGGGAATATCATGCTGCTTTGCCCAGTTGATAAAATCGGCAACGATCAAAAAATAGCCGGTGAACTGCATACTGATAATAACATTCAGTTCGTATACGGCGCGCTTCTGAGCTTCAGGCTTGTCGCCGTCGTAGCGCTTTTTAATACCCTCTTGCGTGAGGGAGCGCAGGTACTCCTCGGCGCTGGTGAAGCTCTCGGGAATGGCAAAATCCGGCAAAAGCGGTCCCGGCTTGGGAATTTCAAGCTGACAGCTTTCTGCTATGCGCACGGTATTGGCAAGAACCTGCGGGTGTTCGGGAAAAAGTTCCGCCATTTCTGCGGCGCTTTTGAAATAGAATTCCGAGCCTTCAAAGCGGAGCCGCTTTTCATCATCGCGCTTTCTTCCGGTGGAAATACAGAGCAGAATGTCCTGGACCGCCGCATCCTCTTTTTCTAAATAGTGTATGTCATTGGTAAGCACTAGCGGGATGCCGGTGCGTTGTGCAATGTCTATGATAAGCGGGTTTGAACGTTTTTGTGCTTCTATGCCGTGATCTTGTAATTCAAGATAAAAATTGCCCTCGCCGAATATGCTCTGAAACCACAATGCCCGATGTTCTGCTTCAGCCGTTTTTCCGTCAAGGATGAGGCTGGGGATTTCACCGGCAAGGCAGGCTGAAAGGCAGATAAGACCGTCATGGAACTGCATTATCAGCTCAGAATCGATGCGGGGTTTGCTGTAAAAACCTTGGGTAAAAGAATACGAGGAGAGTTTTATTAAATTCCGGTATCCTTGTTCGGATTTTGCAAGCAGAATGAGGTGGTAGTATTTATTCGTGTACTCCGAACCGGTTTTTTCAAAGCGCGAGCCGGGCGCCATATAGAATTCGCTGCCTATAACGGGGTGAATACCGTGTTTATGGCACGCATCAGAGAATTTAAGGACGCCGAACATATTGCCGTGGTCAGTTATGGCAAGGTGTTTCATGCCGAGGGCGGCTGCTTTTGCAGCAAGACTTTCTACCGAGGCTGCTCCATCAAGTAAAGAAAAATCAGTGTGAACATGAAGATGAACAAAATCTATCATAAGCTCATAATAGTAGGAACAGGCGCTTTATGCAAGAGTTTTACGGTTTTTTATCTTGAGAGCAGCGCATAAAGGATGGGGAAAGGCAGTTTTGGTGTAAGGTCTGAGTTGAAAAGGCATGCTTCAAAGGGCGAGGTCTCGAGGTCTGACCTACCCTGCCTGTCCTCCAAGCGGTGTTAGTTACCAGCGAGATAATGCTGAAAATACCATGTTAATACCATGTTCACGGTGGTATGCCCCGCTGTACTGCCATTCTTCAGGTTTCTGCACCGGTTTTGCTGCGATGGGGTTTTGCTCTATGTACTCGAACACAGTCCGAAAGTCCTTCTCGTCTTTTATCTCCCGTGAGAAAAACCTATCCCCTCAGAAATGACCAGTCTTATTAGGCGGGGAACATTCCCGCACGGCTCGGGAACATTCCCGCACGGCTCGGGAACATTCCCGCATGGCTCGGGAACATTCCCGCATGGCTCGGGAACATTCCCGCACGGCTCGGGAACATTCCCGCACGGCTCGGGAACATTCCCGCACGGCTCGGGAACATTCCCGCACGGCTCGGGAACATTCCCGCATGGCTCGGGAACATTCCCGCATGGCTCGGGAACATTCCCGCATGGCTCGGGGACATTCCCGCACGGCTCGGGAACATTCCCGCATGGCTCGGGAACATTCCCGCATGGCTCGGGGACATTCCCGCACGGCTCGGGAACATTCCCGCATGGCTTGGGAACATTCCCGCATGGCTTGGGAACATTCCCGCATGGCTCGGGAACCGCCCGCCGACCCTCGCGGACAGCCCATTATCATACCGATAAATCTATACTATACTAGACCTCAGAAGCAGGATAAGTCAGACCTCGAAGGCAGGATAAGTCAGACCTCGAAGGCAGGATAGGTCAGACCTCGGAAGCAGGATAAGTCAGACCTCGAAGGCAGGATAAGTCAGACCTCGGAAGCAGGATAGGTCAGACCTCGGAAGCAGGATAGGTCAGACCTCGAAGGCAGGATAAGTCAGACCTCGAAGGCAGGATAAGTCAGACCTCGAAGGCAATTTTATTTTGCGGTTATCTCGACAAAGGACAAGATTGTACACTACCTTTAGATTATGGAAACAATTCCTTTTGCCGTTCCTTATATCGGCGCTGAAGAAGAAGAGGCTGTACTGCGGGTCTTGCGTTCCGGCTGGCTTACCACAGGACCTGAAACACAGGCTTTCGAACAGGAATTCGCGGCTTCACTGGGTGTCTTGCCCCAGCAGGTGCTGGCGGTCAATTCCGCTACCGCGGGGTTGCACCTTGCCTTGGAAGCCTGCGGTGTCCGTAAAGGCGATCTGGTTTTTGTACCGTCCTATACCTTTGCGGCGAGTGCCGAAGTGGTCCGCTACCTTCAAGCGGATATTGTGTTTGTTGATTGTGCGCCGGGTAGTTTTCTCATGGATATAGATAAATTGGAGGAAAGCATTGACCGCCTCAGCGCCGGAAAGCGTGCGTATGGCTGGCGCGGGGGCGCCGGTCCGTGCGCTACCCCAAAAGTGATACTACCGGTGCATTACGCGGGTTTGTGTTGCGATATGCAGTCAATCAATGCCCTTGCAAAGCGCTACCGCCTGCGTGTTGTGGAAGATGCGGCGCATGCCTTTCCTGCTTACACAGTGCAGGGGACACCGGCGGGAACACAGGGCGATCTGGGGGTCTTTTCGTTTTATGCCACCAAGCCTATTACGACCGGCGAGGGAGGCATGATTGTCTGCGGCACTCCTGCGTACGCCGAACGCATTGCGATTATGCGCTCGCACGGCATTGATAGGACCGTGTGGAATCGCTATACGGATACAAAAGCTTCATGGTACTACCAAGTAATAGATGCCGGCTACAAGTACAACATCCCCGACATTTTGTCCGCGCTCGGGAGGGTGCAGTTGTCTCGTGCGCCGGCTTTGGCTGAGCGGCGTAAGAAGATAGCCGCCCTTTACGATGCGGCTTTTGAGACTGATGAGCATTTTATCATTCCGCCGACCGCACCCGGCGACGCCCGCCATTTGTACCCGCTGCGGTTGTGTGAGCCTTTAGATCGGGACAGTTTTATCACTGATCTTAAAGAGAGGGGTATTGGCGTTTCGGTGCATTTTATTCCGCTGCATACCATGCCTTATTATAAGAAGCTCTACAGCTTAGAAGATGATGATTTTCCGGAAAGTTATCGCAATTTTAGGCAGGAGATTTCTCTGCCGATCTGGCCTGCTATGACGGACGCCCAGATAAATCGGGTGATTAGCTGCATACAGGAACTGGCAGCACGCCACTGCTCGCTGCACCGATGATCGCAAACACAGGAAGCCGTGGAGTCGGTTGCATGACCGGCTCTGTATGCCTCCAGTGCGTAACGGTACAAAGAGTAGAGCGTTATGATTAGTCTTCTGTTTCTTCGAGGAGCGTTTCTTCTTCAGGGAGCGGGGCAGCAACCGTCTCTTGAGCGCGCTGCTGCTCAAGAATTGCCTGCATTTGTATATCAAGATCATTACGATTTTCATCAAAGAGTTTAATTGACCGGTAGCGTTTCATACCAGTGCCGGCGGGAATAGGATGACCTATGATGATATTTTCTTTAAGACCGCGCAGATAGTCAACTGAATTGGCTATTGCCGCATTGGTAAGTACCCGTGTTGTCTCTTGGAATGAGGCGGCAGATAAGAAAGAATCAATGTTAAGGCTCGCTTTGGTAATACCTTGGAAGAGGGGGCGTGCAACTGCCGGCTGCCCTCCTTCCCCTATAACCCGATCGTTTTCTTCATGGAATTGGTACTTATCAACCATCTGTCCATAGATAAATCTGGTATCACCAACCGCAACAACTTCAACTTTTCGCATCATCTGCCGTATGATCACGCCGATATGCTTGTCATTGATGGATACGCCTTGCAGACGGTACACTTGTTGAATACCGTCCATCAGATAGCGTTGCAGATGATCCTCTCCCATAATGTGCAGGACATCATGGGGGTTCGCAGCTCCCATACACAGATGTTCACCCGCCTCAACAGTATCGCCGTCCCGTACCAAAAGCTTTTTAGTCATGGGGATAAGGTGTTTGTACTCTTTACCAAAGGCATCTTTAATAATGCCTATCCGCTTGCCTTTGATGATACCTCTAAAGTAGATGGTGCCTGAAATCTGCGCCAGCACAGCCGGGCTTTTGGGCTTACGCGCTTCAAAGAGCTCGCTTACCCGTGGTAAGCCTGAGGTAATATCCATAGCCTTGGCGGACTCTTTGAGCATTTTAGCAATCACCCGTCCAGATTGTATTTGTTCGCCTTCGTCAACCTGTATATAAGCTCCTCCGGGTAGGAAGTAAGAGGTAAGTTCCAAGCCGTCTTCATCGGTAATAAAGATACGAGGTTGCTTATTTTCCAGTTGAAATTCGATAATTTGCTTTTCGGTATTGCCGGTTTCTGTATCAATTTCTTCATTGAGCGTTGTGCCCGGGATAATATCTTCGTATTTGATGATACCAGAAGTTTCAGCAATAATAGGATCCGAGAACGGATCAAAAGTGGCAATGGTTTTTTCAGCCGGTATAACATCACCGACACGCGCTAAAAATTCAGAACCATTGCGGATTTCAACTTTTTGATCAGGACCGGTGAGGTACACGACAGTATCCCGTACCATAACAAAGGCATTTTCCGTGGAGAGAATATCCTCTCCCTTACGGCGCAGAATAGCTTCGTTTTTGAAAAGCCGCCGGTTATTTTCAACCAGAAGCGTATCATCGGTCTCAAGGTGTAGTTCTCTCATTATTTTATTGACTATGAAAAAACCCTTACGCGTAAAAAGCTGGTTTCCATTATCCAAGACCACATGACTGCCGGTAATATCACGAATATACACAGGATACTTAAAGAATATCCGGTTTTCTTCGCTTACTTTAGTAGCAGCACCGCCGATATGGAATGTCCGCATGGTAAGCTGTGTACCCGGCTGACCTATGGATTGCGCCGCTATAGTACCCACAGCTTCACCGATGTCAACCGTTCGATTGGTAGCAAGGTTGCGCCCATAGCATTTACGGCAGACTCCATGCTGTGCCTCGCAGGTTAACACGGTTCGGATGCGGACGGATTCTATGCCGGCAGCTTCAATGTCTGCCGCAATCTCTTCGGTAATTTCTTCGTTGACATCTATGATCAATTCGCCGGTAATGGGGTGTTTTACCCGTTCAAGGGTATACCGTCCCACGATGCGGTCTGAAAGTGATTCGACTATATCTTCACCATCTTTCAGCGCCATATAAGAGATACCATTAATAGTACCGCAATCTTCAACATTAATTACCACATCCTGAGCAATATCTACCAGCCGCCGGGTGAGATAACCGGCTTCAGAGGTTTTAAGCGCCGTATCGGTCAACCCTTTCCGGGCGCCGTTGGTAGAAATGAAAAATTCAATAACCGAAAGCCCTTCTTTGAAGTTTGATCGGATAGGCAATTCAATAATATCGCCGGAAGGTTTCGCCATAAGACCGCGCATACCGGCAAGTTGGCGTATCTGGGTTTTGCTACCGCGGGCGCCTGAGTTTGCCATCATATACACCGAATTAAAGCCATTACGATCGGCTTCAAGAGTCTTCATTAAAATATCAGTGAGGGCATCGTTGGTCTTTGCCCACACTTCGGTTACCCGGTTGTACCGTTCCTCAGCCGTGATATGGCCGGCACGTTGCTGTTTTTGTATAGCTTCAACTTCCCGGTTTGCCTTTTCTATCATTTCACTCTTTTCTTTTGGAATAACAATATCATCAATACCTATGGTAGCGCCAAAGATCGTGGCGTATTTGTAGCCGGTTGCTTTAATGGCATCCAGCATTTTCACCGTAATCCACGGACCTTTTTCACTAAAAACGAACTCAATAAGCGCGCGCAGCTCTTTATCTTTCAATTCATAGTTGATAAAAGGAATCTCAGACGGCAACTCTTCATTAAATACCAGCCTCCCGGCTGTTGTTTTAATGAGACCATGCGCATCAAGGTTAAATAGCTGACCGGTCTTATCCCAGATCGGCAATTTATTGGGCTTAACCGTGATACATGCTTCCCAATCTAAAGATTGAGCTTCAACCGCCATGAGCACTTCTTCTGTGCAAGAATAGCGGTGTCCTTCCCCTTTTGCCTCCGGTTTAATACGGGTGAGGAAGTTTATACCCAGTACCATATCCTGAGAAGGGAAAACAATAGTTTTGCCGTTTGCCGGATTGAGCAAATTGCGAGCAGATAACATCAAGGTCCAACATTCCATTTGCGCAGCTTGAGTCAGAGGCACATGGACCGCCATTTGATCTCCGTCAAAGTCGGCATTAAAAGCATGGCAGACCAAAGGATTAAGCCTGATAGCCTTACCTTCAACGAGTACAGGCTCAAAAGCCTGAATACCAAGACGATGGAGAGTAGGCGCACGGTTAAGCAGTACGGGATGCTCCTTTACAACCTCATCAAGAATGGCGAATACTTCCGGCGTCTCCTGTTCTACAAGCAATTTTGCCCGCTTGATGTTATACACAACATCTTTCTCCACCAATTTTTTCATAATGAAAGGCTTGAACAACTCAAGCGCCATTTTGGTAGGGAGCCCACATTGCCACATTTTTAGATCCGGTCCCACGGTAATAACAGAACGACCAGAATAATCGACACGCTTGCCCAGTAGGTTTTGCCGAAACCGCCCCTGTTTGCCTTTAAGCATATCGGAAATGGATTTAAGTGGACGGTTAGAGGCACCTTTTACAACTCGTTTCTTTTTAGAATTGTCAAAAAGTGCGTCGACAGCTTCCTGAAGCATACGCTTTTCATTACGAATGATAATATCCGGAGCGTTGAGTACTTGCAATCGTTTAAGCCGGTTGTTACGGTTGATCACGCGCCGGTAGAGATCATTCAGATCACTTGTTGCAAACCGTCCACCATCGAGCTGCACCATAGGACGCAGGTCTGGTGGAATTACCGGGATAACATTCATAATCATCCACTCTGGTTTGTTGCCTGATGCACGGAAATCTTCTACAATTTGAATACGTTTGAGCAGTCGTTTGTCGCTTTTTGGTCCCTTTTCGATCATTCTTACCCGCAGTTCAGCTGCAATAGCATCAAGATTAAGGTTTTCAAGCAAAGTCTGCACGGCTTCTGCACCCATACCGGCAGTAAAACCACCGCCGAACTGCTCCTGTGCATCATAATACTCATCTTCTGTTAAGAGTTGCATTTTTTTTAATTCAGTATCACCCGAATCAATGACCACGTACTTTTCAAAATATAGGATAGAACGCAAGTCCTTCATCGGCAAGTCTAAAAGCAAGCCCATCCGGCTTGGTACTGACCGGTAATACCATATATGCGACACCGGTGCAGCAAGCTCTATATGCCCCATCCGTTCCCGGCGCACCTTAAAATGCGTTACTTCAACGCCGCACCGGTCACAAATTACCCCTTTATACCGGATAGATTTGAATTTACCACAATAACATTCCCATTCTTTAGTTGTACCGAATATCCGCTCACAAAATAATCCATCTTTTTCTGGTCTTAATGTTCGGTAATTTATAGTTTCCGGCTTTTTTACTTCTCCATACGACCATGCTCGGATCATATCTGGAGAAGCCAGCTTAATCATTATTGAATCAAAATCTTGTATATCACGCATAATCACTCCTTGTTTTGCTAGTCATAAAGTATTTAAGTACAAGTTATTATCTTTTGTTAATTAAAAATTAGAACCTGCTTTGGCAATAAGTTCATCATCACGCTCTGTAAGAGGAATTTGTTTGCCTTTAGCGTCATAGATGGTCAAATCCAAAGCAAGCCCACGAAGTTCCTGTACTAAGACATTAAATGATTCCGGCACACCAGCCGTTGTTGATGCCTCACCTTTAACAATAGCTTCATAGACTTTGGAGCGGCCGGTCATGTCATCTGATTTTATTGTGAGCAGCTCTTGGAGGGTATTAGCAGCACCATAGGCTTCCAAAGCCCATACCTCCATTTCACCAAGACGTTGACCACCGAACTGAGCTTTTCCACCAAGAGGTTGCTGAGTGACTAATGAATAAGGTCCGGTTGACCGTGCATGCATTTTATCATCAACAAGATGATGCAACTTGAGGAAGTAAATGACTCCACAAAAAACCGGATTCACAAAACGTTCACCTGTCCGTCCATCATACAAGTACGTTTTGGTACGGAAAGCAGGATTTTCTTTGTTCAAGATCCCTGCCTCGGCAAGTTTTTCTGCAATCTGTTCATCAGAAGGACTTTGAAATACCGGAGCAGAATACCATTCATTCAGTGCAAGTCCAGCCCAACCCAATTCAGTCTCCAAAAGTTGCCCAATATTCATACGCGAAGGTACACCAAGCGGGGTAAGACAGAGATCAAGCGGGGTACCATCGTCCATATAGGGCATATCTTCTACCGGTAATATCCGGGCAACAACACCTTTATTGCCATGCCGTCCGGCCATTTTATCACCTTCACGCAATTTACGTTTAGTAGCGATTAGTACTTTAACGACTTCATTTACACCCGGGTTAAGATCATCCCCCTCAGTCCGGGTAAGCCTCTGTATATCAATAATGGTGCCTTCAACTCCATGTGGTACCCGCAGAGAAGAATCGCGCACTTCTTTTGCCTTTTCACCGAAGATAGAATTAAGCAACTTGAATTCCGGTGTGGTCTCACTCTCACTTTTTGGCGTAACCTTACCTATCAAAATATCGCCGGCACTTACTTTAGCCCCAATCCGGATGATTCCATCACTATCAAGGTTATCAAGGCTTTTTTCAGAAGTATTAGGAATATCTCTAGTAATTTTTTCTGGTCCCAGCTTTGTCTCACGAACCTCAGTTGAAAATTCTTTTATATGAATAGAGGTAAACATATCCTCTTTGACAACCCTCTGAGAAATGAGAATAGAATCTTCATAATTATACCCATTCCACGGCATAAAACCGACTAAAATGTTTCTACCTAAAGCAAGTTCACCTTTGTTTGTTGCCGGCCCATCAGCAATTACTTGTCCGACGCTGACATATTCTCCGATTTTTACAATAGGTCTTTGATTACAGCAAGTATCCTGATTTGTTCTCTGATATTTTATCAGTCGGTATACATCAAGTCCTTCAGCGTTGGTTTCTGGAATAGGCTGCGCATCTGGGTTATCGTCATTTTTGATAGTAATAGCTTCAGAGGTAACTCGTATCACAGTACCATTTCGGCGAGCTTTGACTAAAACACCGGAATCATACGCACATTTCCCTTCCATACCGGTGCCGACACGCGGCGCCTCAGGAAATAAAAGCGGTACAGCCTGCCTTTGCATATTGGATCCCATGAGCGCTCGGTTAGCATCATCATGCTCTAAAAATGGGATCAATGATGCAGACACTGAAATGATCTGTTTAGGAGACACATCCATATATTGGATCTCCGCTGGGGTCCGGGTAGTATAATCACCCTGCCGGCGACATGAAACCTGCTCATCAGCAAAAGAACCGTCCGGCATTAGTTTTGCCGAAGCTTGAGCTATATAGTAGCGATCCTCATCCATAGCTGAAAGATATTCAATATCTTTTGTTGCTACCCCACCAATTACTTTGCGGTATGGCGTTTCCAAGAAACCGTACTCATTAACCCGTGTATAATTAGCAAGTGATACAATCAGCCCAATATTCGGTCCTTCAGGCGTTTCTATAGGACACATACGTCCGTAGTGAGTGTAATGAACATCACGCACCTCAAAGCCGGCGCGATCACGCGATAAGCCTCCAGGACCCAGTGCGTTCAGACGGCGTTTATGAGTTAGCTCAGCTAAGGGATTAACTTGATCCATGAATTGTGAAAGTTGGCTTGAGCCGAAGAATTCTTTAATGGCAGCAACAATAGGTTTTATTGAAATAAGATCTTGAGGTTTTATCGTATCGGTCTCTTTCAGAGACATTCTTTCTTTGGCAACTCGCTCCATTCGACTAAAAGCTGCTTTCATTGTATTAGACATAAGCTCGCCTACAGAACGTATCCGCCGGTTCCCTAGATGATCAATATCATCAATATTTTCATCCCCTATGTATACCTTGATAAGGAATTTCATAGTAGCAATAATGTCCTGCTTACTTAAGACTAATTCATTACTTGGCTGTTGATAATTGAATTTTTTATTCAATTTATATCTGCCTACTTTTCCCAAATCATACCGTCGAGAATTAAAAAACATACTGCTCAAATCTTTTTCAGCAGCATCAATGGTGATTGATTCTCCGGGCATGAGAACCGTGTATACCGTTGATAAGGCATCTTCCTGGGAAGGTTCATCTTGTCCTTCTTGAAGGAATTTTATTTCTTCACGTTCAAAACAGTTAAGGAGCATAACCGAATTTAATGAATCCGGATCTTCAAAATCAATAATATCAACAGCCTGTACACCATGGCTCAATAGTTCGTCAATATTGTGAATATGTAATTTTTCACCAGCACGAAAAAGTTTTTTCTGCCCTTCTAATTGTGTCCATACAGCCTTTGCAAGAACCTGCTCGGCGATTTTTTCTCGTGTTGCCAGATCATCATATATTTCTATAGTCTTTTTTGCATAAAAAGCACTAATGATTTCTTCACGATCTTTAAAACCAAGCGCTCGAAGAAAAATTGTTCCTAATATACGCTTTTTTCGGTCAACTTTAGCATAGATCAACTCTTTTTTCTGATCAATTTCAAATTCAAGCCAGGATCCTCGATAAGGAATAATACGCGATGAAAATACCCCTTTTTCATGGCTAAAGATAACCCCCGGCGATCGGTGAATCTGAGAGACAACAACTCGCTCCGCTCCATTTATAATAAAAGTCCCACGTTCTGTCATAATAGGGATATCGCCTAAATAAATATTTTTTTGACGAATTTCACCGGTTTGCTGAAAAATAAGATTTATTCGTGCTTTAAGCGCCACAGAATACGTGATACCTTTTTGTTTACACTCTTGCTCAGAAAATTTAGTATTTTCCTCATCAAGAGTATAATATTCATATTCAAGAACCATATCTCCATTAGGACTTTCAATCGGAAAAGTCGAAGTAAAAACTTCTTCTAGTCCCTGTATTTCCAAGGGCACATGGTTACGTAAACGTTCTTTTTGTAAAAATCGTTCATAAGAACGTAATTGAATATCAATAAGATCCGGTAAATCCATCACATTCTGAATATCTTTTCCGATATACGTTCGCTTAACGATTGATTCTTTTTGTTGTACCATTTGCACCCCTTAAATATAAACAAGGAGTTAGGATCGTCTCTCCTAACTCCTCAAAATTAACGATCTTTGTGTGCGTTATCTTGATTGTAGTGGAGATAAGGACCGCATAGGTAGTGTACCCCTATTCCAACAAACAATTGACTATTGAATGTCAATAACGCCACCGACAGCGGTGATTTGCTCTTTAATCTTCGCAGCATCTTCTTTTGAGACATTTTCTTTAAGAGTTTTAGGTGCACTCTCAACCAGTTCTTTAGCTTCTTTAAGCCCCAAACCAGTAATAGCGCGAACTTCCTTAATAACCTTAACCTTTTCGGCCCCTTCATTCAAAGCTTTGAGGATAACATTGAACTCGGTCTTTTCTTCCACCGGTTCTACCGGTGCTGCAGCCGCAGCACCACCAACCGCTACCGCTACTGGTGCAGCGGCCGACACTCCGAATCTTTCCTCCATGATTTTAACCAGTTTTGATACTTCTAAAACTGTCATGGAGCTAATTGCATCTACAATTTCTTCTGTACTAAGAGCTGCCATATTATCTTCTCCTTACTATAAAGTGGTACACCTATACAAGTGTATATACTATAATCAACAGGAACGACAGCATATGTGAAGCCTGAAGATTTTTTTACGCTAACAAAAGCAAACAACCAGACGGACATCTGTATCGCCCCGCTACCCTTGCAATCAACCTTCTAGAGCGACTTGTTTATCCGCGACGGCTTTTATAGTACGCACCAACCGGGCATTAACATCGTTAAGTGCTACGACAAAATGTTGCATTGGTCCATTCATAACTGACATAAGCATAGCAATAAGTACCGACCGGCTGGGTAATTTAGAGAATACTTCAACCTGATCAGCAGTATAAACTGTCTGTCCTATAAGTCCACCTTTAACTTTTAAAGCTGGAACATCTCTGGCAAAATCTAGAAGCATCTTTGCTACTTCATTAAAATTCTCTGGAATGATAGTAATTGCAGTGGGCTGAGTTAGGTACTGCGATACATCTGGTGCTGACAATTGTTCAAAGGCAATACGAGCAAAGTTGTTTTTAACAACTTTAAACGTTGCTCCTTTTGTTCTCAGTTGCCGACGCAATTCAGTGATTTTTTCAACACTAAGTCCTCGATAATCAGTAAAGATAAAATCCGGCGCTGTAGTAAAAAGGTCTTTCAGCTCATTAATGCCTTTAACCTTTACTTCTTGTATTTTGTGTGCAACAATAGCCATATATAACCAACTTACTCCTGATCTTTTAATACAACCCACACACCGGGTCCCATGGTTGATGCCACCGATATTGTTTTAATAAAATCACCCTTTGCATCAGGTGGCCTTTTTCGCTTTATCTCGGTAACAATCGTCTGTACATTTTCAGCAATTTTTTCACTGGGCATAGAAACTTTACCAACTGCAAGATGAACTACACCAGTTTTATCAGCTCGAAACTCGATTCGTCCCTTTCGTAATTCAGAAAGCGCACTTTTCAGATCAAAAGTAACAGTGCCAGTTTTAGGATTAGGCATGAGTCCTCTACGACCAAGAATCATACCAAGTTTACCAACATCCTTCATCATATCTGGCGTAGCCACCGCAATATCAAAATCAAGCCAACCACTCTTGATCTTTTCTATCAAATCGCTCGCACCAACAAATGCCGCTCCGGATTCGTGCGCTTCTTTTTCTTTTTCTGGTTTGCAAAATACTAATACTCGTTTTTCCGCTTTAAACTGGTTGGGTAATACTACAGTATCACGAACAGTTTGACTTTTTTTAAGGTTTAACTTAACGGCAAGCTCTACTGTCTCATCAAATCGAGCAAAAGCAAGAGATTTTAGTATATCAACTGCTGGCTTTAATTCATACATGGCTGTACTATCATATTTTTTTATCGTCGCGCTATATTTTTTCCCATGTCTCATTTTTCTACCTCAACACCCATAGACCGAGCAGTTCCGGCTATAATTTTCATAGCACCATTAAGATCATTAGCCGAAAGATCTGGCATTTTGAGTTTGGCAATCTCTTCCAGTTTCGCTTTTGGCAGCTTACCAATTTTATTCTTATGAGGTTCACTAGAACCCTTGTCAAGCCCAATAGCTTTTTTTATTAAAATCGCAGCTGGCGGTGTATGAAGAATAAAAGTAAAAGATTTATCAGTGTACACACTGATAACTACCGGAATAATCAGCCCAAGCTCCATATTCTTAGTGCGATCATTGAATTGTTTAACAAATTCCGGCGCACTTACTCCATGCGGACCAAGCGCCGGACCAACAGGCGGTGCCGGTGTTGCTTTACCGGCAGGGCATTGTAACTTAACTATTGTGGCAAGTTTCTTTTTTGCCATAAACACTCCTTTGTGGTCATAAAGGATACAATGATCCTGCCACTTATCGATCATTCATCCGGATTAAACGATCATTGTTACAGTTTCTCAACTTGTAACAGATCAACTTCAACCGGAGTATTTCGACCAAAAATACCAACCATAACTTTAAGCTTATTTTTTTCTTGATTAACTTCTTCTATTATTCCCGTGAATGTCTCAAAAGGACCGGCTATAATTTTCACCTGTTCACCTGGTATAAAAGATTGACGAGTATACACCGGTCGTTCACCTTTCATTTCTCCAGATTTCTGCAGGATAGCCCGTGCTTCATCTCCGGCTAAAGGCTGTGGTTTTTTATCAGCCGGCGTTCCCACAAAACCGGTAACTCCATGAATTCTTCGTATTTTTGAACAGATAATGCGCCAAGTACTATCCGCCGGAAGATCTAACTCAAGTAGAATATATCCAGCTAGAAATTTATGGGTACGAGTGTACTTTTTACCATCTTTAACTTCTACTAGTTTTTCAGATGGTATTTTTACATCTCGCACTATATCTCGATCTAAATCTCCAGAATTAATCATCATGCGTATCGTCTTTTCTATTTTATTTTCGTATCCTGAATACGTATGGAGGACATACCAATCTGTAGCCATAAATCCTCTTTCTTAAAAGATAGCCTGTACACCAAGCAATAATAAAACATCAACTAAACCAAGTACTGCAGCAATAATAACCGTAGAAATAATAACTACTTTTACTGAACTTATGACATCATCACGGCTTGGCCAAATAACCTTTCGAAGTTCGGCATACGACTCTTTTGCAAATTGAACTATTTTCTTTATCAACTTCTTCATAAATTATGAACCTCCACGCAACAGGGGAAAATATACTTCATGACTAAAACAGGCCAGGTAGGAATTGAACCCACGACACTCGGTTTTGGAGACCGATACTCTACCAATTGAGCTACTGGCCTAAAAAATTATTTAATTTTTGCTTCTTTATGTAGAGTATGTTTGTGATCAAAAGGACAATATTTATTGAATTCAAGTTTTTCTTGAATATTACGCCGATTTTTTTTAGTAGTATAATTTTTACGTTTACATTCACTACATTGCAAAGCGACAAGCTCTACAACAGTTTTCTTTGATGCCATATTCTATCCTCCTAATCTTGACAACGAATACAAGATAACCTCTTTATCCAGAAAGAGCCCTCGAACAGAATCGAACTGTTGACCTTATCCTTACCATGGATATGCTCTACCGACTGAGCTACAAGGGCTTTTACTATATTTAATATTTAGTTACAATAACAAAGTCGTCAAACTATGTCAAGAGGATTTTCAATTTTCTCAGTAATTTGTGGGAGAACAGAATGAAAGACATCTTTAGAAAAGAATCCTCTAAAAAGAAAACAAAGAAACCACCAATAATGAAATAAGCGAGAATACAAAGAAAGTCTCTGTTATTTAGATTTTACAAGAATATCGCAGTGCAGTAAATTACCTTTCCCGTTTTCCCCTACAAACGCCACAATTTCCCCGTTCTCCCGGTGATATGCGTATATAAGCCATATTTTGTTCTTCTTGTTTCCCACATACGTCCAAAACTCAGTCTTTCTCAAGATGATCATAGTGCCTTCTCTTCGGCTTTATTGTATATGTGGTCGATTTCAGTATTTTTAAGACTGTGGTGATGCCGATGTTCAGTACGGTACTGATGTCTGGTATGCCCATTCCTCAGAAGAACATGCTATTGACCAGTTCGACTACCCAAGAAAGACATCCCTGATAAGTTCTTCCATGGTCGCTTATAAACTGACGTCCGCAGTCTTTACAACGGTAATTTTGTTTTCCTTTGCTCTTTTTCTCGTTTCTGGTTATGGTGGAGCTGTGGCAATGGGGGCAGATAAGTTCTA
The DNA here is from genome assembly GCA_031276945.1 of Spirochaetaceae bacterium. GTDB lineage: Bacteria > Spirochaetota > Spirochaetia > Treponematales > Breznakiellaceae > BOBG01. The sequence continues at coordinate 5,153 of JAISMB010000095.1, read as the reverse complement.
TGGTGATTTGTGCTTCATAGTATCTTTCTATGCCCTTGTTGTCTTTACCCCTCCATCATACTTTGTGGATCACCACCTTATTTTTCTATATAAAAATACTTGACACACTATTATTTTTACGCTATAGTCATTTTTACATTGTGAGATGGAGGATAGTCTCAATCTTTACAAAAGTACTGGGAACATTCCCCGGTTGTGTAATGGTAGCACGGCAGACTCTGGATCTGCTTGTGGGGGTTCAAATCCTCCCTGGGGAAATACATTTTATAAAAAGGCCCCTTCGTCTATTGGTTAGGACATGAGATTCTCAATCTTAAAAGAGGGGTTCGACTCCCCTAGGGGCTATCTTTCCTTCAAAATATGCCTTTCAAATGATTTACAAGACAGTGGAGCAACCTTTCTTGTGATACTAAAAATCACAGAAGCATAAGCACGGATTTCTTTTTGAGCATGTTTATCTAGCCGAAGCTGTAAAAAATGAAACAAATTGTGCAGATCTATTTGCCAGTACCATTCAGTGTACACCGATACAGGAAGAATTATCCGGGCAATTTCCCGTGCGATACCTTGTTTAATGAGTGCTGTGTACACGGCGTATGCACGCTGCTGTTCTTCTATTAAGGTCTGCTGAATTATTTCTGCCATTTCACTATCGACCGGCTGTTCAGTACATCCCTGTTTATTATTGGTACTTTGAAGCGCAATATCTTCCACAGCCGGCACATAAAATTCATCTTTAAGACAAGTATACCGGCCTGATATTTCGTTTACACGGGCTGTCCGGTGCCTAACCCACTGACGAGCAACAAAAATCGGCAGCTTAATGTGGAATGTTAGTACCACCTGTTCAAAAGGCGATGTATGCCGATTACGGAGCAGATGGTCAATAAGTGCTGCCTCCTCACGGTAGGTGTGTGTGCCGGCGCCGTAAGATACCCGCGCCGCTTGTACAACCCGGTTATCTCCTCCTAAATAATCAACTAACCGAATAAAACCCTTATCTAAAACCGGAAATTCCTTATCAAGAATATCCTCTGCTTCATCACTAATGCAGTGTGCCATCTGTTTCCTTATTTCCTCAAAATTATACCTAAAATCCCGGATACTCCGTTCACCGGTTTCTCTCAATGTTTGCTGTTATAGCAGCTCGATTTTTTACCGGCTGCAAAGGACAAAGCTATAAGAGAGACATAAGCTGTTTTAACCTTCTCTTCTGTTGCCACCTTACCAACTCAATGCATCATTGCAAGGACAAGTAAGACAAGCTGTTCTTTATTTATACGTTCTTACATTCTCAGCCTGTGTTTCTACACTATTCAGATTTTTACTGATTGTCTCATAAGCAGTGCAAAAGCACGAGGAATTTCCTATCGTTTTCGCACTGCTTGCTCAATGTGCCTGTTATAAGACACTGCCACTCCCCTGCTTTGTTATACTCCGGTTGCGGGAGTTTACCGGTTTAGCTTTATTGTCAGAGACCGCAGTCCATCAAGTAAAAATACATTTTGTACGGCGATTTCTGGGGATAGATACAAAGTTACCGGGGCGAAATTAACAATACCGCGAATTCCGGCTGCGGCGAGTTTTTCTGCTGTTGTTTGCGCTGCGGCAGTTGGAACGCAGAGCAATGCTATTTCTATTGAAAGGTTCTTCACCACTTCAGCAATTTTGTATACCGGATACAGCGGTACCGGCGATTGCAGAATTTCAACCCTGTTTACATTAATATCAAAACCGGCTGCAAGTTCAAATTCTTCAAGTTCAGTCGTAACAAAGTTAAGGTATGCAGACCCTAATCTGCCCAGACCGACAATACAAAAAAGACGATGCCGATCAAAGCCGAGGGCTTTTTTTATAGCGGCGGCAAGAACTGCTGGATTATAGCCGGCGCTTGTCCCATATTCACCGCCTAAATACGCTATATCTTTACGGATCGTGTAACTGGACCACCCGGTCAGCGCCTCGATCTGAACGGATGTTACTGTCGCTTGCGTGCTTTGTTCAAGGATACGCAGCAGATGAAGCAGTCTCTCTTTTGTTACCGATGGTATTTTATAAAAATTATGCTCCATGGTTTATACTCTCTATTTATGCAACGTATTATGCAAAGCGCCGGTAGGCTTTTATTTCCTGTCTGAGCCGATCTTTTAGTTCAGCTCGAGCTATGCGTATCTGCTCCATTGAATCACGGAAACGCAGGGTAACCGTGTTATCCTCCTTAGATTGGTAATCTACGGTAAGACAGAAAGGGGTGCCGGCTTCGTCCTGACGGCGGTAACGCCGTCCTATTGCGCCGGCTTGATCGTAATCGGTTGTGAAATCCTCTTTCAATTCGTTTTGCAGATCACGCGCCGCTGATGCAAGTCCATCTTTCTTCATAAGAGGCAGGACAGCAACGGTTACAGGGGCAAGAGCTGGGTGGAAACGCAGTACCGTTCGGGTTTCACCTTCGACCTCTTCTTCATCATACGCATCGCAGAGGATCATCAGTAAAGTCCGAGTGAGACCTGCACTGGTTTCAATGATAAAAGGAACGTAGCGCTCGTTGTTATCTTGATCAATGTATTGCAGGTCTTTGCCGGAGAATTCTATGTGCCGGCTCAAATCGTAGTTTGACCGATTGTGTACGCCTTCTAATTCTTTCCAGCCCATGGGAAAAAGGTATTCGATGTCGTAGGCATCCTTTGCATAATGAGCTAGTTCATCTGGTCCGTGCTGATGCCAGCGGAGACGGTCCATACGGACTCCTAATTTTTCATAGTATGCCCAGCGGCGCTTCTTCCATTCCTCAAACCATTCAGTATCGGATCCGGGTTTGACAAAGTACTGCATCTCCATCTGTTCAAATTCACAGGTGCGGAAAATGAAATTCTTGGTAACAATTTCATTGCGGAATGCCTTACCGATTTGCGCAATACCAAAGGGTATTTTCAGGCGATTCGCTTGAATGATATTTTTGTAGTTGACATAAATACCCTGTGCGGTTTCAGGGCGTAGATAGATGAGGGAGGTAGAATCCTCAAGGGGACCGCTATGGGTTTTGAACATGAGATTAAAACGGCGGGTATCGGTTAATTCTCCCCCGCAGTCAGGGCATTTTTTTGCTGTACGGTTTTCCTGTGGAAGCTGATCGGCACGAAACCGGCTCTTGCACTGCTTACAATCAATAAGCGGGTCCGTGAAATTTTCTATGTGTCCTGAGGCTTCCCACGTACGAGGGTGCATGAGAATTGCCGAATCAAGTCCGACTATATTGTCATTGAGCTGTATCATCTCACGCCACCAATTCCGTGCAATGCGGTTTTTCAGCTCAACGCCTAAGGGACCGTAATCCCATGCGCCACTCTGTCCTCCATAAATTTCTGATGATTGAAATACAAAGCCTCGCCGTTTTGCAAGCGAAACGATTTTTTCCATTGTTACACAGTCCACTGCTTGCTCCTTTTTGTTTGCTGACGGCATTGTAGCAGAGAGGCACAAGATAGTGAAGGGGTTGAGTAGTGGTTTTTGCCTGATTGCTCTGCTGTGATAATGCCGAAATTTATGCTATGCGTGTATTTTTATGGATAGTATTTTTTTTGCAGGGATTCCTCTGCTTTGCAGAACAGTTTTGGTATAAACACCGTGCCGGCGATACCTACCGCATACTTTCGACCGTGCATGAAGATGTATATCTGAACCGGCGCTTGCAGTACAGCGGCGATATACTGAACCGTATTGCGGCAAAGGTAACGGAACTGCGGGGAGACAACGGTCATCATGAGGTTGTCTTCCAAACGGCAGAACGGGTAGATGATGCTGGGGGGATTCGCTTTCAATTTGATCAGGAGTACTACTCTGAATTTGACCGGGATAAATACGGGCGCATGAAGATAGACAAAGGTTACTTTATGCCGGTTGTTCGCAATGTACCGGTCTTTCCTGATCGTGATCTTAAAAAGGGTGAACGCTGGAGTGCGCCGGGACATGAGATGCATGATTTTCGTGAAAGTTTCGGCATAACCGAGCCTTACCAGATACCCTTCACCGCTGACTATCAATTCCTCGGAGAGCGAAGCTGGCAGAGAAAGACATACCCAGCTTTTTCCGTGTCTTACCGTATTTTTTACGAGCCGCCTGCGGTGCGTGGCATTGTCTACCCGCTTCGGATCATGGGAGCATCGGATCAGGTGGTGTATTGGGATAGCGACATGGGACAGCCGGTTAGTTATACCGAGGAGTTTCGCATGGTTTTTGAATTATCCGATGGAACGATCATTGAATACCGAGGGACTGCCCAAGCGCAGGTGCTTGAATCAGAGATTATGGATAAGGAACAGCTTGCTTCTGATATAAATACCGAGCTTGAGCGGCTGGGGATAGAGGCAGAGGTTACGATGGTTGATGAAGGCATCAAGATAAACCTTGAGAACATTCAATTCATATCTGATAGTGCGGTTTTTTTGCCGGGTGAAGAAGAAAAGTTGGAACAGATCGGGCGTATTCTCAACCTTTATGCTGATCGGGATATTTTGGTAGAGGGGCATACTGCCCGTGTCGGGAGCGAAGAGAGCCAACAGTCTCTTTCTTCGCAAAGGGCGGCTGCGGTGGCAGATTATTTTATTAAAAACCAGATCCGTTCGCGGGAGCGGATCATAACCAAGGGCTATGGGGCATCTCGACCTCTTGCTGATAACAAGACTGAGGCTGGCAGGCAGAAAAACCGCCGTGTTGAGATAACCATATTAGAGAACTAGAGCGGAGTGTTCTTGCGCTTATTGCAAGGTTGCTCTGCACAGAGAGAAGAATCTTGCAGTTTTTACAGATGACTGAGGTCTGACCCTCTGCTTCAAAGTGGCTCGTGATTAGTGGCAAGTGGCTAGTCCTTGTATTGTTAAGGCAAACCTGCTCACGAGCCACTATCTTGCCTTCAAGGTCTGACCTATTGTTATTCCGAGGGCGAGGTCTGATCGCCAGCTACATGGACAGGGAGCCGCCAGCTTCTTGGCACAGCGCCGAGGTCTGACCTACCCTGTCCTCTCTTAGGGGGTGTCGTCAAAAGGAAGGAAGATAGATCTGAGATAGAGAGCGGCAAGAAAGGAATCAGAGCGTTTAGCATAGCGAGTGGCAATACCTCTGTACTGTTTAAGCCACCGAAATACATTCTCAATAAG
>JAISMB010000091.1 GCA_031276945.1 Spirochaetaceae bacterium | reverse complement strand
GATAGGTCAGACCTTGGTCTGTAAGCCCTCTGGGCAAATTATGACTAGACATAATACCTATATAGGGAACTGAATCTGTGTTTTGATTCAATGTCGGCAATATTTTTTGTACTTTTTTTTCTGAGGTCTGTCCGCACTATAGCTCTTCCCATGAAAAACAAAGTACCTCCCTGATGTCAGCAGAATCAGTAAAAAGCATACAAAGACGGTCAAGACCAAGCGCCATACCGGCGCCAGCCGGCAGCCCATGCGAGAGCATCGCAAGGTACTGTTCGTCATAGCGCACTACCGCAAGCTTATCATTTTCCCGGCGCCTATTCGCCTGTTCAAATAAGATTCTCTGCACGTGAGCATCACGTAAAAAAGGAAAGCCGTCGGCGATTTCAATACCGGCAATAACTATTTCTGTCCGGTTAAGCCAATTTGAATCAAGGGATTCGCAGTCGGACGAGGTAGTCATTGCCGCAGGCCATTTTTTTATCAGCACTGGCGCCGCAAAACCAAGCTGTTTAATCGCTTTGTCTAAGAGAGCCGGCACCGCCAGAGCGGCATGTTCTGCCGGAATCTCAGGCGGACACAGACCAGAGCGCTGAATGAGAGCGATTATATCCGGAATACCGTCTTCATCTGCAATTGCAATACCGTACCAGGTATAAAACACTTCTTGAAACGTCATGGTTTTCCAGGGCGTTTTAAGGGATATATGCGCCCCCTGATAGTCGAGGTATTCAGAGTCAGGGTGCAGCTCAGTCTGTATCGCTCTTATGAGATTCACCGCATCATCTTCAATGGCGGACAGTGAAGAAGCGGAACGCGCCCACTCAAGCATAGTGAATTCAGGATTATGGAGCTTGTCAAATTCATATTCCCTAAAGTTTTTTGTTACTGTAAACACCTTATCAAAACCGCCTGCGATCATCCGTTTAAGGTGATACTCCGTTGATGTGGTTAAATACAGACCGGCTTTGCCTGCTATTTCAAACGATTGAATTGCCCTATCAGGCGTCGTTCCACAAACCAGCAGCGGAATCTCAGCTTCCAAAAATCCCTGCTCTTTATAAAAGAGCCGTATCAATTCTCTGATCTTTTGCCGTGTGTACAGTTTTTCTTTACGGCTTACCCCTTTTTTATCTGTCTCTGACCACAAGATAGCATCTCCTCAAGACTGTTTCCTGCCCTGATCTGGTGCTGCAACAGCGCCGACTCACAAGCGCAAGTCTTCTGTATCTAAAGATAGGCATTCGTACTGTTTTTAACAAGACTATTAGTACCAGACCCTGCCGCCCCGCTTTATAAAGGGTTTCGTCAAAAAATGAAGTCTCAAACTTATACCGTGAGTATAATCCACACGCCTTCGTTTGAATACTGGTAAAGAAGGCGAGGGAATGCTTTTGTACTTCTTTCTTTTCTATTCCCATGGTAGTATGGTATTGCTATGTATACCAATCCTTTGAAGAATGTTGTCCTCTCTTGTCTTTTAGGGCTCTTAATAACCAGTTCGTGTAGAACCGAACCTGTCCTGTCTAAACAGGCTATTGCCCTCTCCTTACTGAGCAAAAATACAAGCGCTTCTCAATTTCGGCTTCTTATACGCCTCCATCCTGAGGCGGCGTTTTACGCCGGTCTTTTAGCAGAGGCGGCGGATACCGAGAGAGCTGTAGCGCTTTTTGAATTAGCGCTTAACAGCACCATTCCTTTGGTACGGAATGCAGCCGCACAAAAGCTCATACGCCCCGCACTGGAACGGGTTGATCTTGCCAAGCGGCTCTTGTTATTGAACCGGCACAAGGACTTAGAACAGGCGGAATTGACGCTGCGCTGCGCTTCCTTTTATACCGTAGGCGGCTTTTCCGATGCGGTGCAGCTTGCTACCTATACGCACAAGCACTCATGGAATACGGTTATTACACTGCTTGCCTTACAGAGTCAGACGGCGGAGCCAGCAGCCGATTTCTTTTTGAACGAACCGGTTGATGAGGCATTTTTATGGGGATGGGAGGCGGCGGAGCATAGTTTTAGTCCGGTGGAAATAAGAGCGGTTAAAGGACGGATCGCGACGGCGCGGCGCTCGTATCAGGAGGCTTTGAATATCTTCAAAGTTGTCATAGAGCAGGAGCCGGACTTTTTCCTCCGGCACCCACAAGTCTTATTCGACTTAGGGCGGTCTTTTCAATACGTTAATCCTACGCAGGGTTTGAAGCTCTTTCTTGAATGGGATGCGCTCTTTGAAGATGCGGACGCACAGATGGCAGAGAGCCGCTATTATCTACAGTATTTTGCCGGACGCATGGAACGCTACCGGGGAAACTATACGCAGGCAATGGACTATTTTGCTCAGGCTTTGAGCTTAACAGACGATCCGGCGCAAGAGGACCTGTGTATCTGGTATCTTTTGGATAGCGCCCGGATAAACAATCCGGAACAAGCTGTTCAACAATTCGTTCAGTATGCCCCTCTCTGGCATGATCCGGATTACTATTCTGATATAGTAGGCACACTCTGCCGGCAGTTAGCTGCACAGGAACAGTGGCACTCGCTGCTGAACCTTTTTGCCGGCATGCGCCGGTATGCAGACGGTTCAATGGTTGCCCAGTACGCCTACATTGTTGCCCGCCTTATTGAGACCGGGCTTATTCCCGCTGCCGAAGCTGCACGGCTCTTGGATTTTGCTGAGCCTTCTCAGGTAAGCCGACTTCTTTTTACCCAAGCTTTTGAAGAAAAGGCGGCTTCTTATTATTACCGGGCAGCAAGCGCGCAGTATTTAGGGAAAGCGGTGGTATTGCCTGAAACACAAGAGCCTGTGGCAGAAGCGGGGACAGACCTCACCTTCTTCAGTGATTTCTTTGAATACGGTGCGGGGGACTTTGCCTTTTCCTCTATTCAGGCTATGGCTGCGGAGCTTTCGAGTGCGGACCTGCGCCGGATCGCCTCTATCTGTGCGGATTTTGGCTATACAGCACAATCAATTCGTACGGTCTTGTTGTACCAAAACCGCCCCGACTATGAAAGCAACCGGACTGATTTGCTGCTTTTGTATCCTCGTCCTTTTTTGGAAATTATTGAAGACAATGCCCGTAAGATGGGGATTCCTGCTGAAGTGTTGTTTGGACTTATCAGAACCGAGAGTATCTTTGATCCTAATGCGCATTCAAGCGTCGGCGCCTTAGGCTTATCGCAGCTCATGCCGGAAACGGCGGAAGAAGAAGCGCGGCGCATTTTCCGCAACGGCGGTCCGAATTACGGCACCAAACAGAGCATTGAAGTGTTTAATCCGTCTGTCAACGTCCACATAGGCGCCTCGTACCTGCATTACCTTATACCGCAGGTAGAAAATACGCTCTTTGCACTTATGGCATATAATGGCGGCATAGGACGGGTCAAGCGCTGGCGCAATGCAAGCCCTCATCTGCCGGCAGACCTTTTCGCTGAAACGGTTGAATTCACCGAAACGCGCGAATACGGCAAACGAGTGATAAGTTCAGCCGCGGTCTACGGGTACTTGTACTATGCAAAAAGCATGGAATATGTGGTAAAAGAGATTTACTCGCCTTCGTACTGAATTAGTGTCCTGATTCTGACGCCCGGAAGAACCTTTTCATAGTGCAGAGACGGCAATCCTATAACGCCGAATATCTCAGGCACCTGGGCGCCGGCTTTTTCAATGAGTTCTTTTGCTGCGCTGAGCGTGCCGCCTGTCGCTATGAGATCGTCAAGAAGGAGTAAGTCCGCGCCGGCCGGCACATCATCAGGCTGGATTTCGATTTCAGATTCGGTGTACTCAAGGGAAAACTTTTTGCCAATAACTTTTCCGGGCAGTTTGCCTTTTTTGCGGATAAGAATAAGCGGAATATTCATCCTGAGCGCAAACGGCGCCGCAAATAAAAAGCCCCGCGCTTCAATAGCCGCAACCGCCTTGATGGTGCTGCCGCGGTAAAGTTCAACCATAGCATCAATACAGTGCGTTAATGCCTGAGGGTTCGCCAAGATGCCGGTAATATCATAGAACAGTATGCCTTTCTTAGGAAAATCCGGGATTTTCCGGATGCACCTATCAAGATCGAAATCTGCCATAGAAGTTCCTCCGAAGCAAGAGTATACTGGTATCCCGTATTTTATGCAACCTTTTACTGAGAGGGCTGCGCTCAAGTCCTCAAGCGCGGCTTGGCGTCGGGAATGCCGGCGCGGACTATTGATTGTCCCGTGCCGGTCTAGGGCGAATGGAAACCAGACCTCGCCGCCCAGACTTACGGCAGTCTTGCCTGAAAGAAGCAGAGGTCTGACCTATAAGATGCGGGAGTCCCGACTGAGAGATGCGGGAGTCCCGACTGAGAGATGCGGGAGTCCCGACTGAGAGATGCGGGAGTCTCGGCTGAGAGATGCGGGAGTCTCGACTGAGAGATGCGGGAGTCTCGACCGAGAGATGCGGGAGTCTCGACTGAGAGATGCGGGAGTCTCGACTGAGACATGCGGGAGTCTTGACTGAGACATGCAGAGGTCTGACTTATGAGATGCGGCAATCTTGCCTGAAAGAAACAGAGGTCTGACCTATAAGATGCGGGAGTCTCGGCTGAGACATGCGGGAGTCTTGACCGAGAGATGCGGGAGTCTCGACTGAGACATGCGGGAGTCTCCGCTGAGAGATGCGGGAGTCTCAACCGAGAGATAAGCAGGGCACTTGCGGATCACAGGGCAAGAACAACCCCCAGAGCGGCGGCTGCCGCAAGACAGAAAACCGGATGTCCCAGTTTTGTCTTCTTGAGCAGACGGAATACCATAAATATGCTGACAAAGAGGAGCAAATCCCGCCATTTGATAAAGCCGTACCAACTGTCGGCAGTCGCGTAAAAGAGCGCCTGCTGCACTATGCCAAAGCCGGCAGCGCCGATAAGTCCGGTTGCTGCGGGGCGCAGACCGGCAAAAACAGCCTGAACGTGAGGATTGTCTTTGAATGTTCTTAAAATACCGGCTATGATGGTGATGATTATAATGGAAGGACTTACCAAACCCAGGGTAGCAATGACTGCCCCCGGTATGCCGGCGCAGTTGAAACCGGCGTAAGTGGCGATGTTTACCCCTATTGCGCCGGGAGTGGCTTCGGCAATGGCGATCATCGTGGCAAGGTCGGACATCGTAATCCAGTCGTAGCGGCTGGTAAGTGCAGAGAGAAACGGTATTGTTGCCAGCCCGCCGCCGACAGCAAAGAGACCAATCTTGAAAAATTCAGCAAACAGAATAAAGAATATCATGCTTCATTCACCAACGGCAGCGGCTTAGCCGCGCTTCTTACCCCCGCGGGCGCACAGAAAGCCGGTTAAGCCGGCTGCAATAAGCAGGAGGACCGGCGAGCTTTTGAACACTAAAGATAATACAAACGCCGCTATGCAGATGATAAGGGAAAGGCGGCTCTTGACGGTATTCTTCCCCACGTCTATGACCGCATTAACGATAAGTACTCCCACTGCAAGCCGGATGCCGGCGCAGGCGTGCTGTACCACAGGCTCGTCAGCAAAACTGCGCATAAAAGCTGCGATGATCGTGATGATAATGAGGGAGGGTAAGATAAAACCCACGGTTGCTACAATGCCGCCGGCAATGCCATTGCGCCGGTAGCCAATGAAGGTTGAGACGTTGACCGCTATGATGCCGGGCGTTACCTGCCCTATAGCATAGTAGTCCAGCAGTTCAGCGCGGCTTGTCCAGCTTTTTTTTTCTATGAGTTCCCGTTCTAAAATCGGCAGCATGGCATAACCGCCGCCGAAGCTTACGCAGCCCATCTTAAAAAAGGTGTATAACAAATCAAAGTAAGCACGCAAATGAGCGATGTTTTGTTTCATGAGCTAAAATCTTCCTCCTCCGCCGCCGTGTGAGCGCCCGCTTGAACTGGTATGGGTCGTGCTACCGGCGCTGCCGGCGCTTTGTGTGCGGCGTGCGGTTCTTGTGGTGTTTGTTGAGATGAAGCGGTCGCTTCTTTCGATTATCTGAAAACTGTCAGGCTTTACCAAGACTTCGGCGGATAGACTTGAACGGACCGCTTTGAGCTGCGCTTTTAAGGCAAGGACAACGGCAAGCGCAGCGCTGATCGCAATCATTGCCATAACAAAGAGCCAACCGGTGCGGCGGCTTTCCACTTCAGAAGCATCGCTTCCCCGGTCGAACGGCGTGCCATCCCGCACCTGCTCAAGGTAGTAAACGGTATCGCTCAACAGGAGCGTGCAGGCGTCAAAGTAGCGTCCTTCACGCAAAGCCGGCTTTATGCGTTTGATGGTGCGCCTGATACCATAATCGGTGAATGTTTGTATGCCGCTGCCGCTGGTAGAAAGATGAAACGCCCTTTCCTGCATAGTGATAAGGAAGAGCATACCGTCTCGGCTTGGTCCGCTGCCGTAGCCGTTCTGGTCAAAATAATCATCGGCGAAATCCTGCGCTGCTTTGCCGGCTAAACTGTTTTGGGTAACAATCACCACATCAAACTTGTAGCGCTGGGCGATGGTATCAACTTCTTCAGCTAAGGCGGTGCGTGCGGAAGCGGATAAGACCCCCGCCTCATCGACGACCCGTTCAAGGGCTGCCGTTACCACTGTGCATAAAGCACAAATTACACCTAGGAGCGCTCTCTTCATCATTTCCTCTTTCGTATAGAACTACCGTATTTCATAGGTCAGACCTCACCTTCTCATAAGTCAGACCTTGCCTTCTCATAAGTCAGACCTTGCCTTCTCATAAGTCAGACCTCTGCATCTCATAAGTCAGACCTCTGCATCTTATAAGTCAGACCTCTGCATCTCATGGGTCAGACCTCACCTTCTCATAAGTCAGACCTCGCACTTACACGGACAGACCTCTGCATCTCATAAGTCAGACCTCTGCATCTCATAAGTCAGACCTCTGCATCTCATAAGTCAGACCTCTGCATCTCATAAGTCAGACCTCTGCATCTCATAAGTCAGACCTTGCCTTCTCATAAGTCAGACCTCTGCATCTCATGGGTCAGACCTCACCTTCTCATAAGTCAGACCTCTGCATCTCTCAGGCGAGACTCCCGCATCTCTCAGGCGAGACTCCCGCATCTCTCAGCCGAGACTCCCGCATCTCTCAGCCGAGACTCCCGCATCTCTCAGCCGAGACTCCCGCATCTCTCAGCCGAGACTCCCGCATCTCTCAGCCGAGACTCCCGCATCTCTCAGGTCAGACCTCGCCTACTGGAGCAGGAATTTGAGGAGAATTGCACCCAAGGCAAAGATACTCATACCAAGACCGCACAGCACAGCCCAAAACCGCGCCCATGAGAGGGGCAGAGCGCCTGCCAATTTTCCCGTTTGTCCGTTCAGGGCAAGATAGTAGTGCCTGCCTTTGTAGACGGTCGTGAGCAGCCAGACCGGAACCAAAGCATAGCGAAGCACGCCCTGTTGAACGCATACCGAAGAGCTTTGCACGGTTATCGTGCTGTAAGACTGCGCCGTCCTTGCAAGCAGCGTTTCAAAGGCTTTTTTTATGCGCTCTACTGCCCGCTGCTTTGCCTGCTGCGCATCGAGGTCGCAGGGAGCGGTAGAGTAACCAACCAGATAAGCCGGTCGAAACGCAAGAGCCTCCCGGTAGTCGAAAGGCTCAAGGGCTTCCATGAGCGCGGCATCTATGCTCAAGGAAGCAGCGCCCGAAACATATTCAAACGCGGCTGTTCCGTATCGGAACACGCGGTAATAGTCGGTCTTGGTATAGTCGTATTCAGCATCGCTTGAGTGGCTCTGCCGTGCGGCGTGGTACTGTATGCCGGCAGAGGCGCTGCCAGCAAAAAGCCAGCAGGGAAGATAAATACCTTTGAGGTCGGCGCTATGGTTTTGAGCTCTGAACGCGTCGGGCGCAAGGACTTTAGCGTGCAGATAGGCTCTCAGAGCTTGCTGCGCCTCCTCTTTTTTCAGCTTAAACGGGATGATAAGCTCAGGCTCAGGCATACCGAAAACCCGCGCGCTCAGCGCAGCAGTGCCGTCTTCTGGACAGTCCGCTTCATGGTAATGCTCAGGGCTTTCCCCTTTCACAAGCGGCGTGCAGAACCGGCAAAAGAGTTTCTGTGTTTTACTATCAAAACTAAACCGTGCGCCGCAGTCAGGGCAGCAATCTTCGGGTGCAGGCATGGATAAACTCCTTTAATTTATCCATTATTCGAGTACGCCGTCTAAAAGTCAAGAATACGATCTGCCGCACGCAGAGCGACCGTTTCAGTGCCAGTGCGCTGACTTTTATACGGGAGCCGGTGATTTTTCTCTTGACCAGAGGCGCAGGAATAAGAGAAAATTATATATCCCCTGTGCCATCACGCTCGGAAGCGTGAGGCGGGCGCGGGGACTAGTATTCTGTGGACGATAATGAGGAGTTTTTTATGCAAATGACCATGCGATGGTTTGGTCCCGGTTATGATCCGGTGACCCTTGAACAAATACGGCAAGTGCCGGGTGTAACCGGTGTCATATCAACCCTGTATAACAAGCAACCGGGGGAAGTCTGGGAAGTGCAGGAGATTGCCGCACTTAAAAAGGCAGTCGAGGATGCCGGCTTGCAGCTTGCCGGTATTGAAAGTGTTAATATTCACGATTCGATTAAAACGGCTGCACCGGATCGGGAGCAATACCTTGATAAGTATACGCTCACCCTCGAACGTCTGGGGCAGGCGGATATTCATCTGGTCTGTTATAACTTTATGCCGGTTTTTGATTGGACACGCACTGAACTTGCTAAAGTACGATCTGATGGGAGTACAACTATGGCATACGATCAGTCCGTCATTGACACCATAGACCCGCATAATATGCAGGCTTTGATCGAACGCCAAGCCAATGGATTTACGCTTGCCGGCTGGGAACCTGAACGCTTGGCAAAACTCAAGGATCTTTTTGCTTTGTACAATAATATTGATGAAGAGCGCTTGTTTGCCAATCTGTCTTATTTTTTGATGCGCATCATGCCGGTTTGTAATAAGTACGATATCAATATGGCAATTCATCCAGATGATCCGGCATGGCCTGTCTTTGGTTTGCCGCGGATTGTAACGAATAAAGAAAAGCTGCTGCGCCTGATTCGGACGGTTGATGACCCGCATAATGGTATAACGCTCTGTACCGGCAGCCTCGGCACAAACCCTGAAAACGATATTCCTGATATTATCAATACGTTAAAGGGGCGTATTCACTTTGCCCATATACGAAACCTGCTCCACACTGCGCCCGGCAGATTTGAAGAAGCCGCCCATTTAAGCACTGATGGGTCTCTGGATATTTTTGCTATAGTAGAAGCGCTTTATACAAGCGATTTTGATGGACCGATACGACCGGATCACGGACGCAATATCTGGGGCGAAAACGGAATGCCCGGCTATGGTTTATACGATCGTGCGCTTGGCGCTGCCTATTTGAACGGATTATGGGAAGCGATAAAAGAAATCTACTCGCGAAAAACTCGATTTACTCAGTACTAAAAATCAGCAAAAACTAGCTCGTTTACCGGAGCCGGCTCATTACTGAGACGCCCGGCTCTATAAAACTCCCCTCTTTTCCACCATTTTCCTGTGCAGCGCAAGCAAACATTGCATTCATTCTTTGGAGGTGATCCACAAAGTATGATGAGCCTCAAACAACGCCGTAATTGCTGTAAAAGAAAGCCATATTAAAGGCTTTCCAGTGGTTGAACAGCTTTTGGAAAAACAGCAAGTTCTCCGAAATGCCCGCCTTACCCGATGCCTCAATCGACAATTATTCCCCTCTATCCCTTCCGTATGCTTTTTTTCTATGTCATGGTTGTCCTGTGCAAAGGCTGAAAGAAAACTGTCCCAATCGTCCGTTGCTATCCTGTCATAGCTTATCCCCATCTGTTTTATCTTCTTTCTCAACTTTTTTGTAGTTTTCAGGTCCAATTTTCCCCATACAAACGCTACAATTTCCCCGTTTTCCCGTTGATATGCGATATCAGCCCTTTTGTCGGGTGGAATACTCTTGCCAACGGAACAGGAACGGATTATGCGGCAAGGGCTACCTTTGCTATCACCGCAAACACGACCCTTTACGCTAAGTGGACAGAAGGTTTCACGGATGTTACGAGTACCTACTCTCTCACAAGTACAGAGAATACTAATCCTTCGGGGTTGACGGTTGTATCCGCCAAGAAAAGCCAGCTTACCGACATTGTTACCATTACCTTAGGCGGAACGGTTTCAGGCGGGGTTAATGTTACTACTGACGGCTTTGTAAAGAATATTTTTGCGCCTGCTGGAAGCGGGAAGCCTACTGATGGAAACTGGTCGTGGGCAACAATTAAGGGTATACTGACTACGCAGGCTCTGGCGGAAAATACCGTCATAAAGCAAACCAACCAATCACTACTTTTCTACAAAGGCAATGATACTGTTGAGACTACTGAGAGCAACACCACCAGTTGGGCTACTAATCCGCCTACAGGACTGCCTAATACCTATATCAGCAGTGATAACACCGTCGCCTATAAGCTGAAGAAGTATGAGGCAGCCAATGGAGCGCGAGATACTAGTGAC
>JAISMB010000074.1 GCA_031276945.1 Spirochaetaceae bacterium | reverse complement strand
AATTAATAAGGTGTTTATATTCATGCCTTTATTTATTCATATTTTCAATAATTTTGTCAACCCTTTCAAAACCAATTGCACATAACTCCTTATATACGCATTGATTCGTATATCCCCCCACATCAGGAGGTATACGACCGCGGGGCGGGTTACGCACCATAACGGCGTTTCTTTAATCCATGACGTGGCTGCCGTAAATCCTGACGCGGCTTCCGTAAATTGTGCCGTGGTTGTCATAAATTTTACCGCGAGTATCATAAATTTTGTCATAAGTACCTTAAGAAGAGCGGAGGCGGGCAATGGGGGTGAAAGAGCCGTGGGAATGAAGCGTAAGACGAGCAACTTCATTATAACTATCTTGTTGGAAAGATAGCTTGTTCTTATAATTGATTAAGGCAGGGTAGGTCAGACCTCGATCTGAGCGGTCTTCTCAGGTAGATTTGTCTTAATGCACTAGGTATTCCGCCTGCCCGCCATCGTTATCAGGCGGAATGATCGCATGAAGGAAGAAGATGTCGTTAAACAAGAAAGACCTGAGAGACAGTATGAGGCGGTATTTGCACACAGTGCCGCAAGAAACTGTGCATGCTGAAGGATTGAATGCCGCAGCAGCGGCAGCCGCGCAGCTCTGGTGGTCTTACTATAAAACAGTTTTATGCTTTTTATCCCTACCGCATGAAATAGATACCGAGCCGCTCTTAAACACAGTCCTTGGTGCAGGGAAAGCGCTCTTTGTCCCCCGTATAGCCGACAGGCAGCTCGACTTTAGGCGGATAGACGATATAAGAGGACCGTGGAGCAACGGCAGCTACGGTATACGCGAGCCTTTCGCCTCCTGCATCAGGCTCTGTCCTAGTGATTTTCCGGCGCTTGTAGTTATGCCGGGGCTGGCATTCGACCGTAAGGGAAACCGTCTAGGACGTGGCAAGGGGTATTATGATACCTTCTGCGCAAAATTGGAGGATTTGCATCGTGAATACCGTGCGGTTGGTTTTTGTCTCAGCACGCAAATTGTTCCGTATATACCGACTGAAGCACATGATAAAGCGGTTGACGGCGTTTCTGCCGGTGCATTCGGCTTCCTGCCCAGAGAATCTCTTCATGCACCGCCTGCGCTACTAGCCAAAGGACAAGCTTTCTGTCTATAGTTGCTACCAATGAAAGCAGTCTACCTTATTGATGCCTATTCCTTGGTGTATAGATGGTATTTTGTATTTTACAAAAATCCTCTGCGCAACAGCCGCGGCAATAATATTTCAGCGCTTATGGGCTTTGCCCGTACTATCGTTAAATTACTCGATGACGGTGCGCTCATTACCACAGGCGCACAGGCGGGGACGGTACTGAAACCGCATCTTATGGCGGCTGTCTTTGATTCGCATACGCCGACCTTCAGACACCAGCAGTACCCCGCCTACAAAGCTACCCGCAATAAAGCGCCGGCTGATCTGCATGAACAAGTGGCGATCATTGAAGAATTTCTGTCTGCCCTTGGTGTGCCGATTGTGCGCATGGAAGGCTATGAAGCGGATGATAGTATCGCTACCTTGACCCGTCAGGCGCAGCGTGAAGGGCGGCAGGTGTACATATTCTCTTCAGATAAGGACCTCCTCCAGTTGCTTGAACCGGGGACCTATCAGGTGCGCTCAGTCAAGGAAAACGGCTATGAGCTGCTTGATGCGGATTCGGTTAAAACAGAGTGGGGGGTTACTGCCCAGCAAATCGGGGATCTCTTGGCGCTTGCCGGTGATACGTCCGACAATATCCCCGGCGCTCCGGGTATAGGCGATAAAACAGCGGTAAAACTCCTTGCCCGGTATGGCTCGATTGATGAGATTTATCGTAATCTTGCCGGCATTACCGGGGCTGCGGCGCGCCATTTAGCTGCCGGCAGAGAGAGTGTGTATATGTCTCGCTCACTGGTTAAGCTCGTCGATACGCTGCCGCTGCCTCCTGATCTGGAGGCGCAGCTATCGCTTGAACAGGTAAATAGGGAAAAAGGCGCCTCAATTCTCTTGCGTGAAGATATTCGCCATCTTGCAAAACAGCTCTCATCAACCGCAGAAGCTGCGCCGGCACGGACACAAAGTCAGACAGACCCTGCACTCTTAGGCGCGGGGTCTTATAGGACAATCCTCACCGCTGAAGAGCTTGCGGCGTTTTTAGCGCAAGCACGGGCGCAAAAAGTACTGGCGCTTGATTTTGAGACTGATTCTTTAGATGCGTGGCATGCCCGACCCGTGGGGATTTCACTGGCGCTCGTGCCAAAAGAAGCGGTATACGTTCCGGTTATGGCTCATGCAGGCACTGCTCCTTTTCTTGAGCCGGAACAGGTAAAAAAGATGCTTATGCCACTCTTAGCCGATCCGAGTCTGACTATTGTCTGCCATAATGCCAAGTATGATTATGCTGTTTCTCGCGCATGGGGGGTTGAACGCTGGCGCTGCCGGCTCTTTGATACTATGGTGGCGTCTTGGCTTGTTGATCCTGAGCGGAACAGCTACTCCCTCGATTCCCTTGCCTCATCACTCTTGGGCTACAGTCCGGTTAAATTTAACGATATTGTCCCTCAAGGCGCTACCTTTGATTGTGTTGCGCTGGAAGATGCAAGTCGGTATTCTGCTGAAGATGCAGACCTCAGTCTGCGTCTCAAAGCTCTCATGGAACCGCGCCTTGAAAGCTGCCGTTCTCTCTTTTATGATCTTGAAATGCCGCTCGTGCCTATTTTATCTGAGATGGAAGGAGTCGGTATTAAAATTGAACCTGAATCACTTGCCCACTACGGAACAGAACTGACAGCTTCTTTAGAAGATATACAAGATGCGGTGTTTCGCCTTGTCGGGCATGAGTTTAACCTTGCCTCCCCTCAGCAGTTGCAAAAGGTTCTTTTTGAAGAACGCGGCTTAAAGCCCGGTAAAAAAACCGCTGGCGGCTATTCAACCGACGGCGCTGTCTTAGAAGAATTAGTTAAAGATGATCCGCTTGCAGAGCTTATTCTCCGTTACCGCAGTCGTGCAAAGCTTAAATCAACCTACATTGATGCGCTGATTCAAGCTGCGGACAGTGAGAGCCGTATTCATACCAGTTTTATACAAACCGGTACCGCAACCGGGCGACTCTCATCACGAAACCCTAATTTGCAGAATATTCCGGTGCGCACTGAAGAAGGTCGGCGTATACGCCAAGCTTTTGTTGCACCTGAAGGGTCCGTTTTGATAAGCGCCGACTATAACCAGATAGAACTGGCGGTACTGGCGCACCTTTCACACGATCCAAATCTGGTAGCTGCCTTTAGAGAAGGAGCTGATGTTCACCGCCTGACAGCGGCGCTCATTTTTGGTCTGAGCGAAGAGGCGGTAACTGATGAACAGCGGCGTATTGCAAAAACCATTAACTTCGGCGTGATCTACGGCATGGGCGCCTTCAAATTATCCCGCACCTTAGGAATACACCGATCAGAAGCAGATACCTTCATCAGCGCCTATTTCAAGACGTATGCGGGGGTACGCGGGTTTTTGGATGATCTCATCAGAGAAACCGAAGAGTCAGGCTTTGTCTCCACGATCTTCGGACGTCGGCGCTCAATTCCCCTCATTAACTCGGTCAATAAAATTGAAAAAGCTTCTGCTGAGCGGGTTGCATTCAATACGCCTATCCAAGGCTCGGCAGCGGATATTGTCAAAAAAGCTATGCTTGCCGTTGATGATGCCTTAGAGGGACAAAAAGGCGGTGCGCGCCTCTTGTTGCAGGTTCACGATGAACTCATTCTTGAATGTCCGCAGGCAGCAGCAGAACAGACAGCGTACCTCGTGCAGGAAAAAATGGAGCAGGCTGTCCAGCTCACTGTGCCTTTGCGGGTTACTATCAAACAGGGGAAACACTGGGGCTGAAGATTAAGCTTATTGACAAATACTTCAAGCTGTGATTAGGTATTCAAACTAACACACTATAAGGTGCCTCCTGCCGGCTGTTTGTCTCAGCTCGCGCAGCGCACAGAGGATACATATGGTGAATATCAGAACCATGGTTCATGCGGTTATTACCTCGTTGAAATCAGGTGGACCAACCGGTGAGGCAAACCGCCATGCAAAACGCGCCTATCGCAGGCATTTTTCCCTTTCGCAGGCAGTGTTTAGCGCTGCCATTATTTTTTTATTTCTCCCTTTGCTCGTATTGGTACTGTATTCGTTCAACGGTTCTAAGGGGAGCGGGTGGACCGGTTTTTCCCTGCGCTGGTATGAACAGCTTTTCTTTCATTCGCGTGAATTGTGGCGGGCGTTTTGGAATAGTTTCTTGATAGCGGTCAGTTCTGCGCTGACTGCCACAGTTTTAGGTACTTTAGGCGCCATCGGGGTCAACTGGTATCGGTTTAAGCTACGCAATTATGTGCAGGTGATCTCTTTTCTGCCAATGGTGCTGCCTGAGATCATTATTGGTGTTTCTCTTTCGGTTTTTTTCGCTGGTGTGCGGATGCGCTTGGGGCTTCTGACTATTTTTATTGCCCATGCGACCTTTAATTTACCGTTTGTTTTTCTTATGGTTATGGCACGGCTTGATGAGTTTGATTTTTCCATTATTGAAGCAGCTCATGACCTTGGTGCGAATGAAGTTCAGACTTTATTCAATGTTACCTTACCGATTTGTATGCCTGGTATTGTTTCTGGCATACTCACTGCTATTACGATTAGCTTAGAAGATTTTGTTATTACCTATTTTGTCGCCGGTCCTGGGTCTACAACACTGCCTCTGTACATTTATTCAGCCATCCGCTTTGGCGTTTCGCCGGTCATCAATGCACTCTCTGTGGTGATGATAAGTGGGACCGTGGTGTTGACCTATCTGTTACGAAATTTTTTGAAATATATAGCAGCAAAATGAGCACTGATGCGCTGTATCTGAGGACAGATTATGGGGAAGAAAGAAGGTCTATCTTCCTCCCCAGTTCTCTAGGAAACTAATCCGGTAATAATGTAGAAAGATAGTTTTGTAATACCGTGCCGTACTCGCCTTTTATTTTGTCTTCCGCAAAACTAATGGCACGGTTCTCAGCTTCGGCAAGATTAACATGCCCCTCGCGACCGTTAAAATTCCACGGCAGTAAGATAGCATCATCAGCAGTATCAGTAAGCCGCGCATTAATCTCTATACGTGCAAATTTATTTGGCGGCTGAAGCGCAACTTCAGAGAGTGCAACGTCAACTTTTAACACGTAGCGTGAATTAGTCCCACCGCTACGGAAGCCTTGCTGATTAAGAGAGGTGGCAAAAGCTGCTTTAACACGATCAGCTTTGTCCCCTGTAACGCTTATGGCAATAGGGATAGTCTTAATGATGTTCGTTGCTTCCAGCCGGTAATCATTGCCCGTTTTCATATCAACGCTATTCAAGTCGGTGTCCTTGTTCCCCACAATGGACAAAACATCCCCATAGATTTTATTGGTGTCGGCAAGAAGAGCCGCAATGCGATACCGGGAATAGGCATCAAGAGAATCCTTTTCACTCTCCGGTATGCTCAGGAGCGTGTCAATCAGACGTAGATTTGACAGAATCAGGGCAGAGTACAAAGTCCCCGCTGTTTCCTTCTCCATCACCGCAAGAGCGTAGTACAGCGTTTTTGCCGTGTCAGACCAGATATTTTTAATCTCAGCACCAAGAAGAGAGTCCAGATTGGTCGAGGTTTTGATTATTTCCTGCACGCTATCATTACTTGATACAGATTTTGCCCCGTTTTTCATGGTTTCATAATACCCACTAATCGACTGTAATTCGCTCTGTATTGATTGTCCAAAAAAAGCAGTAAGCTTAACAAGCGCATCCCGTTCAGCACTGTTCCGATCGCTGCCATGCCCAACCACTGCAACATACTGATTTTTGTTGTACAGTATATACGGATCCTCTGTCCACCCCGGCTGGGTTGCACTGGTAACAACCGGTACACTCTGTGCCGGCGGCGGAGTCTGTGCCGGTTGTTGTGCTGGAGCGGTCGATACCGTGCTAGAGCCGGTAGATTTACCTGCAAATATATTATCCATATTATTCAAAGCAGTCTGCGCATCGGCTTCAGCTGCCGCCGCATCTTGCTTTTTTTGAGGAGCAGGCGCAGGAGGACCAGGCTCTTGGGTGGCGCATCCTGCAACCACTATAACGAATACAGCCGTTAAAACTATCCGGTACATTATTTTAGACATAATGCCTCCACTAAATTAAGGTTATGCGCTTGAATATCCATAGTCCTTTTTTCAGACTGGATTAAGCGTCCGTCTGAAGCATAATAGTTAATTGAAAAAGAATAAACTCCCGGCTCAAGCGTTATACCGCCGATATATGCTTTTGAAGGAAAATAGCGTGAAAGCCGGGTATCGGCTTGTTCGCTCACTTCAGTAAATGCCTGCATAGCCAGACGTGCGTAGGAATAACCTTCTCCTTCTTCTTCTTTTTCTCCCAGAAAACTTGCTAGACCGCTTTTAGCCATCGTACGGAGTATTGTTTTTATATAAATAGACGGTACCTTCTTGGTAAAAGTTGCTTTTGCAACAGCGCTGATATTTTCCAAGAGTTCAAGGGTAAGCGGCGGCAGCGTAGTTTCTCCCTCAAACACAAGGCTAACCCGGTCTACCTGCGACCTGCGCTCTTCTATAACAGGGAGTGCAATTTTTATAAAAACATCTGATGTATATATCCGTTCCACGCGTTCTTCTTTAATCGGCGACAGACCGGCAAAACCGATAACATTCAGCCGAGCTTTTCCTGCCGGTATCGTTAGTTCCTCATCAATCGAACCGGGTACTGGGTTAGTGTATATCGCTGGAGCTTTATTAAAAGCTATTTTCAGTTGCTCATAGTCTATACGGGCATCGTCGTACTTGCCGTTAGCTCGAAAAAAGAGCATACCCAAATACCGGGCGAGCGCTGAATTGGCAAAATCAACAGAGGAGTGGGCACTCTCAGGAATGGCAGCGCCGTTTTTTATAGCCTCTTGCTCAAGACTAGTAGTGAGCTGATCGTACTTTATAGCAAGTTCCTGAAGCTTTTCGTTCATGCGCCGGATTTCTACCAAAGCTTCGCTTATATCGTTTTTGTGATAGTAATTAAGGGCATTAAATACATTAAGATACATGTCCTCATAGTCTTCGCCGCTATAATCTTTGGTATTATCGTTTATGATAAACGAGCCAATCTCTTGAGTAATGCTTTTCGTAAAAGCTTCCTTGATCGCCTCTTCGCCGTTCTGTAATAGCTCTATCGAATCAAGGTAATTTCCGGCGTAATGCTCAAGCATACCCTTATCGAGGTAATACAGTATTGCATCCCTGTATATACCTTTTTTATTTTCTTCAATAATTGCGGCGCCGCGGTCATAACGACCGGCGGCTACGGCGCTGTCAACCTGTGTATACTGGTCAGTAGCACAGGAGAGACACAAAACAACAATTACCGCACTGATAAATCCTATCATAACTCAACCTCTCTTTTCACTTTATTATTTTACACGAAAAGCAGCACTATTCTTTCTTTGCAATTGCAAGAGTATAGACACTCAGATCTTTTGGATCGATCCATGTTTCTAATACATAAAATTTATGCAAAGACACATTAGTAACCACTTTTATATTAGTGCGCGAATCGACCCCGGCATCAGCAAAGTTTGCATTGACCGCAACAGACCTACGCCATGCAAGATCGCAGGCAGCATTTTCATAGGAAGAAATAATCGCCTCTTTCATAAGCACCCGTGGATTAGCAAAGCCGACACCAACGGAAAAACCGGCAATAGTTTCAGGCGGATTAGTAATCCATGAGGGACGAGAACCTGCCATACTGGGGGTGAAATCAATAAAAGGGATGTCAGGAGAACTATAGCGCACTCGCACAAAGACAGTCTGCGTCTTAATGCCAACAAAGATATCATGTTCCGGCTCGAATTCAAAGTCTTTCATATATACTGCATAGTCTCCAGCCGGTTCTACCGATGATGAAGAGTCATTGACATAGTCAAAAATACTCATCCCAATATCCATCTTATTTTCAGCAGTTACTGCCGTAGCTTTTTCATACATTGCAAGCTTGCGGGCAGCATCCAGCAGAGCAGCCTCAACTGATTCCTGCCCAATTCGATATGATCCATCCGACATTAAAGTATCTATTCCATGAAAGCCAGAGATACCAACAATAACTAAATGATCACTGGATGGTATTGTTTGAAGATACTCATCGTTTACTTGCCGAACAAAAACAGGATAGGCACTGCCCTTTTCCTTTGGTGCCGGCAGCTCAACACTGCTTGCAACAGCAGTATGGGAAGTCGGAGGAGGGGTAGCACATGAAACTGAAAAAATCACGGCATTTATTAAAAGCCATACTCCTTTTATAGACATAAAACCTCCTGCCTTTTAAAATTTACTCAAACCAACTAACTATTTTTTCTGAGTACCATTTTGCACTTTATTTACGCTCATTTCACTGCTAGACTGAACCTCCACCCGGAACTGCCGTATTCCTACGACTTCCGTCCCCTAGCGAGCTACAGTCGAACCGACCATAGTAGGAAGCGCGGCATTCTCCTCACAGTTCATGGTGCTACTACTGAGCCGATTGTATAACACTCGTTCATCTTACCCCTTGTTACACACTATACATCATACTATCGCGACTACAATTTTTTTCTTAGATTACAAAAAAAAACAGCGAATACTAGAACAATTCAAGCATTCGCTGTGTAGCACTATACAATGTTAAATTTATCTGTCCTGTACAGTAGGTTTAACTTCATTCTTGGCAAGCTGATCATCAAGTCTATCCAAAGCGTTCATAGCACTGAATTCAGCAAGGGCACCCGCTGCGCTAGCAGCTTCTTGAACCATCCGCTTTGCATCAGCCGCATTGAGTGTTGCAAGACAGTATACTGTTCCCTTATTCGATCCTTTCTTGGAAATATAAGTGTTCTTAATCGTAGCGCCACTTACATTCTGTGATGTTATGGTGCGAGAGATGGATTCAAAAAAGCTAAGATTAGTCTCATTGTCACCTGAACCGGCGCTCTTTTGATAATCAACGACCATAGCCTGAACATTTGCATTCAAGGTCTGTGCGATAGCTACCCGCGCTCGAGTCTGCGCCTGTGTCATAGCTATTGATTGATCTTGCGAACTGGAAACGCCTATTCCTACAATAGAGCCTTCGTACGGCGGCTGATTGAGAAACCACTCTGGATAATCCGCTTCTTCTTCAGCCGGCGGCGGCGGAGCCGCCTCAGGTTTGCTTGCACAACTGACAACGAAGAGCGCTGCCATAACCACCATGAACGATACCTTAAAAAGCTTTTTCATTTACAATTCTATTAAAATAGCACTGTTTTTTACAGTTACCTTTTAATAGACTCCTCCTTAAACTGAGATTGTTTCCTCAAACAACGTTTGAGAGTGCATTACAGCGTAATACTGTACACTACACTATGAATCATCCTATCAATTACTATAGCACTTTTTCAAAAAAATATCAAGGAATTCAGAGAGAATTTTCATATTTAAGCAGAAGCGCGGTATCTGTGAGCTACCCACCGCTTTTAGCGATGGGCTTCTTGGTTCACAGACCAAACTTAGACCACCAATCCAGCGGTTTCAGCCTCCGCATGCCTTGTATTCCTGCGCCCCGCAAGAATCTTTATTCCTTCCTGTAGTATACGCCCGCTTTCCTCTCTCTCTTCAGAGTATCCGCATCCGCACGTATACCTCCTCTCCTCCAGCGTGAGTTTTTTCTTCCTCACCGTACTCAGGACAGACTTTGAGTTGAGGCGAACCATTTATCCACTATGACCGTCTGAGACAATTTTCGTATGTCTCTCATTATTCCGCCCATAATCGATTGCTGTATCCGTTTCTCCCAGCCCTTCATCTTTGATGAATTCCATTCAGCGATATTTTCATCCTGTACCGCTATCACATCATTATCTTGCTATATCTTTGCTACGAACTTATTCTTTTCATCTCGTTTCTTGTTCCTTATCTTTTCGTATTCTTTATCGACTATCTTCCGCCGTCTTTCATGGTTCTTTGTCCGTTTCTTACCGTGAGCATAGAGCCCTGTTCATCTTCTTTGACACTTTCTTGAGCCGCTTCGTTTAGTGAAATGCCCGGTTATAAATATTCCCTTCGCTGTCTACAATGTTATCTTTTATCCCGTATAAACTGAAGTCCGCAGTCTTTACAACGGTAATTTTGATAGAGTCATACTCCCCCTCATACCGCATTTCCGTGTCAAAACGGTGTATCTGTTTTATAGCAGCATCACTCTCATCAGGGTGTATAAGTAGAACAAACCGCTTATCCAATAGAACGAGTCGCTTATTCTGTATTAGGAGTAGGGAAACGCTTTTAATCTGAGGATTCAAGGTGTGTCTCATGCGGTCTTGTCAGTACGTGCGGTGTATGAGGCTGCTTCTGGAGTGGGAGGCGCAGTGTTTGAAACAGTGCATAAGGCACGTTATGAGCGGGGACTGCTTGCCGTCCCTTGCAGTTGGTGTATGGCGACTCCGGCTAAACTCATGACAAGTCCCCGCTCACCTTGAACGAGCTGGATTTTTCCCAGCACCTCAAGTGGCAGTTCCGCATTAACAGGAAGGGCAAAATCAAAGGTAACCGATACAATCCCTTCAAGCGTAATCCGGTTGTCATACCCTACCAAGAGATTAAAGCTCGTGCTGTTTTGCTGGCGTTCAACATTGGCGGCAACACCGCGCCATATAACATAGCAGTCTCGGTATAAAATCGGTTCCTTATTCACCTCAGAATAACTAAACCTATCATGCAGCGTATCAAACCCCGGTATGCTCATATACGAAATGAGCAGGCGCGCCTTGGTCTTGATCGCCGAAGACGCATTGGACTCAAGAATACGGTTTAAGATGACCTTGGCGCTTTCATCCCGATACTGGGTGAAAAGCGCCCGCGCCTGTTCATACTCATCAATAATCTGTGTTTTAGTCAAAATATACTGATACGCGCCGGCTATCTGTGCCGCCTCTGAGCGTTCCTGCCAATCCAAAGCGCTTAAATCAAAACCAGTCCGCGTGCTTTTCACCAGAAAATACGAGAGCGCCGGCACATCAGGCAGCGTGATAAGCGCAAGACGGTTGAGTACAAAGAGGACCCCAGATGTAGAGAGGAGCGTACCCAGCACGATAAGAAGAACCTGCAGAAAGGAAGGCTTCACCGGCGGCAGAGGAGGGTAGAACCGATGATACTTCCCCGATTCAATCCAGACTATTAAATCATCGGTGCCGGCGAAGCGGCGGATAATTTTAAGCGCCTTACGCGCCGTTTTATTACGTTCATCCCGATCCAGTACTTCAAGATAGAGGTCAGCCGCTCGATCGGTTTCACGCCGGCGCAGGTGCAAGACTGCTAATCCCAAGAGGACAAGAGCTTCATGCGGCTTTATATTTCGGGCAGCGCGCAGATAGGTGAAAGCCCCACCGAAATCGCCGACATGGAGGCAGAGGACCCCCAGCAGGTAATAATATGAAAAGAACCCGCGGTATCGATTTATTTCCGGCTCAAGTAATCTGATAGCCGAATCGAATAGACCGCGTTTTGCCTGCCGCACCGCCTTAGTCAGAAACGGATCGAGCCTTATCTTCACGAAAACATCCCATTTTTGTGATTTGCCCATTGCTAACGCAATGGCTTACCGTCTTCTGCCTCGCTCCTTGTCCGCGCATACCTTCATGCACCCCGCATGAAGGTGGGCAGGGCTGATTGTTCGGCACTCCTAGTATTCTGACGACCGATCATCGTACTGCCTCTTGAACCGGTCAAGTATCTTTTCCAGAGCATCTAATGTTTCATCAGGGATACTATTTTCTGCTGCAAGAGAGCGCTCAAGCAATGCCGTTACCTGCTTAAGTACGAGAGTATCCGGTATGGTGTCATAGAAGAATGCCGGCGCAGCAAATCCACGGTCGTCAGTAAGAGCAAGGATGAAGGGGAAGGCAACGCTCTGATCAGGTCCAAGGGCGCGCGCATCAAAATAGTAGCCTACACCGGAGGCGTTGGGGAGGGTTTTTGAGCCGAGCTGCGGCTTCCATTTGGCGCCGGCAAGCGTCGCGATAGCTGCAATCTGCACTGTGTCAGGACGGACAGCGCCTGCAATATTCCCCATAAGTGAAAGTTCCGCATCTTCAGCGATCCACCAGCGTTCGCTGCTGGTTTTATCAAATACCGTTTCTGTGGTTAGAGGACCGTGATCGGTAGACAAGACCTGTTTTCCCTTTTTTCTCGTGTCAAGCACTATTTTAAGAGCGGCTTGTACCGGCTCTGTCCCGGTATTTTTAAGGTTCACCGTTATAGTTACCCCGTTGTTCAGCGAAGCGCTCACGGTTCTCACAAAAGAAAATACTACTGTAACCAAAAAGTTCTCCGCTTCAAAAATAAGCGCCGGCTCTGAATGTGTACCACCGAGCCTTGCTTTGAAGAGCGCGCTGCTGCCGAGTGTATAAGCCTGATCGTTGAGCAAAACGTTTATGGAACTCCGATGAGACAAAAATGGAGAAGCTTCACGGTTACGTGCCTCTCTCGTGAGAGAGAAAAGAGAAAAAGTTCCTTTCTTTTCGTTAAGAACAAGCCGGATAGTACCATTATTAAATTCAGCCGCCCTGCTCGTGTGAACCGTACTGAGGCATACCAAGAGACAGAGAAGGTATTTTTTCACTGAGTCTGACCTCCAGATACTGCCGATTGCACAGTCTCGGCTGAATGTTTCAGTCTCAAGAGACGATTCATCTTTTGGTCCGGCGTTGATTGTTGGGCAACACGCGCCGCATGAGCAGCGGATGTTTTGTCCGCTGCTTTGAGCTGCGCTTCTAAGGACGCAATCCGTGCCTCGTACTCTGCTATTTGGCTTTGGTATGCAGCATTAGTCTGCTCTAGTTCAGAACGCACTATATCTTTAGAGAGATCAGCTATTTGTTTTTGTAGAGCGTTAATCGTTTGCTGTAAATTGTTAATGGTCTGATCATAAATACGTTCCTGTTTTTGGTATTTATTAACCATCTGTAATGCTTCTTCATGGCTCCACTGTAAGAGCGCAAGAAGCTCCTCTTCAATCTTTTTATGGGCAATAAGATCAAGCCGGTACTGTACCGCTTCAAGTCTGGCGCTCTCTGCATACTGCTCAATAAACTGAGCACAGAGAGCCTTCGCCCGGTCGAACTGTCCCATGGCAAAAAGGCATTCTCCGAGCCAGTACAGAGCCTCGCCGCTTTGTACCGCATCCTTTGTGCTCGTGCGGTAGGCTGTCAACTGGACTATTGCCTCATTGTACCGACCCAAATAATAGTAGGTCTGTCCTCGGTAAAAGGGAATATGTTCTCCATAAGAACCGGAACCGCCCTCTGCCAATTCTTCCCAATTCTTTGCCGCATTTTCATACTTCTTCTCTGCCATATCCTGTAATGCCTTCTTGTACAAAGCAGAGGCGGCTTGCTCGTTGTAGATAGTTTGTGCAGCCGCTATCGGTATAATACCGGCGCAGAGAGACAAAACGAGAACTAATTGTTTGTTCATGGCACCTTCCTTATAAAATAATAAGAATGAATTAACCCGTACTATAAATAAAGTACGCTGCAACAATACTGTTTGACCATAGCGGTTTTACCGTCAATCATGTGAGCTGCCCCAAGGCTTTTAGCGGTGGGCTTCTTGTTTCACAGACCAAACTGAGACTGACAGAGCAAGCCCTGCCAAGGCGTGCGGTTTCAGCCTCACCCCGCAAGAATATTTATTCCTTCTTTTAGTATACTGTGCGCCGCTTCCTATCTTTGTCTTCCGAATATCCGCATCCGCACAGTATACCTCATTGTTACCTATCTTTATCGTTGCGGCTTATATCCTTTACGACTACCCTTTGTAAGGGCGCGCAGTTAAACTTTTTATATTCTATAATAAAAGTGGCTTCACTGTAACAAAACGAACTGTACCGCGCTTTTGCCAGCGACAAGCTTCTGTCAGCGCAACTGTGGATAAGCCTGCTCCCAGGTCCGCACTAAATACTGTTTATCCTGCGCCTTGTAGAAGGCTGAACCGGTAATGAGAACATCGGTCCCGGCGTTGCGGATTGTCCCTATGTTTTCATCATATACTCCTCCGTCAACAGCGATTAAAAAATCAAGGTGGCGGGCTTCACGCATCTTTACCAACTGGGTAACCTTGTCAAGACATGCCGGTATTAAAGCTTGCCCTCCATAACCCGGATCCACGGTCATTACCAAGACCATATCAAGATCCGGCAGCACCGCTTCGAGGACACCTGCGGGCGTTGAAGGAACAATACTGATCCCAGCTTTTTTCCCAAAAGTCCGTATAGTAGACAGCAGTTGGTGGGTATGCACCGTTGCTTCCCAATGAAAGGTAATATTATCCGCGCCGGCTTGGACAAAACGTTCTATAAAAGTCTCAGGATGCATAACCATAAGATGCACATCAAACACAATACTTGTACAGCGGCGGAGATCGGCTATGACTTTTGGTCCAAAGGTAAGGTTCGGAACAAAACTGCCATCCATTACATCAAAATGCACCCACTCTGCGCCAGCCCGCTCTGCCTCATGGACTGCATCAGTAAAGCATGAAAAATCAGCAGCCAGCACGGAAGGAGCAACAATGGCTTTTTTCATAAACGAAGTATAGCCTAAGTATTTGATGGAGGACAAGGGATAAGCGCCGGCTCTTTTGACCGTTGCACAGCGGGAGCTTGCATTTCTAAACCGCGGTATTGTCAGTAGTTAGAAAGGGTGTACGGCTCTTTACAAGAGGTCGCCGTAAAGGATATAAGGCGCAACGATAAAGATAGGTAACAACAGAGTGAAATAAGACTTGTCAAGAAAGATAGATAAGAGAGGTGCGAAGGGTATCTGAAAAGGGCGAGTGTATACTGACGGCAAGGTCTGACCTATTCTGAGGTCGAGGTCTGTTTGTTCCTATTTTGATTTTGACGACGAAGTTTGACCGTGCCTGCGTTTCCCGCCTCTCAAAAGAAAAGAAGAACTACCTTGAAAGACTCTTCCCTGAAGGAAAAGCGGTTTAGAAACGCCGTTATCGCTTCTCAAGAGATATATGCCTTTGATTATAAGACAAAAACCGTGATGGTTAAAAAACAGGAAGTCTTTGAAGACCGTAAAATCACAGTCCTCTTGGTCTGGTCGTAATCATCCGCCGGCTGATAATCCGTGGCGTATAGAATATACCCCTCCGGCTCCAGCCGGGAAACCACGGTCGCATATAACATCTGGGGAATGATAGGATCCGTGGTCATAACCTTTTCCAGCATGGTCTTCCGCAGCTCTTGAGGCACCGATTCAATCATCTGGGCGGTCGCCTTGGTTATGGTAATCGGGGAGGAAAGGATCGAGCGGATATCCGCATCAATATACTGGATCGTGAGCTTGGCGATGGAACGCAGACTGGTTTCGATTATTCGGGAGAACCCAATCACCGTAATGGCTAGAAAGACGGCGGAGATAGAAAAGACCAGCGAAAGGCATAAACTCACAATCTGCATGCCCAAGGAAACATCTTTTTCTGTTGCTTCTCCGGCATGATGGGTCCGCTGACTGGTATGCTTTGAATGGTGCTGTGGAGCGGCGCCGGCTTACTCCTCTGGCTTCAGCTCCTCAGCGTATCGCCATTTTAACACGGCATAGTTTATGTATTCAACTTAATTTTAATAATTGTTTTCCATGGCAGGAAGCGGTTTTCTTGATAAGAGGCTTAGAATATCTTGCGCCGCCTGCCGTACCTTAAAACCTTACATCCTGCTCCAATACGCATCTGCCCAGCGTAGTTCATCACGCAGCTTTGTCGGGTTCGTCTCTTTATCAATGACAACAAATTCTATGCCGGTTATCTCTGCAAAATCTCGAAAATACTCTGTTGTCAATGCGGTAGCGTAGACAGAATGATGAGCGCCGCCTGCGTATATCCACGATTCAGCAGCTTCACGAAGATTCGGATACGGCTTCCATAAAGCACGGGCAACTGGTAACCGCGGCATATCCTGTTCGAGGGCAATAGTTTCAATTTCATTGGCAATCATTCTGAACCGATTGCCTAAATCAACCAGCGTTACCAGCACTGCCTGACCCGGCGCCGCATCAAAAACCAGCCGCGCCGGAGGCGCCTTGCCGCCTATGCTTAAAGGATGTACCTCAAGTCGTGGTTTTGTGCCGGCAATACTAGGACAGACCTCAAGCATGTGGGCGCCGAGAGCTGCCTCATGCCCCGGCTCAAAGTGATAGGTATAGTCTTCCATAAAAGAAACCCCACCGGACAAGCCTTCCGCCATAACCTTAGCGCACCTAAGCAGCATAGCCTGCTTCCAATCCCCTTCAGCGCCAAAACCATAGCCCTGTTCCATAAGCCGCTGACAAGCCAAGCCCGGCAGTTGCGGTAGACCGTGCAAATCCTGAAAGGTGGTGGTAAAGGCGCCGGCATGTTCCGCTTCAAGCAGCGCTTTCAGGGCAATCTCAAGACGCGCCTGCTCAAGCACTGCCTGCCGTTGTGCTCCTTGAGCAGTAAGGGACGGCGCTAGTTCATAGCGGGACTCGTATTCTTTCATTAAATCCAGCGCTGCTTCTTCCGGCACCTGCCGGTAGCGCTCGGCAAGATCGCCTACGCCCCACGTATTAACCTGCCAGCCGAAGGTAATCTGCGCTTCTACTTTGTCGCCTTCAGTAACGGCAACCTCACGCATATTGTCCCCGAAACGCATTACAAGCGATTCTCTTGAGTCTGCCCGCGCCAGAGCTGCCCTCATCCATACGCCGATCCGCTGCCTCAACTCAGGCTCTTTCCAGTAGCCGGCTACCACCGTGCGCGGCAGCCGCATCCGTGCAAAGATATAGCCGTGTTCCCTATCCCCATGAGCAGACTGGTTCAGATTCATAAAATCCATATCGATCGTCGCCCAGGGTATATCACGGTTAAATTGGGTATGCAGATGAAGGATAGGCTTTCTATTAGCCAGAAGCCCTTGAATCCACATCTTGGACGGCGAGAAGGTGTGCATCCACGTGATAATACCGGCGCAGTTTTGATCGGCGTTTGCCTCTTCAAAGAGTTTGCGCACTGCTACCGGCGTTAGCGCAACCGGCTTAAGCAGCAGCTTGCGGCAGAGAAGCGGCTCGTCATTCAATTCCTCTACCATCTTTCGGGCATCAGCGGCGACCTTCTCAAGGGTTTCCTCGCCATAAAGGTCCTGACTCCCTACTATAAACCAAAATTGATACATAATTCCTCCCTCCATTACAGTAAGACTTTATCTCATTGAGCGGTAGTTAGCGGCTTTTGAGCGAGCCTTCCACCCACTCACCGAGTTCTCTGTAGCGCCGGTAGAGCGTGTCGTAAACCGGCTTCAAGGCTTGATTGGGGCTATAGGTTTTTTCTACCGGGGACGCCAGCGCCTGCTGTGCGCTGATAAGATCAGGGTAAAGTCCGGCAGCAACCGCCGCAAAGATAGCAGCGCCTAAGGCAACGGTCTGATCATGAGCCGGTATTGCAAGGGGCATACC
The DNA here is from genome assembly GCA_031276945.1 of Spirochaetaceae bacterium. GTDB lineage: Bacteria > Spirochaetota > Spirochaetia > Treponematales > Breznakiellaceae > BOBG01. The sequence continues at coordinate 2,125 of JAISMB010000074.1, read as the reverse complement.
GATACTATCGGCGAGGATTTGCATGATAAGCGGCGACTTACGGGCTACCCCGCCAATACCTATTATGCTCTTTATCGGTACGCCTTCTTCATTAAAACGCTCAACAATGGCGCGGGCGCCGAAAGCAGTAGCGTGTGCCAAAGCACGGTAAATCTCAGGGCTGCTTGAGCCGAGCGTCAAACCGGTAAGGGCGGCGCTCAATTTTTGATTGGCATCCGGACTGCGCCTGCCGTTCAGCCAATCAAGAGCCGTCAAAGCGCTTGCCGCCGGATCAATCTTCGCCGCTTCTTCCTCAAGCCGCGGGATGAGCTTGGCGGCTATGTCCCGCCTTATGCTTTCCCTCTGCTCCAAAGCAATACCGTCCGCTTCAGGGAGGAGCGTATGCACAGGATAGAGCAGCAAATCCCTAAACCATGCGTAGACATCGCCGAAGGAACTCTGCCCCGCCTCGTAGCCTATAAAGCCGGGGATAACCGAACCGTCAACTTGTCCGCAGATACCGCGCACAGGCTTCTCCGGTCCGTGCGGTCTGTAACCGACCGTAATATCGCAGGTTGACGTTCCCATAACCCGTACCAGCCTGCCTATGCCGACCCCGCCGCCGACCGCCCCCATGTGGGCATCGTAAGCGCCTACGGCAACGGGAATACCTGCCTGAATACCGAGGAGGTCTGCCCACTGTTCACAGAGAGGACCGGCGCTTTGGTCGCTGGTATAGGTCTGAGTGCCGAGGCTCGCCCGTATTTTTTCGAGGCGGCTGTCAAGCCCGACAAAAAAGGAAGCCGGTGGATAGCCGCCGAATGTACGATGCCAGAGCGCCTTATGCCCCATCGCACAGCGGCTCCGTTTGAGTGCGGCAAGATCATGCGTGCCGGTCAACAAGGCGGTCATCCAATCGCAATGCTCTATGGTCGATGCCGCGGCTTCCGCCACAGTCGCATCTTCCTTGAAAGCCCTCATGGTTTTTGCCCAGAACCACTCGGCGGAGTAGATACCGCCGACAAATTGAGTCCAATCGGTAGCGCCGGCATGAGCAGCCTCGTTGAGCAGCGCGGCTTCGGCTACGGCGCTGTGATCCTTCCACAATATAAACAGCGCCGCCGGATTGTCCGCAAAATGCGGGGTCAGGGAGAGCGGTGTACAGTGTTCATCGACAAGGCAGGGGGTTGAGCCTGTGGTATCAAGGGCAATGCCTCTGATTTTATCGGCAGCGCCGGCAGGCGCACGGGCAAGCGCCTGCCGGACCGTGCCGATAAGCGTGTCTTGGTAATCCTGCGGGTGCTGGCGGAACTGATTCCGTGCCGGATCGCAGTACAACCCCTGTGTCCAGCGCGGGTAAGGCATAACCGAAACGCCGACTTCCTCTCCGGTAGCCGCATCAACAAGCACCGCCCGACACGAGTCCGAGCCGTAATCCAATCCTAAAACATAGTGTTCACCGTGCCGCATAGACGCTCCTTCCGTACCCGTTGTGGGGTGCGGTATATAAGAAACTATCGGTGAGCTGCGCCAGTTTATCAAGGATGATTTTTAGGCACAAGCAGCGGGACTCTGCCCTCAAATAAGCCCTGCTGCTTGTGCGGCATAGTCTGCCCCGACCCGTTTCAGCCCCTTAAATCGATATAAGGGAAGTCAGACCTCCACCATAGTGGAAGTTCGACCTCCCTTATAATGTAAGTCCTACCTCCACTATAGTGGAAGCCAGACCTCCCTTATAATGTAAGTCAGACCTCCATTAGTAAAGATAGAAAGATGGGACAGACCTCGGTGGCAGGGTAAGTCAGACCTCGGTGGCAGGGTGGGTCAGACCTCGGTGGCAGGGTAAGTCAGACCTCGGTGGCAGGGTAGGTCAGACCTCTAAGGCAGGGTAGGACAGACCTCTAAGGCAGGGTGGGTCAGACCTCTGAGGCAGGGTGAGTCAGACCTCTAAGGCAGGGTGAGTCAGACCTCTAAGGCAGGGTATGTCAGACCTCTAAGGCAGGGTGGGTCAGACCTCTAAGGCAGGGTGGGTCAGACCTCTAAGGCAGGGTGGGTCAGACCTCGGTGGCAGGGTAAGTCAGACCTCGGTGGCAGGGTAAGTCAGACCTCTGAGGCGGGGTGGGTCAGACCTCTGAGGCAGGGTGGG
>JAISMB010000009.1 GCA_031276945.1 Spirochaetaceae bacterium | reverse complement strand
TACATTGATCAAAATCCGGTTGCCGCAGGACTGGTGAAAAAGCCTGAACAATGGCAGTACAGCGGTGCATACCATCGGGAACATGGCATTGTCAGCATTGTCTCGCTGGTAACTGATACAGACCTCAAGTTGCTTTTGTGAAAGTGGAGAGGTAGTACTACTCGCTCTACTCAACGTTCTGCTTCCTTTCTTGCTGATCTCTAGCTCAGATCTATCTTCCTCTCCTTTTGACGACACGCCCTAGGTCGGTTCAGCGGGCTGAAATAGGTCGGTTCAGCGGGCTGAAATAGGTCGGTTCAGCGGGCTGAAATAGGTCGGTTCAGCAGGTTGAAATGGCTCGGTTCAGCAGGCTGAAATAGGTCGGTTCAGCAGACGAGGTCTGACCTATCCTGCCATCCTGCCTCCGAGGTCTGACCGAGATGCGGAGACTTCCGCATCTCTCCAACTAAGAATAAGCAGGGGAAAGAAGAAAGGCGGGGCGGGAGGGATAAAGACAGATAAAAAGAAAGAGGCGCGAAGCGGATTGAACCGTCCCGCGCCCTTTTTAGCCGCATGACTAAGGGGAGTTTTTAAGACAAGACTGACAGGTCATAGTCGGCAGGCGGCACAAAACCGAGCAACTGTATGCAGGTAGCCGCCAGAGAACTAATGCCCAGCCCTTCGCGTAAGGTCTGCGTATAATCGCCCTTATACTCAGGGTCATACACGATACACGGCACGGGGTTGAGACTGTGGCTGGTTTTTGCCTTGGGTGTGCCGTCTTCTTTGCGGACAACCGCACCGGTTTTTTTGTTATGCTCAAACATATCATCACTGTTGCCGTGATCCGCCGTAATAACCATGACCGCGCCGTGTTCATCAACGGCTTTTTTCAGCCGCCCCAGTTGCAGGTCCATAGCCTCCATAGAACAGATTACAGCCTGATACACGCCGGTATGACCGACCATATCCCCATTGGGAAAGTTCAACCTGATAAAGTCATAGTCGCCGCTGCCTAAAGCCTCAATCACAGCGTCCGTGATTAAGGCGCACTGCATCCATGGGCGCTGTTCAAACGGCACGACATCGCTCTTTATCTCACGGTAGGTTTCCAAAGTATCGTCAAACTTGCCGGTTCTGTTCCCGTTGAAGAAATAGGTAACATGTCCGTATTTTTGCGTCTCTGAGATTGCCAGTGTCCGCACGCCGGTTGCGGCGAGGTATTCGCCCATTGTGCGGTCGATTGACGGCGGGCTGACCAAATAGCGCGCCGGCACGTGCATATCGCCGTCATACTCCATCATGCCGGCATAAGAGACAGACGGGCGGCGTCCCCGGTCAAACTTATCAAAGGTTTCCGCTTCAAAAGCCGCGGTTATCTCAAGCGCCCGATCCCCGCGGAAGTTGAAGTAGACTACACTGTCGCCGTCTTCTATAGCGCCGATGGGCTTGCCATTTTCAGCGATGACAAATGCTTTCAGGTCTTGGTCAATAATACCGGGGATTTCCTGCCTATAGGTTTCGACTGCCTGCCGCGCAGTCGCAAACTGCCGTCCCGTGCCGTGAACATGCGTTTCCCAACCCCGGTGAACCATCTCCCAATCCGCGCCATACCGGTCCATGGTTATCCACATTCGTCCGCCGCCGCTTGCAATGCGGGCATCAAAGCCGTCAGTATTTTCGGCGCGCAGGAATTCCTCAAACGGCTCAAGGTAGTCAAGGGCGCTCGTCTCTCCCACATCGCGCCCGTCAAAGAGCACGTGAACCCGCACGGTTTTTACGCCGTCCTGTTTCGCATGGCAGATCATGGCTTTCAGATGATCGAGATGGCTGTGGACATTCCCGTCAGAAAAAAGTCCGATGAAATGCAGCGTTCCTGTGGTGGCGCTGATTTCTTTCCACGCCTGCCCCTGAAACAGAGCGCCGCTTGCAATGGATTGTGATACCAGCGCGGCTCCCTGATTAAAGACCCGTCCGCATCCCATGGCGTTATGCCCAACTTCACTGTTGCCCATATCGTCATCAGACGGCAGCCCGACAGCTCTGCCGTGCGCTTTGAGTCGGGTATGCGGCGCGGAGCTGGTCAAGGCGTTCAAGTGTTCCATCTTTGCCTCCGCAACCGCATCCCCTTCCGAGTATTTCCCGTAGCCGACCCCGTCCATAATAACAAGAAGAACCGGCCCGCGCCGCCCCTTCCACGTACTGCTCTTCTGTAATGCTTCCATAAATAGTCCCCCTCCTTTTGTTGGACAAAACTCATTAAGGATACCCCAAAACATAAGTATACGCAAGGCTATTCGCCTTTTAGGACAGACCTCGCCCCCTCAGAGATGCGGGAGTCTCGCCTGAGACTTGCGGCAGTCTTTGCCGAGAGATGCGGGAGTCCCGATTGAGACTTGCGGCAGTCTTTGCCGAGAGATGCGGGAGTCTCCCTCCAAAGATACAGAGGTCTGACTTAAAGAAGGGAAGAGCTGATCTAAAAAAGAGGCGAGGTCTGTCCTATAAGACACGCCAGTCCCAACCCAGAGATACAGAGGTCTGACTTAAAGAAGGGGAGAGCTGATCTAAAAAGGGGCGAGGTCTGTCCTATAAGATGCGAGAGTCCTGTCCTATAAGATGCGAGAGTCCTGACTGAGAGATGCGGGAGTCTCGCCTGAGACTTGCGGCAGTCTTTGCCGAGAGATGCGGGAGTCCCGATTGAGAGATGCGGTAGTCTCCGTTCAGAGATACAGAGGTCTGACCTATCCTGCCTTCGAGATATGAAACGGCTCGGGTCAGAAGGGGAGCGGTGGGGTATATTTAGAGGGTTTTAAGAGAACTTATCTGCACAATGACCAACTCTCCGGACGCCAAGAGCGAGCGGGAAGTTTCTTCTATTCTCCCAATCAGGATCTTTATTTCATTGAGAGCGTCTAATACCGTGCTTCCTGCGGAATTCTGTATGTTCATAGCATCGTGTATGGAGACTTCCGCTTCTTTGACCGTGTCAATGAGTGTCGTCATCCATTCAAACTGTTCTCGTGCAGAGGCGGCGGACTCTTTTGAAACGGCAATAAGTTTTTTGATATTTTGCAGGTTGCCGGTTATTTTTACCGCCTGCTTCCCGGAATTGTTCGCCAGTTTCCTGATTTCTCCGGCGACAACCGCAAAACCTTTGCCTAGCTCGCTCCCCGCATGAGCCGCTTCTATCGCCGCATTCATGCCCAGAATACCGGTCTCATCCGCAATATCCCCAATTATCTTACACGTATCAATAAGGATCGTGGACTGCTCTTCCACCTGCGTTATGACGGTCTCGATCTTATAAAGCCGTTCCTTCCCCTCTTTTGAGGATGCGTTCAGTTTCAGGACGGTTTCTGCATTAGTTTCCAAACTCGTATGAATAGACCGTATATTTTCTACCATCTTTTCTATAATCTGAGAAGAATCTAAAACATAGGCTGCGGCAGCGCTAATTCGGCTCGTTAAGGTCGCAAGACCCTCTTTATTTTTATACATCTCTGCCAGTGTATGCTCATAGACCTGATTAAGCATATTCTTAACGTGGGTGCTGGCTTGCAGCTTCAGCTCAATATCCACATAGTGCCGGCAATTCTCAGGCTTGTTAAGCTTGTTGATGATAGCAACCGCCATCTGTTCACAGTTCTTATAGCCGCATGCCCCACAATTGAGCCGGTCGCTTTCATTCGTTTTATGCAGAGCGTTAAAGGTAGCGGCAAGGACCTCCTGACTGGGAGCAATCACCATATTTCTCACGATGTCCGACCGATCCTTATAAGAGCGCCGGTATAAATCCGCCTCCCAATACCGCTCAATGGTCTTTTCGAGTTTATTCCGGCTTAAAGACCGTCGCTTCAGCAACGCTGGCTGGTAGTGTTTACCTATCTCTTTGTTCCGCTGTTCGGTAAAACGCTCTATATCATCAAAATGCTTATTTTGATTCAGTGTCGCAGGTCCTCCATTGCAGCCCATAGCGCAGTTAAGACAGTCAATGAGCTGGTAGACCGGCGTATTCTGCTTCTTAATGGAATCGGCAAGATGAGCAAGGTAGCGGTAAACTTCATGCGGACCTTCAATCTTGCGGGTATAGCTGGAAACCTCACCATCGTAGCGCTGCAATGTCCGCATAAGCCCGCCGGGACTTGCAAAGAGTACCGCCCGTTCAGCCTGAGGACTATCATAGTCAACCGACTGATACGTGCTTATATTCGTGCCGGACTCATCAAGGTACTGCTGTATTGACTTGAAGCCCACGTTATAATCGCCCATGCCCACAGCATCAAACTCGCGGCGTTTTGAATAACAGGGGCTTATAGCGGCAATCCGGTGCTGCTTGTACTGAGGGTAGAAGCGCTTGATCATCTTCATGGTATGAATCATAGGGCTATCTATGGGGGCAAGATAAGGCAGAAGTTCAGGACGGTATAGTTCAATGAATGATACCAGTGTCGGGCAAGGCTGCGCTATGAGTATAGGAGGATTTACTGCCTGCATATACGCACGGTAAGACTTGATCGTAAGCTCCGCACCGAAACTTACATCAAATACCGCTTTAACTCCCAATGATTTCAACAGTCCGTTTATTTTCAGGTAGTTGCCTTCAAAACTTGCGGCAACGGCGGGAGCCACGATGGCGACTATGTTTACCCCGTTTTTCAGGTCTTCCTTAAATGCCGTAAAATCATCAATGCCGACACGAGCGCCGTGCGTGCAGGCGTTGATACATTCGCCGCAGCCGATACATAATTCAGGATGATGATCTATTATATCTCCGGAACCGTTATTGCACATTTTGGCAGGACAGACCATGATGCACCGGTGGCAATTAACGCATTTCTCCTTCACAACTTTGATAATCGGACGCAGGGCGTTCTTTTCCATAAATATCTCTCCTCATTTGACGCATACTATTCAACGATAAAACCTTGTAATGCTCAGATGCAAACAGACAAGAGAAAGAAAAATAGTGTGGCAGCCATAAGGCAAGAAGCGTTTCGTTTATAGGTTGTGGGAAGGGGATAACTGAAACAAGGGGCTGTATTCACTTTTTCTACACTCACTTTTTCTAAACTCTTTGAGGGAATATTAGACACTCTTTGATTGATTGTCAATCTAGGTACTGCACGGCTGTCTTTGCAGCACGCCCACCTCAAGACTTACCGTCTTGCAAAGACAGCGTTAAGCCGTATCTTCTGTTTATCTACGAGGCGCGAGTCTTGTGGAATACAGAAACAGTCCTTGATGATCTCCCAATCAGCTTCCCGTAAGGTAACGATCTCATCAAGAAACCAGCTTACCCATTTGTCTTTGAGGGTGCGGTGCGCTCTGGTCTGTTCCAGTTTCTGCACCGAGAGTCTGCGGTACTGTTCATCAAGCTCAAAGCCCAAATACCGTCTCCCCAGTTGTTTTGCCGCAACCGCAGTTGTTCCGGTGCCGGAAAAGGGGTCAAGAACCGTATCCCCTGCATCGCTTGCCATAAGCAGTATGCGTTCAAGCAAATGTACCGGCAGTTGACAAGGATGTTCATCCCGTCTTGTCTTATGCCGTATACGATGAATATCAGTCCACACATCCGATACAAGCGGTCCAAAAGGATGCAGCAGGCTCTTCTTGCCGCCGTAGTCTTTGCGCAGATACCCGCTCCTCCGCTCCCGTTCATGCGGACGGCGCAGTTCATAAATCTTAGCGCCTTTTGCCGATTTTGTATAAAACAATATGCCGTAATGCGCCGGCTGCAACGACTTACCCATAGGTACTGTCGGCGCGTCCCAGACTATCCAATGCTTAAAATACGCACTTTTATTGAGGTAAGCGGCATAAAACGTCAACCATTGCGGGATATTATGGATAAAGAGCGAACCTGAAGGCTTGGTTACCCGTACCATTTCAGTAATCCATTGTTCACACCAGTCTAAATACTCCTGCACTGCCCGATCATCATGGTAGGTTTTATATTTCTTCTTGAGATTAAACGGCGGATCAGCAAAGGTTATATCAACTGAATTACTGGGAATAGCCTTAAACAGCTCAAGACAATCACCCAGAACGATAGTATCGTATTCCCTATTCATTTCCTCAATGTATCCTGTACGAATTGCTCAAACCGCGAAAGTTCATCTTGATGAAAAGTAAACACATCTTCATAAGCATTAACCATCCTTCGTAAATCATGCTTGCGGACATACCAGCCTATCTCATCAACAAAACCAATAAAACAAGCATCTGGATAATGTTTTTTTAGCAGTATGTCAATAGCAATTTCTGTTTTCGATTTATCCCCCTGCCCTGATGATGTAGTAGCTAGAAAAGAACTTTCAGCGATGATACGCGGCTCCTTTTTATTTGGAATAATAAAATCCATTGTTCGCTTTTTATCAGCTGCGTTTTTAATAAGTTCTCCAAGGTCTCCGGTCTCAAAAGTAACATTAAGTCGTTTTAATAACTTACTGACAACGGTTTCCGGGTTATTTTCTTTTCTGCCTGAATAGCTGCCTTTTTCTTTATAACGGATAATCGTATCAATCAGTTCGCTCATTTCAAAACGAAGTTTTAATATACTTAACTTTTTAAGTTCAAAAAGTGGAATAGTTTTCACCAAAAATGGCACAGATGCGCCCTCAAAGAAAAGGTTTACCAAACCTTTTCTAAAAAACTCGTTAGTTTTGATAAGCTTTATGATAGTTTTATCACTCCATTCCTCAATATCATCTTGATCTGTATTGATATACCACTCCTTTTTATACACAAGCTCGTTCAATTCTTTATCATTCATAATACGAATAATAGTGATTACTCGCTTCAAATATTCATTTGAAAAACCGGTAAGGGCGAGTAATGCTCTTAAACCATTTTCTTTCTCTAATAATTCTTCAAATAGTTCTTTTTTAAGCCCTTTGATTTCTATTTGATTTTTGATTATCAAGAGTGTTTCTTTGAGTGAGTTAATATATCCTTCATAACTATGCTCAAATTCATGATCAGAGAAATAAAATGTATTTTTTTGTATCACCGTTGAATATTTTTCATTAACACTTTTCATGGCTCCTCCTCCATTTCAAAAGCAGTATATACCTTAGAGTGCCGATTGGTGAAGAGTAACTTCTAAGAGGGATGTGCCGGCTTCTCAGCGCAGCCGCTCTCGTCCTTATTCTGCTTGTTATTTTTGAGGCTGCACGATACACTGGCTGCACGTATGAAAGATTTTGTAGGCACTAATAACGACCGGGCGCAGGTACTCGTCCATGCGCTGCCGTATATTCAGGAATACCGGAATAAAACCGTCATTGTAAAATACGGCGGCAATGCTATGATCAATGAAGACGTTAAGAACGCCGTCATACACGATCTGATCCTTATGGCATGTGTCGGTATACGCACCGTACTGGTCCACGGTGGAGGACCTGAAATTGACGCCATGCTCAAGACCATGGGGAAAGAGAGCCGGTTCGTGCAAGGGCTGCGCTACACAGACGAAGAGACCATGGAAATTGTCCAAATGGTACTGTGCGGTAAAATAAATAAAGATATTGTCTCGCTTATACAGCAGTCAGGCGGGCGCGCCCTAGGAATATGCGGCATTGATGGAGGGCTGCTCAAAGCGCATCGGCTTAAAGCGCCTGATCTGGGCTTGGTCGGTGAAATTGAAGCGGTTGATACGGCGGTCATCAATGCAATTTTGGACTTAGGAGCAATTCCGGTGGTATCTTCAGTTGCCTTAGGCGTCTCGGATGCTGAAGGGATGATACTGAATATCAACGCCGATACTGCCGCCGCTACCATAGCCGTCGCATTGCACGCCGAAAAACTCATCTTAATGACCGATGTGCAGGGGATACTCCATGATCTGCACGATCCTGCTTCCCTTATTAAAGTAACAAAACGTTCCGATCTCGTGTCGCTGAAACAAAACGGCACCGTGAGCAAAGGCATGCTGCCGAAGATTGACTGCTGTATAGCCGCGCTTGACGGCGGGGTAAAAAAAACACATATCATTGACGGCAGGCTTCCCCATGCACTGCTCATAGAACTTTTCACCGATGAAGGAATCGGCACGATGATTGTTGCGTAAACAGCGTGCGGTCAGACCTCGCCCCCTTTTTAGATCAGCTCTCCCTTTCTTTAGGTCAGACCTCTGCATCTCTGAACAGAGACTTCTGCATCTTATAGGACAGACCTCGGTGGCAGGATAGGTCAGACCTCAGGCTCCTTTTGCTTTGAAAGTTCGGGTTTTTGGTCTGTATATTCCTGCAATTTCGCCCTCAGTATCTTGAGGTCTTCCCATGCAGGACGTTTCCACATTTCATTGTGTAGAAGAGCGCTTGGATGATAGGTCGGCAGGAATGGTATGCCCTTATAATCCTTCCACTGTCCGTGAAGCTTCGTTATAGTTTCATTGGTTTGCAAAAGCCATTGTGTTGCAATGCGCCCAAGGCTCAGAATAAGTTTCGGTTTGAGCAGGGCGAGCTGACGGGAAAAGAAAGGCATGCACGCTTCCATTTCTTCCAGCTGCGGGTCGCGATTGAGGGGCGGACGGCATTTAACAATGTTGGTGATAAAACACTGCTTTTCACGGGAAAGGTCTATGGATGAGAGCATTTTGTCCAATAATTGACCGGCAGGACCCACAAAAGGACGCCCCGTTTTATCTTCCTGCGCGCCCGGACCCTCTCCAACTACCAGTACCACAGGATGTTCAACCCCTTCTCCGGGAACACCGCTTATGCGGGTTTTATGGAGCGGGCAGGCAGTGCAAATATACACCTCATTGATTATACGGTGCAGAGAATCCGGTGGAACCGGTTTTTTAAGCGCCGCATGCAAGGCTACCGGTTCTTGCTCCTTTTGTTCCTGCACCGGCTGGGCGGGCGGGTCTGAGGAAGAAGGGTCTTTCGAAAATGAATACTCCCTTTTTGATGCGTAACCGCTACCCAGCAGGTCATCAAGAGTAGCGAGGAATAAAGCAAGGCTCTGCTTGCGTTCAGCAGTCATAGTAGGGTAATACTAGTACACAAGGAGGAATTATGCCTACTGATTCCCATTGCCATCTGTATGATATGCTTCGGTATAGACAAGATGCCGAGGCGGAACGTCGCCGGCGCGCGGTGATCTGTGCTGCCAGTTCATGGAATGCGGAGGATTTTTTGTATACCGAAGCGCTTGCCCAAAAAGCCGCTGCTGATAATGCGCCGCCTATAGTGCTGTGCTGCGCTGTTCACCCGCAGGTTCCGGCTGCAAGAACCCACAACCCGTACGACCTGCTTTCCTTTGTTGAAAGCATGGTACAAGAGAAACGGCTTAACGCGCTCGGTGAAACAGGCTTTGATCTCTTTAACGACGCTTTCCGTCAGACAGAAGCTGTGCAAGATGAACTGTTTGCGGTGCAGTTGGAATATGCACAAACGCACTCGCTGCCGCTTGTCCTCCACATCCGCAAGGCTCTGCACAAAGTCTTTGCCGCAAGCCGCCAGTTGAAAAAAGTGCCGGCGGTGGTCTTCCACGCATGGTCGGGAACGGCAACAGAAGGGCAGGCGCTGTTAAGGCGCGGTATTAACGCCTTTTTTTCCTTCGGCAGCAGCATAACCCTTAACCATAAGGCAGCCGTGCGCTCGTGTGCGGACTTGCCGGCTGAGCGGCTGCTCTTAGAAACCGATGCTCCGTATCAACCTCTGCGGGGCAGCCGTTTTTCACAGTGGGCTGACCTGCCGCTTATTCTGCACAGCGCGGCGCATATCCGCGGTGAATCGCCGCAAAGTCTCTCCCTTACTCTTGATGATAATTTTACCCGTGCCTACCTGCTCTAACGGGAGATGCGGGATTCCCTGCCGAGAGATACGGAAGTTTTCACTCATAAGTCAGACCTCGCCATCAAGACCTCGCCATCAAAATAGTCGATTCCTCTTCCTAGGGCGCAGACTAAAAACCCTAGTGCGCGGACTCAAAACCCTCGGGCGTAGACTTAAGAGGCGAGGAAGATAGATCTGAGATAGAGAGCGGCGAGAAAGGAATCAGAGCGTTTAGCATAGCGAATAGCAATACCTCTCCACTGTTTAAGCCAGCGAAACACATTCTCAATAAGATGGCGCTTCTTATACAGCTCTTTATCATAAGTCCTTACCACCTTCCGACTACGCTTGGAAGGAATAACTACCTTAATACCTCTTGCACAGGCTGTGTCTATTACCTGGTTCACGTCATATCCTCTATCGGCTAACAAGATTTTTACCGATACACCTGCCATTAAGGGCGGTGCATAGGTGCAATCCGCCTCCTGCCCCGCTGAAACTACGATACGTACCGGTTTTCCCTTCCTATCTATAGCAAGGCGGACTTTGGTATTGAGTCCCCTTTTGTACGCCCTATTGCTTGATTTCCTCCAACCGCTGTACATCCGTCTGTATGGACTTTGCTATAAGTTGCATCTATCATAAGCCACTGGGTATCCACTTCCCCGATAACTTCAGCGGCTATTGTTTTCCAGTCCCGCCAGACATCCCTACGGCAAAACCTTCGGTGTGTATGTTTTCAGTTGCCATATTCAGGTGGTAAATCTCTGTCTGGAACACCGGTTCTGATAATCCACGATACTGCCGTTGATAAACCGTCTATTGTCCTGTGCCATCAGCCCCCGTTTCCCTGTCCCTTCTTGCAGTACTTTTATCTTTTCCCACAGCCTATCACTGATGTCGTGTCTGTGCAGTGCTTTTCCATTTTCTTTCATCTCTTTAGTTTACTTTATTTCCTTCCTTTTAACGACGCCCTCTAGGGAATAACCGCGTCCTCTCTTGCAAGGAACACTGGTATCTCTTTTCCGGCGCAGGGTCAAGGTTATGGGCTTCCAGATTAAAGCGTGGAAGCACCCACAAAGCTATGACAGAGGACTGTATAAGGAAGCACCATCGTATAGAGAATGTATTTTGTTGGCTCAGACTGAGGTCTATCCCTCAAACAGCCAGCCGGTGGCTGCTCAGTGGAGAGGGCATAATAAACGAGGTATTTTCCTTATTTGTGTTAAGATAAAAGAAAATACCTCGCACGCCTTGTAGGTAATTCCTACTTTTTAGTTCATTACGTAATTGTTTTGATTAAAGACCGAACAAGTACTGGTTAATGACATTTTCAAGATATTCTTGTTTACCGCTAGTAATACCAATTTTTCCATATTCTGAGCCGAGAGCCGCTAAAGCTGTTAAATCAAGCTCACCTTTCTCAAAACGAGCACCATCCCCCGTATCAAATGAGGCATAGCGCTTTCTGACAAAACTACCAATACTATCATCATCAATGATACGCTGGGCAATTTCCAATCCAACGGCAAATGCATCCATACCACCAATATGCGCTTCAAAGAGATCGGAGAGGTCTACCGAATTCCTGCGAATCTTGGCATCAAAATTCAAGCCGCCGGTCGTAAAGCCGCCGGCTTTGAGAATAGCGTACATCGCAAGGGCAGTCTCGTAATAGCTGTTGGGGAACTGATCGGTATCCCAGCCGTTACGCGGTTCGCCGCGGTTGGCGTCAACAGAGCCGAAAATACCCAGAGAAGCTGCCGTTTCTAATTCATGGGCAAAATCGTGGCCGGCAAGCTCAGCGTGGTTTGCCTCAATGTTTACCTTAAAATCGTTATCCAAATGGTACGCACGCAAAAATCCGGCAACGGTCTCAACATCATAGTCATACTGATGCTTGGTCGGCTCCATAGGTTTTGGCTCAATATAAAATGCCCCCTTAAAACCCTGTTTCCGCGCATAATCACGAGCCGTGCTGAGAAAACGGGCAAGATGCTCTTTTTCCCGTTTAAGGTCAGTATTCAGGAGACTCATGTACCCTTCTCGCCCACCCCAGAACGTGTAGCCTTGACCATCCAATTCAATAGTCGCATCAATAGCTGCCTTAACCTGCCGTGCGGCAAGGGCAACGACGGCGAATTCAGGATTTGTTGCAGCTCCATTCATAAAACGCGGATGATTAAAAAGATTGGCAGTTCCCCACAACAATTTTACACCAGTTTCTTTTTGCAGAACTTTTGCTTTTGCAACAAGCACCTGAAGATTCTTCTCACTTTCAAGCGGTGTATCCCCTTCCGGCGCCATATCACGATCATGGAACGCGTACCATTCAACCCCAAGCTTGGTGAAAAATTCAAATGCCGCCTCAATTTTGTGATCGGCAGCCTCCATAGGACTGTGTGCATCAACAATCCAAGGATGAGGATGCGTAGCTGCCCCAAAAGGATCGGCGCCATCAGCACAAAAGCTATGCCAATAGGCAACGGCAAACCGCAGATGATCCTTCATCTTTTTCTTTCCCACAATTCTTTCTGGATCGTAGTACTTGAACGCGAGAGGATTATCACTCTCTTCGCCTTCGTATTTGATCTTTCCGATTCCAGGAAAATACTCTTTCTTCCCTACAAAATAATCAGTCATATTTCCTCCAAAAAATAAAGATGCTGTATTCTACAGCATTAACTCTGAGATTTCAATGAAGCTTGTTCGTACTTACCTCTCTGATTAAACCGCATGGGGAAACTATACTCCCATACGGTTGATTAATGTATCAAGGAGAGAATTGATTGTGGTAATAAACCGGGCAGCAGCATTATAGCCATGCTGATACTTAATCATATTAGATAATTCCTCATCCATATTTACCCCGGAAACCGAATCGCGCATATCATGAAGCTGTTTCATAACGAGTTCCTGTGTCTCTAACGCTCGACCGCTTTGTTCGCCTAAAACACCGATCCGACCGACTGCATCAGCGAAATAATCATCAAAAGTGCCGAGTCTGCCTACCATAACGGTCGTATTACGGACAGCAGCAATGGCAAGAGCAGCCTCACCATTACCCGGATTTGCGGCACGACCATTTTCACCAAGTCCGGCTGCAATGGAACCGGGATCTTTAACCAAGGCAGCGTTCAGCTCTATCCACCCAGAAGGATGCGCCACCGGCGAAACAGCAAAGTCAGGAGCCGTACCGCGCAGGGCAGCTACAGCATCAGCTCTATCCCAATCATAAGCACCTTCTCCACCGCTCTCCTGTAGAATACCGGCATAGCCTTCAAGGAAGAGACCAGAATCCTCAAGGTGCCGGATAACAAAATCAGGATTATCAGGATTAGACGAGGGCGTACCGCGGAAGGTTAATTGTCCATCTTTATTGAGTCGGGCAACAACTTCAGCACCACTGTTGTTGATCCGGCTGATAATATCCTGCACGGTATCGGTAGGAAAGTACTGTACTGCCCGGTTGCCATCTGCACTCGACAAGGTAATCACACCTTCCAAACCAATTTGTTCTCGCGGTTCTAGTGTAGTAGTACCGTTAATCCGGAAAATATAGCTTGAATCAAATTCTCCATCGCCATTCCGGTCATAGTTACCGGTAACACCGGTTACAAAATTATGCTCAGTGAAAAAATTCTCTCCGGTATTCCCATTAATACCGTAAGCATCACGATGAATTTCATTGACCATATCAATAAAATTCATAGTAAATGAGTCGAGGCTTTGAATCTCCGTAGCAATAGTCGTATCACGAAGCTCAACGAGAGCTGCAAGAGCGCCGGAACGGAACTGTATATTTTCTCCGTCATCAGCCCAAGTAATCCGAGAATAGCTTTCGACACCATGCTCAAGCTTAAATTGACGACCTATCTGCCCTTGCACCAGCACCATACCGGCTGTATGCACCATGAATTCATCAGGATCCCGATTATCTACCGTTATATCAATGAGTGAAGAGAGATTGTCTACTAATAAATCCCGCCGGTCAAGCAAATCGTTGGGGTTATCACCTCGGGCACGTACTATCTGAATATCATTGCTTAAACTGGCTATCTGCGAGGATAAATCGTTGACTTGCTTAACCGTAAGCTGTACATCTTCTTCAACCATATCACGCATACTTTTGAGCTGATTAAACCGGTCGTGTATGGCATCAACCAAGGTCTGACCTCGCTCAATAACTGCCTGCCGCGGCGCCATGTCTGCCGGGTATGTTGCAAGCTCCTGCCACGAATCCCAAAACGCATCCATTTTGCTCCGTATAGAATTTTCACCCGGCTCAAGATAGAGCTGTTCGAGCATACGGATATAAGGATCCCGAGTGTTCCAATAACCTTGACCCGATGCTTGCGCCACAATACGCTTGTCAAGGAGCTGATCGCGTACCCGTTCAATACGCTCAACCACGCTGCCCTGTCCAAGCTGTCCGGCCGTTTGCTCCCGATTCACACCGGGCAGATAAATCGGCTCAAAAGCTGTAAATTCAATCTTCTGCCGGGAATAACCGGAGGTTGATGCATTGGACAGATTATGTCCGGTAACATTGAGCGCTTGCTCATGGACGCTTACGCCGCGCTTGCCTAATTCTATGCCAAAAAAGGTTGATCCCATATTTTTCCTCTCAAAAACAGTTGCGTAACACTGAAGCGAGCTGGTGCTTATTCATTGTTATATCTGTGCATCTACTACTAAACTGCGCATATCAGCAGCAACATGCGCGCCAGTCCGACCGTAAAGCCGCCCGCGCCGGTCAGGAAAGGCAGCATCAACAAAGGCAGCTACCGTACTTTTTGCTTCATTCAGATACAGCATCAATGAATCATTTACACTACGAACTTTGTATATCTTCAGTTTAAGGCTCCGGTATAATTCAGTTAAATGAATACGCTCTGTATCGGGCAACCGGGCAACCGCTGTATAAAACTGAGTCCAATTAGACTGTCCTTCAAAGCTCGCAATGCGTTCCTCTTCAAGGTTCTCAAAATGCTGTTGCGCCTCTTCAAGAATCACACGCTGTTCCTCAAAATCTGTCCATTCTCGTTTGATAACCGCCTCTCTCAGAGTCTGCTGCACTGCAATAATCTTATCTAAGAGTGCAATCTCCGCTATCAAAATTTGCGAACATTGATTATAATCCATGATTTTATATATCGGTAAAAGCAAGAAGAAAATTAAGTGGAGAGAAAAGCCGGTGCGCTCAAACGGCAGCTAGAGGAAAAGAAGGTTAACCCTCAGCGGTGTAAGGGAAGCCGCTCTCCGTGGCTCATGGATTCGGCGATATTGTAGCAAAAATCGCCCAGTTTCTCGATGATCCGGACTAAATCTATGAAGAGTAATTCGGTTCTTACATCTTCCCCGGCTTCAATGCGCTTACGCCCCATTTTATGGAGTTTGTCCTTGAAGTTCATAATCTCTTTCTCTTGTCTGCGAGCGTGTACCGTCTCCTCTTTGTTCAAAGGCTTTCCTAAACGTTCACGGACGAATGTTAAAAAAGACTCAACCAGTCCAAGGTAGGGACGCAAAGCTTCCATTTCACTGTGCTTAAACACAAGGTGTTTCTTAACACTGCGCTCAAGGAGCCGGCTCATCGTAAAACATTGATCCGTCATTTCCTCTAAATCAGCCACGATGCGCAATAATTGTGTAACGATATTTTCTGAGCGGTTGCTGACCTGCTGACGGGTACACTCAATAAGAAAACGGGTCAGCTCTACGCGCATCTCATCAGCATAATTTTCCTGTTTTTCAAGCGTAACGATCAGCGTATTGATAAATGTTTCTTTTTCCGTATCCGCCAATGTCGGAAGGGTATACAAGGCGCTGCTCACAGTCGCATACATAGAAGCTGCGAGACCGGCCATATCGCGTATTTCTTTCTCCGCCCGGATTATTTGCAGCTCAGGAGTATCCTGAATGGTCCCGGAACGGTATTCAAGCCGGTAATTTGACTGTACCTCTTCAGGCTGCTCAGCCGGTTTTTCCTTTATTAGAAAAGAAACTAGGCGCGCAAACGGTTTTACAAACGGAAAAAAGAGCAGTGTATTGATCAGGTTAAAGGTGGTGTGCAGCATAGCAAGATGCATAGTAATCCCGGTGCCGCTCACTGTGCCGGGGGTAATGGCATCGACAATCCACAAAAGGGGACGAAAAAGAATAAGCGCCCACATACTCCCGATTACATTAAACAGCACGTGTACTAGCGCAGCGCGTTTAGCCGGCGTTCTCGTGCCAATAGCGGCGATAGCCGCATCAATGGTCGTGCCTATGTTAGCGCCTAGTATCATTGCCGCTGCTAACGGAAAGTTAATCGTGCTGTTCTGTGCCATGGTCATAACAATAGCTGTCGTGGCTGAAGATGAGTGCGCCAGCAGGGTAATGACAAGCCCGACCCCGGTGCCCACAATCAAAGACGGCAGCCCTTGCCCTGATATACGGGTGAGGAACGGAAACGTGTCGCTATGCACTGCGGGCATTGATTGGGTCAAGAAAGAAAGCCCGAGAAACAGAAAGCCAAACCCCATAAACACCGTGCCAATATCCCGATGCTTCCATTTGAAGATTTGCATGACAAACCCGATGCCGATAGCCGGCAGCGCGGTCGTGGAAGGGTTGATCGAGAAGCCCAGAAGCGACACTATCCATGCGGTAATGGTCGTGCCGATATTGGCGCCCATAATGACCCCGATGGATTGTTCAAGGCTTAAAAGTCCGGCATTGACAAAAGAAACAACCATCACGGTTGTTGCCGATGACGATTGAATAATAGCTGTGATGAAGAGTCCGGTTAAAACGCCCATAAACCGATTGCCGGTCATAAAACTAATAACTTTTTGCATGCGCTCGCCGGCGGTTTGTTGAATACCGTCGCTCATAAGCTTCATGCCGTAGAGGAAAAGAGCGATACTGCCAACAATACGGCAGACGATGCCAAGATATTCCATTATGGCTCCCTAGTTACCTTTAGGATCGTACTTTTTACCAAGCATTAAAGACAAAATACTACATAGGGCATAGATTAACAAGGGGGGATACTGGGGGCAGTTTTTGCAAGAAAGCACGTACCGCAAGTCGGCACTCAGGCAGGACTGCCTGATATTTCCTTTTATGGGTCAGACCTTTTATGGGTCAGACCTTGCCGTCAAAATAAGTCAGACCTCGAAAGCAGGGTAGTGGACAGTATCGGCTTTTTCTTAACAACACAAAGACTAGCCACTGATCGCTAACCACTCTGAAGCAGGGACAGACCTCGACGGAGACCTTGACTGGTTGGTTAGAGATAGTCTAACGCAGGTGAGGCTTCTTTATTCTTCTTGAATTGTTGTTTGTTCTATTTTGTTCGATACTACTACTTGACCGTGCAGAATCTCGTCGCCTCTGTGGAGGGTCCAGAAATCTTCATAGAGCCGAAATAGAGCGCGTACTGCACCGGTGTATGGATCATGCCATGTTACAGTACCGTCTTTATCAAGCGCAAGAAAGACAGTGCCGCCATCAACTACCGTAAGGGGAAAACCCGCTGTTCGGGTAACAGGAATAGTCGGATTGTAAAGCGATACCCCTTCGTCCCCCAAGGTAGAGGCAAGTATGCCAGCGGACTCGGCTATACTCAGATCGATGTCTTCACCGGCAGTCTGTGCGCACATTACAGGACCTTCTTGGTCAAAGCGAAGCAGTACAGTTGAACTGCTTGTTGAACTGCCCCGCTCGTCAACAGCAGCAGCATAGACGGTTCCACTTGCAGCGCGGTAGAGTTTTATGCCAATAATATCCGGCAGGCTTATCGGAACTGTCTCACCGGTGATCATGTCAACCCGTAAAAACGGCATGCCTTCGTTGTGCCGGCTGCTGCGTGCCATAATAATAGTCTTTTCATCCCAAAAGCCGGCGTCCAGTAAGCCGAGGTTGGAAAACGTAAAGAGGCTTGTACCACTGCCGATTGAAAGCACCTGTATATTCCCCATAGAATCAAGAAAAAGAAGATTGTCATGCAACAAAGCTATCGACTGAAGCGGGAACTGAAATTGCAGCGTATCTAAGGGCGTCCTCTCTATCGTTTCGTCAGGATTTATGGTTACGAGCAGCGGGAAGTCTCTGGTATTCTGCGTTTGCCAAAAGAGCAGATGAACCGGCTCTTCACTATCCTGCACCAGCGGCGCTGCGGTAATCCGGCTCAAAGAGGTCCGCTCAAGGTAAAGCACCATATCGTTATCTAATTGATTGTAGTCGAGCGGAACACCGCCTGCGTACTGTTCTTCGGTGATAAAGACAAAGTAGTTGCCGGCAGCGGCAGTTTCAATAATACGGCTTTGATCCTGAGTGTACAGTACCTGCGCTGTATTATTCTGCCGTAACTGCCAGACTGTTCCGGCTGTAGTTCCCACTAAGAGCGTTTTAGTCTGTCCATGAAAGAGTGCGCTTGTTATGCGCGGTATTTCTCTGGGTAGGGAGAAGGCGCTCATAATCTCTAATTTCCCTGTTTTGTTCAAGGCAAAGCGGTAGACAGTGGTACTGTTCAAGCCCATGAATTCAGTGCTGTCCGGATCAAGGGAGATAAGCATGTCTAAAGTGAGTGTCGGGTCTCGGGCGATTTCCGTACCGGAAACGGCATTGACTATGACAAGGTCGGTAGAATCAAGGGCGGCTAAGAACCGGTTTGAGCCAAAGAGTATAGGCGATCTCAGATGAGCGGGGACCCGAAAATGCTGCATTTCTATGCCGGTTGAGAGGTTCCAATACGATAAGAGACCAAGGTTTTGATAGCCGACCATTGTTTTTTCTGATTTGCCGGTTGCAACAAAATGTACCGCTGCGTTGATACTCGGCACATTCGTGAGCGAGACGCCGGTTTCAGGATCAATAAGCATGATACGATTGTTTTCACCGATGATAAGAAAGGAGCCGGTTGCAGAATATGATACCGTTGATACGGTATCTGATACGGTTAAAGTCCATAACTTCTGTTTGTTTATATAATCCCATGCAGAGATTTTGCCTATTCCGTTGCCACTGCGCTCGACAAGGGCGATATGGGGGGCATTCTGCCTCAAAACCATTGCCGTTATAGGATAGCTGCTTACCTGAAACCGTTCCACTGCGGTATTTCTTTGTATATCCCAGATTTCTAAGAAGCCGTCTTCTCCTGCGCTTAGTATATATCCTTGCTTATCAAGCGCGAGTGTGGTAACTGCTCCTTGGTGTTTGCCCGGCACAAAAGTAGTAGAATAAGCGTTCACCATTTGTATTGGAGAGGCAATCGCACAGGTATTTATCATAAAAAGTATCAGACAGACAGTCATTAAAGAATATCTTTTCATATAGTAAAGAAAGTAACAGAATTAAGAGTAAGTGGCAAGTCTTAAAGGGCTTGCCTCTGTGTATCTCAAGCCTTCCGACAGGTTCGTGTTAGCTCTCAGCAGTTCTTGTATCTATTTCCAATAAGGACTGACTTATTCCGAGGGCGAGGTCTGACCTACCCAGTCTTTGAGGTCTGACCGTCCACCCGAAATCATGTACATCGCGTACGCGGTAAAGGAGCCGGTAACTACATGGGCAGGGAGCCGCCAGCTTCTTGGCACAGCGCCGAGGTCTGTAAGCCCACGGGGCAAATTATGTGTTGCCATAATACTTGTATAAAGGAGCTGACTGTGCGTTTTGATTCAATTTAGAGCAAAATATTTTTTATTTATTTTTGACGGCGAGGCGAGGTCTGTCCTATCCCCTCCCTAAGTCAGACCTCGCTCTGATCTACCCAAGGACAAGTTTTTTCTCCTTGCATGGAGAAGGCTCTGATCTACCCAAGGACAAAGCGTTTTCCCATGGGTAGAGGAGGACAGACCTGCTCTGCCCATAAAAAAAGGGAAGCTTGGATAAGCTTCCCTCAATATTCTTTCTTTTTAACTGCGGGAGGCGCGAGAAGCGCCCCCCAAGCTCAAAACCTCAAGGCTTGTGAGCTGTTAGTTGTTCAAGTGATTAGCTTTACTATTGTGCCGCGGCGTCAGTTGTGATACCTCCGTAGAGTTTAGCACCACTTGCGTTTTCCACAATCGTGCCGTTGGCAGCAGAGGCAACAAACGTACCAATCGGATCGGAAGCTGTAGCGCCGCCAGTAGTAGCATTTACAGTAACATCATTGATAGTAATCTCAAGCCCGGCTACAGGTTGGGTGCTGGCAGTTGCGCCGCTTCCTAACTTGATGATGCTGTTAGTAGCCGTAAGGAACTTTATGCCAGTGCTGTCATCGGCTAACGTAATGCCACCAGCAGTTGCTGTGCTGGCTGAAATGTCAAGCGTTACATCTTTGATCTCAAGCCCAGCGGTTACTGTAATGCCGGCGGTTGCGCCAGTGGTGAGTACTGCTGTGGTAGCGCCACCTTCAATAACTAGATCGTTGGTGCTTTGGCTCAACGTAGTAGTAACAGAACCACTAGCGCTATCGGACGCTGTGAAGGTGTTGGTAGCAGCAGTTGTGCCGGTGAGAACCGTTGCGGCTGTACCGTCGTCTGCACCAAACTTAGCATTCTCGCCCAGTGTCAGCGTGTCTGCTGCAATGGTTGCACCAGCAGTAGTCGCTGTCCATGTGCCTTCGCCGAGTACGAGCTTGCCAGCGGTAACGGATCCGCCTGCCGCTACGGTAACGGATCCGCCTGCCGCTACGGTAAGCGTATAAGTACCTACAGTCAGGGTATGAGTTGAAACAGCCAAGGTTATATCAACAGGAACTTCCAAGGCGGCTGTGAGACTGAAATTAGCCCCTAAGGTAACTGTGCCGGTCAAGTTGTCGGTAGTTACCGTGGCGCCACTCAAGCTTTCTGCCAATGTCTGTGCCCCTGTTTTGCTTGCCACTGGTGTGGCAGCGGTAACCTGCTTGGTCTGCGCATTTGCTGCAATGGTAACGGTTAGACTGCCTGTTTTAAGCTGCTTGCCTCGGTCAGCCTCAGCTACTGAACCAGTAGTTGCTCCCTTAGCTAGCGTCAGCACTACAGTGCCGGGGGTTGTTGTTGCATCCACTCTGTCGGTTTCGGTGAGTTCAGTAAACTCTGCCAGTGATGATGCGGTGCTGAGAGTAACAGCACTGCCATCGTTTTTGACATAAACTTTAACGCCGGCGGTTTTGAGTGCGTCAGTAGGAGTTATCGCTATGCTCAGCTTATCCTGTCCTTCTGTTATTGTAATAGCACTGGGAGAGAACGCGGCTAAGGTCTTGGGGAAGATAGCCTTGATAACGTACGGGCTTGTACCGGCGGTACTTTGCTCAATACCACTAGTGAAGTTAATACCGGTTACTACGGCTGTACCGTTTTTAGTTGTATCTGCGCCGCTGGTGTTTGCTAAAGTGAATGCAGCAGTGCTGGCGAAGGTATACCCGTCCTCAGGCGTTAGGGTGATGATAGCAACATAAACCTTGTCTTCTGCGAAGGAGGTGCCTGGTGTTAACGCTGTCTCAAGTGATGTACCGCTAACAGGCTTCCATTCAATCGCTACGCTAGTGTGAGCGGGAGGCACAAGATCACCAGCCGCTAGAGCGGTAGTACCTGCTACCGGTGCGACAAGACCAGTTATTTCACCGCCGGCGATTTCAGAGGAGCTTGTTGCCGGGAAGATAACGCTGATAACCCACTTGTTTGCAGGGGAACCGAGTTTTTGCTCAATACCACTAGTGAAGTTAATACCGGTTACTACGGCTGTACCGTTTTTAGTTGTATCTGCGCCGGTTATGCCGGTGAATGCAGCGTCGGCGGCGAAGGTATTCTCACCTGAAGCCGTTAGAGTGATGGTAGCGACATAGGTTGTGCTTGCTGCGAAGGGGGTGTCTACTGCTAACGCTGCCCCAAGTGATGTACCGCTAACAGGCTTCCATTCAACCGCTACGCTGGTGCCGGCGGGAGTAGCAGTAACAATATTAGCCGCTGGAACGGTATTGCCGAATATCGGTGCGACAAGACCAGTGATTGCTCCGCTGGCGATTGGCGCTGGCGCTGCTGCTGTTACTGGGAAGATCGCGGTAACAATCCACTTGCCTGCATTACTGTCGGTGCCGGCTGTCTGTGTAACGGTAGCATCGGCTACGCTGAATACGTCATCATCAGTACCGGAGAAGCCGGCGAAGGTATAGCCAGCTTCAGGAGTCAAGGTGATGGTCGCAGTGTAGACAGTAGAAGCGGCAAACGTGTCACTGACAGCCGGTGACCATGTAATGGTTCCCGTGTACTCTGTCGCGGTAATGCTCGTAACCGGTGTTCCGCTCGTTGCTGGCTGGGTAACGCCTGCTATTGCTCCGCCGGTTACTTTGGTGGGATCATCATCCGTCTTTGCTTCTGGCGGGCAACTCATAAAGACGAGTGATGCGCTCAAAAGGGCGATCACACTAAACAAGAACTTCTTTCTCATAAAAAGTCCTCCTCGAAAAAAATTCAGGTTTTCCATAAGGAAAACCTAAAAAGAGGACCTCAATGCTCTTGCCGTGCACTCACAATAAGCGTATACTAACAACTAGCATTAAGGTGCAAGCCCCAAAGACGGCTGATTCTTGGTCGGATACACCGTTTTTGGGGTTCCTCTTTTATCTTAGCAGCGGCTTACAGCCCCTGTTAAAACCATAAAGAGTGGTACGCCTTTTTCATCCGCGTACCGTGCCTTCCCTTGCGGGACAAATGCGCTCATGGGGGCGCTCCACGGTCCTGTTTTTACCGTGCCGCGCTCCCCGCGCTGAGCATATTACAGCTTCTTTCCTCCGCTTCTCCTCATTATCCTCATTATTAAGACGCAAGACAAGCGGGTTGCTGGTCGTCAAGACCATATACACAAGCTCTGTTCTCTTTTCAGGTGAGTTGCTCCCCTCAAGTTGCTGGCGAGGGATATTCCCTTCTGTAGTGTTGTTTTTAGCATAGGTGATAGGAAAAGGATAGCACATACAAAGCCGATTTGTTCCCTGCTCTCCGCACGAAGGCAGGAGGGAAAATTGTTGTGCGGACGCACGCGCCCACTTTTGTTTTTTCATACCAAACATTATCCTCATGGCTATTAGTATACTACACTGTCTCACACTTTTCAATATATTCGCAAAAAAAAAATATAAAAAATCTTTCAGAGACTTCTGTAGCGCACAAACAGAGAGAGGACAGACCTTGGTCTGTTAGTCCACGGGGAAAATTATGAATAGACATAATATATATAAGGGAGTTGACTCTGCGTTTTGCTTTCATTAGAGCACAATATTTTCTATTTATTATTTATTTTTGACGGCAAGGTCTGTCCTACCTTGTTTTTTTTTTGCAGTTAAGGGCTGACCGAGCGGAATTGAGGGTTATTCCCATGAAAGAGATTGTATCTTACAAAACAACAAGGCTACCATAAGGTACAAAGGTAGGTCAGACCTTGCCGTCAAAATAGGACAGACCTCGACGGCGTTGTCTAAAGACAGCGGGTCATTGTCTAAAGACAGCGGGTCATTGTCTAAAGACAGCGGGTCATTGTCTAAAGACAGTGGGTCATTGTCTAAAGACAGTGGGTCATTGTCTAAAGACAGTGGGTCATTGTCGTGTAGGTCAGACCTCTAAAAATTTTTTTCATTTTAGAGGATAAGTCAGACCTCAAGAGCTTGACTATTTTTATTTGATTCTCTATAGTTCCTCTAACTTATATTAGATAAAGGAGAAGATTATAATGAAAAATATTCAGGTATCTTTCGTGGCGGCGATAGAAGGTGGCTCTCTACCGTATGGCATTATGCCCCCCCCC
>JAISMB010000037.1 GCA_031276945.1 Spirochaetaceae bacterium | reverse complement strand
ACGCCTTACTGCCTATGGTTCTTCTTGCTTTTTAAGCACTGCCACGTTCTTACCGTGTTTTAACGCATACAGATTTGAATCAACAGTCCCTTTGGGTATACCCAAAGCTTGGGCTACCTCCCGATTGCTTGCACCACGGTTCATCTTCTTTAACTCTTCCCTCATCTTTTTGAACCGTATCCATGCCCGTTGCGCACGCACCTTTATCCGTTTATACGACGCAAGCTCAGGCGATACTATCTTCAAACGCTTTTCAAAACTTATACACCGGTAAAATTGTGTATGCACCTTTTCTTCATAGCTTTGGATTCTTTGTTCTTGCTTTTCCCGTACCTGCTTTACTTGGGCAATTAAACAGGATAAGTCTTGTACTGTCATGTCCAAGGTCGGAGCAATTCGAGATAGAAAATCATCAGACACAAAACAATACGATTTAAGCAACAAGAATAGAATCTGCCGCTGATTGCGGCAGTGTTTAAGGGGTAAGTTTATTTTTCTCTCAAGGGCAAGACAATCAGCCGTGTCATACTGAGCCGTTATATCTTCGGCGCACATCACCCAACAACTGTATTCGTCCAGAGCCTCTTGTATCTGCTGGCGCTTATAATCACGAATATTCCAATAAATAATGCTCTTGAGATAGGATTGAAATGAAGAGCCGGTATCAGAATAGGTATCAATGGCTCGAGTTAATGCAGGATAGAACCAGCAGAGAAAATCGATGCGCTCCTCTTTGGTACAGTGAGAGGGGAAATTGCGGTAATCATCGTGGAAAAACTTAAAGATAAGCGCCTCGAATTCTTTTCTGGTAAGGCTTCCCTGCCTATACTGCTGCAAATACTCATTTAATGACAATAAACTAGTCATAAGACTACTCCTTTGAAGTGAAAATTAAGATACCCTTATAAAAGGAGAGAACAAGCAGTTTTGATTCGGTTTAAGGGAAATGCTATGACAAGTATCATAAAGGAATAGGTCAGACCTCGACTGGTTGGTTAGACTGCCGCATCTTTTGGGGGTAAGGTCTGACCTCGCCCCCAAAAGATACGGCAGTCTCGGCTCAGAGATGCGGGAGTCTCGTCCCAGAGATGCGGGAGTCTCGACTGAGAGATGCGGGAGTCTCGACTGAGAGATGCGGCAGTCTTGACCGAGAGATGCGGGAGTCTCGACCGAGAGATGCGGCAGTCTTGACCGAGAGATGCGGGAGTCTCGACTGAGAGATGTGGCAGTCTTGACCGAGAGATGTGGCAGTCTTGGCTGAGAGATGCGGGAGTCTTGGCTGAGAGATGCGGGAGTCTTGGCTCAGAGATGCGGCAGTCTCGACCGAGAGATGTGGGAGTCTTGGCTCAGAGATGCGGGACTTGCAGAGAAATCGGACGGTGCCGGGTAATCAAATAGTGCTTGTGCAAGTAATAATAGCCTAAGATGCTCTGCGTACTTTCGGCGTTGTAAGTTAAAGGGCGCACAATTTTTGTCTGCTGCGAAGCACCGCGCTGTTCTGCACCATTTGCCCCCTCTTCTGAATGAAGAGCGCCTCTCTTCCCAATGCTGTCCAGAGTGCAACGCCAAGATGGAGAGAAAAAAGATAGGTCTGCACTTCAATTCTAGCAGGCAACCCTGCGCCCGCTCATAAAGGAGAACGTAAAAAGGACATGGTAATAAAAATAATTCAAGAATGCGGCAATAAGCAGGAGATACAGTTGTTTTCTATAACAAGACAATCCGTGATTTAGTGAGTACTTCTGCGCCGGCTTCAGTCAGCAAAATATCATCTTCCAGCCGGCAGCCTCCGGCTTGATTATCATACAAACCGGGTTCTATCGTGAAAACCATGCCCGGTTTTAATACCCAGTCATTATCATCGCCACTGCGCAAAGATGGCGCTTCATGTGCTTCAAGACCAATGCCATGACCCAGATTGTGCGGCATAACCTTCTTTGATTTACTAAAAAAAGCCTCCACCGCAAGTCCTATGGAGCGGCAATGTTCACCACTTGCCACCATATCAAGAGCAAAATCGTGTGCCTGCTGTACCAGAATAAGCATATTTTCCTGAGTTTTTGAGAGAGTGCCTCGTGCAAAGGTCATGGTTACATCACTGGTATACCCTTCATAGCGCAGCCCAAAATCAAGTATTGACAGACCTGCACTGGCAAAGGCGCCGGCTGTATAGGGAGGAAACGCATGAATACCAAAGCTGCGAGCAGGTCCGGCTGCCAATGTCTCAAAGCCCAATCCCTCACAGCCGCGCTTTCGGCTTTCAGCTTCAATAAATAGTGCTACCTCAAGTTCAGTGGTTAAAGAGCCGGCTCTAACCTGCTCTTCAAGTAAATCAATAATTTCGTTCGTGAGAGTAGCTATTTTCCGATAACGCGCAATTTCCTCCATATCTTTTACAGACCGTAAATGCACTACTTCCTGATGTATACCGTTTTTACGGCATATCACATCAAAATCAGAGAATAATTCTACATAACGTAAAAACGAAAGGTAGGGAGTTACCGGCGGAATTTCTACTTTGGAAGAAAGCGGAATCTTAAGATAGTCCAATGTTCCACGGATAGCTTTTTCTGCCTGACGGTCAAAATCATTGTAAGGCATAAGAATATCCGCCTGCCCCATACGGGCAGCCATATTGGTATCCCAGGGTATCAGTATCGAATGTCGGTCAACTGATAAAAAAAGCAGCGCATCAGCCGGCATACCACAGAGCCAACGCACAGCAGGATCGCGCCTTGATTCAGTATCTTCAAACATCGCCAGAGCAATATTCTCTTGTGCCATCCAATCATATAATCTTTGCCGGCGGCTTTCATATACAGTCATAATAACTCCTCACAATACAGCATTGCACTACTTTGGCTCACTATTTTCTCGTACAGCACTCCGGCATTCAGCAAGCTGTGCTGTATTTATATGAATGTTTCCCTATTCATCTTAACAAGGTAGAACTTTTCCGCTACCCGATTTTATAAAATATTTTTTTTGATTACCCCGTCTATAATAACCAACAACACATTAAACTCTTTGTCAAAGACAATGATATCAGCATCGTAACCGGGAACAATAGCCCCTTTGCGAGCATAGCGCATCACCTGAGCAGGGTTGATAGTGGCGGTTTTAACAGCAGCTTCGAGGTTAAACCCAAACGAAACTAGATTTTTTACTCCACCAATCATGGTCAAAGCCGAGCCAGCGATAACGTCATCTATTTTTCGATGGAAAAGTCCATCGTGAAAAACTACTTCTTCACCATTCGCTCGTAACGGTCCTTCTCGTTGCTCTGTGGGTTTTAATCCGTCAGTAACAAGTACTATTTTATCAAGCGGTTTATCTCGTTGTAAGAAACGGAAGAGATCTGGATGTACATGCCGTCCATCAGCAATGATTTCACAGGATATTTCCGGATGAATGAGTATAGCTCCTACTGCCCCCGGATTACGATGGTCCATTTTACTCATAGCATTAAAGAGATGCGTTGAATGGAGAATACCAGCTTGCATCCCCTCAACCATGTTTTCGTACTGTGCATTGGTATGACCGGCTTGGAGAATAATACCTTTTTTGATGCAATACAAAGCCATCTCTCGCATACCTTTGAGTTCCGGTGCCACAGTCATATTAACAATATGTCCACCGGATGCTTGCCAGAGTTGATCCATAAATTGAATATCAACTGGCTTTATCGTTTCCGGTTTTTGCACTCCAAGACGTTCTGGTGAGATGAAAGGTCCTTCAAGGTGCATTCCCATGATGCGCGCACCGGTTTCTTTACCAAAAGCGCCGGATAACTGAGACACTGCTTCAAGCATAGCACTGGATTCGGAAGGGTACAGTGTTGGATTAAAAGCTGTTACTCCATAGTGGACAAGCAATTTGGACATTTCCAACATTGAATCAACCGATACATCTTCTGTACCAAAACCTCCAAAACCATGTATGTGCGTATCAATAAAACCAGGCGCAATAAAAGCGCCCTCTACATCAATGAGCTGTGTATCAAGACTAAAATGGCGCTGTTCAAAACGTCGCTGTGAAAACACATCAGCTACCGTACCATTTTCAAGCATTACGGCACACTTTTCCATTACCGCAAAACCGGTCATAACCGCGCCGTTAAACAAACAAATACTACTCATATCTTATACCTTTATTTCCAATTCACGTCCATCTTTGATTCAGCACCATAACGCCTCGTACTAACTAATAAGAGTCTTCTTTATTATTTTGGTATTATGCACTCTTCATAAAAGAAACATTCTGGATTGTTCTACTGCTGTTTTTGTTATAGGGTATTTTCATATTTCCCCTTTCTTTTTTGAGGAAATCAAAATTCCTCTCATCTGAGGGTATAAAAATCCTCACAACTGTTAATTAATAGAGAAGAAATTAGAGAAAAGAATATAAACACTCACTTCTTACATACCAGTAAACAATTACACACTAATAAACATAGTGTGGATTTTAAGAAAAAATCACACATCGTTTTGAGCAAAAAGCTGGATTAGTATTAACGTTTTAAGACTGAAACAACCCGATCTAAAACTTTTTTTCTATCCAGTGGTTTAACTATATAACTTTTTGCACCCGTTAAAAGCGAACGTTTAACAACATCTTCTTTTCCCAATGCACTAACCATAATCACCATAGCATTTTTATCAAATTCCAGTATTTTTTCTAAAGCGGTTATCCCATCCATAACAGGCATAGTGATATCCATGGTTACCAGATCAATATTGGGATACATCTCTTTGTACCGTTCAAAACCTTGGGCACCATCAGCCGCGGTACCGGCAACTTCAAAACCTTCCGAAGTAAAAATTTGACCAAGCTGTTTGGCAACAAACATGGAATCATCAACAACAAGAATCCGGTATGCTCCACCATCAGGCTTCAGCCCCTCCGGTGGTTTATTTTCCATACCCGGTATATCGGTTTTTGCTATCATAAAAAAACGGCGTCTAAATCTACGGCAAAGCTATAGACATTTATTAACAACGCCGTCGGGATTTAGCCCGACCTCCTTTGAAAAGAATACCCGTCTTTCCGGGTTGCCTTACTTTTACTATGAACTACAAGTCCCTGCAAGGGGTTTTCTGTCTCATTAACAAATTTGGTGTAGTCATTTTTACTGACATCAGTTTCGTCTTTGGAGACAGTTTAGTCTGATACACTCTGTACCTTAACTTGTTTCAAGAATAAACAAAACAACTAGTGTTGTCAAGATATTGTTATAGATTTATTATCACTATGGCTTTTACTTCAAAGTATAATCTCTATTTTTTATAGCTAAATCCATGCCATATAGTTCTCAAGAACTGACTTGAAAAAAGATAACTAGTTATATCATACTATACCTATGATCACTGAATGTATATTACAGGTCCGTACTTACGAATGCGACAGCTACGGACATGTGAATAATGCCATCTATCTTAACTATTTGGAATATGCCCGGTATGAATTTCTTAAAGCAATAAACTTTGATTATCCTGCCTTTATTAAAGCTGGTTATGGTATTTTCGTCGCTCATCTTGAGATTGACTACAAAAAGCAAGCCTATCCTGATGATCTGTTAACAATACAGACACGGCCCCTTAAAAAGGGAGCGGTCAGCGGAACTTTGGCTCAAAAGATACTGCGAGATAAAGAATCTATAGTAGAAGCGTTTGTTACCTGGGCTTGTGTCAATACAGAAGGAATTCCATCAAAGCTACCACCGCAATGGAACGTCCCCGGTCTTATGCCGGAAGATTAAGGCTGCCTCAAAAAAGCTTGCGACATTCTAGGTAAAACCGTTTTTCCTCAGCTTCACCCATAGAAAAACTTTTACGGGGAAGAGGACCGTAGGCTGCTATAGTGTCAAAAAATCCGCTTTTAATAACCGGTGGCAATACAAGTCCAACACTTTTCTGATCTGTTTCAAGGAGTCTGAATAACTCGCTGCTACCGTGAATATAGTCAAGAGAACCTCCGTACTGGCTTATGAGCTTATCTAATACAGGCTGTAGATCGACTGTTACTAAACGATTGACAGTATCAAGACTGAGGACTGTATAGGTGTTGCCGGCAACAATACCGATATGTTTCTTACACTCATCAGACACAAGTCGCAGGAGCGTTTCTTTATCGGTTGCTGCTACGGACTGAACACTGGGTAATGCCAAGAGAGTCTCTCTCACGCTGGCAGCATCAATACCGGATAAAATCCGGTGTATAGGTTCAAAATGAATGCCCGGATCGTAAAGATTTTCTATTTCAACTAATGCCCAACGTGCTGGATGCTCTTTGAGCTGCGCATCAGCGGCATGATGAAGCTTGTATTCCTCCCATACACCTTTAGCAGATGCCAGTGAATGGTTGCCGTCGCCGACTGCAAAGAGCAATTCGTTGCCATAGCGCTTGCGTGCTGTGCTGGCTATATGTTCAAGACTCTCTGCAAGACAGTCTTGCGCATCCTTTGCATCAATAAACCAGCCTGAAATACTGCCTGAGTCAAAATCGGCAATGCCGAGGTCTGTGCGATAAATCGGCGGGGCAGCTTTTGCTCTGGCGGCTAGGGAGGAAATGACTCTGTCTTCCTCGTCGTTAATGAGCAGAATAACGTGCGATGTTTCAAGCGCGGCGTCTCGGCGTAGTGCCATACGTGCCGGTAAGCGTTCCGGCACCGTCCCTTCTGTACTGCGTATGGGGAGACGCGTCTCAGGCTGCCAATCGTACTGTTCGAGGTCAATGGCGAGTACAATCCCACGGCGCAGCGGTGTGTCGTGAGTACGCCGCTCAATATACACACAACCCTGACGAGCTGGTGCAAAAGTACCGTCTGCAAGGTAGGTGCGCATAGCACGGTGCGCCTCTTGTATGCGTGCCGTTTCAGTGATCTGTGCTTCCGGTAAAATAAGATTAATGGTAGATGGTGAGCCGTCTGACACGGTGCGAACCGCCTCCCAGTAATCGGGGACTTGGGTAAACTGATCGCAAGCTATAACTGCCCACCGGTGCAGAGCAATATGTTTTGCCGGCAGCAGTATTTCAGGGAGTTTCACTCCTAATGATTCAAGTTTTTGAGTACTCATAATACAGAAAAACCTGTCTTGGTTGATTCTGTCAAGCCCTGAATCGCAGACTCACGCCCAACCTATTTCAGCCTGCTGATATGTATCGGGTCAGACCTCGCAGGCAGGATAGCAGAATCTGAACAAAACTAATTCTGCTCTGAGATATTGAAGTGGATCAAGATGGTTTTTGCTATCAGATGGAACAAGCAACACCATAAGACCGGTCATTTCTGGGGGGACAGATTTTTCTCACGTGAGATCAAGGATGAGAAGGACTTTTGGACTGTGTTTAACTATATTGATCAAAACCCTGTTGCAGCAGGACTGGTACAGAAGCCTGAAGCATGGCAGTACAGCGGCGCATACCATCGTGAACAGGGGATTACAAAGATAGTTTCTCTGGTAACTGACACAGCTTGGAGGACAGACCTCAAGCTGCTTTTGTGAAAGTGGAGAGGTAGTACTACTCGCTACGCTCAACGTTCTGCTTCCTTTCTTGCTCTCTGTTAGATCTATCTCCCTCTCCTTTTGACGGCGCGCACTAACCCAATGATCGCCTCTGGGTTCCCTGTGCCTGTGCGCTCCCGTTTGCAAAGAGCTAAAAAATGTTCCGGCGTGAAATGCAAAAGGGACAGGCGCCAGCCAAACGCCGGACCTGTCCCAAGCTTGCAAAGGGCTTTGACACCCCTATTGTTTTGTCCA
>JAISMB010000111.1 GCA_031276945.1 Spirochaetaceae bacterium | reverse complement strand
AAGTCAGACCTCGCCCCCTTAACCTCCAAGCACAGGAGCGCCCGACTATACACCATAACACCCCGTTAATGAGTGTCATAAGAAAGTCCTTGATAAAAAGAGAAAAGAGATAAAAGGATACAGAATAAAAAGAGAGACTAAGGCGATAGTGTTTATAAATAGGGGGGGGGGGGGGGGGGGGGGTAAAAAAAAAATAGAGCGTAAACATTTTTAAGTCCCCCTTTTTACCGCATTTCTTTGGAATTACGCATAAGCATTCCCTAAGAAAGACTATAGAGTACATGTTCTGTATCTGTCAATAATTATGGACAAGATTTCAAGGGGTGAAAGCGGCTATTTATAAAGTCTGAGAACCAGTGCGCGGGATAACTTTAGGGAACGCTCAAGACTGCGTAGAAAGAGCGGGATTATCATTGATAAAGCGGTTTTCAGTCGCCCGTGAGCGCCGCGTGAAAGTTGTGCGGTAACAATACACTCCGCTTCGCTCGTTATAACCGGAATAAAACGGAGGGCTATGGTTATACTGAGAAAAATGTCTGAAACCGGT
Organism: Spirochaetaceae bacterium; assembly: GCA_031276945.1. Taxonomy (GTDB): domain Bacteria; phylum Spirochaetota; class Spirochaetia; order Treponematales; family Breznakiellaceae; genus BOBG01. The sequence continues at coordinate 4,051 of JAISMB010000111.1, read as the reverse complement.
ACGCCAAACCGCGCTAAAGGGGACAGCGCTTTTTGTAATACGGTAAGCGATTCGTGCATGCTTGTAACAGCGGCGTACAGTATCATCACACTCATCAAAGCGCTCAGTCGGCACAAGAGCGAAATTGACCGTAAGCATTCTGCGGTAGTCAGCGAAAATCTCCAGAGCGAAAACAAACTAAGGCTTGTATCATCCTGCCATGAGAAAACAAACTGTACTAAGAGCATGAGAAGCAATAAAGGCACGGCAAGCACAAGGGAACGGAATAGTTTGAGCGGCATCTTTGCGCACAAAACGCCGGTACTAACGGCGGCAGTGGTGATTATAACCGAAACAAGCGGAGAGCCTGAAATAAAGGCGGCACAGGCACAGAGCATAAGCGCCGTTAATTTCAGACCGGCACCAATCCGCCTGAACGGTGAGCTTGGCACAATGTCCGGCATAAGCTTGCGGCGGAACAGGGCAAGACCGGTTTCATGCCGGCGATACCGAGGCGGCACGAAAGGGAGCTTCTCTGCTCTGTCGGACTTTTCAGGCTGTATACGGGAGGCTGCCGGCGCACCTGAAAAAAGCGAATCAAACAACTCCGCGGCGTTGAGCGGAACAGGCTCAGCAAGACTAACGGTGCGCAGCATGAGTTCATGCGCCACCGCAACGGTCCACGGAAGAGACAGTCCCCAGCCGGCATCCCAGCAAGCGCCAAAAACCACCCGCGGCGAATCATAAGCTGCAAGCCTTCCTCCGATAATAACCGCGACCCGGTCAAAGCGCGCCGCCATTTCCATGGAATGACAGCTCACAATGACTGTTTTTCCTTGAGCTTTCAGTGCATGGATAAGATTGAGTACCAGCTCTTGACTCGTGCCGTCAAGAGCTGCCGTAGGCTCATCAAGGAGAACGACCGGACTATCCAGAGCTAAGACGCCGGCAAGAGCGGCTTTACGCTGTTCACCGCCGGATAAAGCTCTGGTTTCCCGATCAGCAAAGACAGAGAACGGCAAACCAACCGATTGCATAGCAGTCATAACCGCATCCTTGAGCGCCTGACCGGTTAGTCCTTTATTCTGCGGACCAAAAGCTACATCATCCGCCACATAGTGTTCAAACAGAGCGTTTTCCGGATTTTGCACCGCTAATGATGCGTTCAATCGTATGCTTTGCAGCGGTGTTCTTTTATCAACGCTCTGCAACCCTTCGACTGTCAGAGAACCAGAATCCGGCACCACAAGCGCATTACCGTGCAGCATAAAAGTCGATTTTCCTGATCCGCTCGGTCCAATCACGGCAACAGCACTACCCTGTGGAACATACAGGCTGAAATCAGAGAGAGCCGGCACAGCGGCTTCTGGATACCGGTATGATACCGTATCAAACTGCAAAGCGGGGGATTGTGAGAGAGGAAGGGCGCTTTCTCGTGCATCAGTGCGCGCATGAAAGGCAAAAGTCTCATCTCCGGTACGCTCGCTAACCGCCTGAGCAAAAGCCGCCGGATCAATTGAAGAACAAGAAAAGTGCGGTATATGGGTTGAAAAGAGGCGCAGGGCAAGCAGCGATTCCGGCACCTGAAAATGCCAGTCTGTTAAATGCTCTGAGCGCAATAATTGTGCCGGTGTGCCGTTAAAAACCAGACTGCCGGCTTCAAGCACCAGACACCGTGTGGAGCGCAGCGCCTCTTCAAGAGAATGAGTCGCATGCAGCACTGTTTTTCCAGCTTTTACCAGAGAGTCAAGCAGGTTGAGAAAATCATCACGCGCTTTTGGATCCAGCATTGCAAGAGATTCATCTAAAAGTAGGTAATCAGCATCCGCAGCAAGCACGCCGGCAAGCGCAAGCCGCTGCCGTTCTCCTCCGGAAAGGGTATTGACCGCCCGGTGCCGGCACTGTTCAAGCTTGACTATTGTAAGAACCTGATTCACCGTGCGCTTTACTTCCTGTTCCACAAGCCCCTTACTGCGCGGACCAAACGCAATATCCTCCTCAACAGTAGGGGCAATGATCTGATCATCAGGGTTTTGCATCACGGTGCCGGTAAGCTCTCTGATTGCCGGCAGTTCCTGCTCACAGGCGGGGTCAAAAGCCTGCCGGGTCCGGGGGTTATAGACTGCAATAGCACCGCTTGCCACCGGCACAGTGCCATTCAAACAGGCAAGCAGCGTGCTTTTTCCTGATCCGTTTGCCCCAAGCAGTGTAACATATTCACCGGCATAAATAGTCAGATTGAGCGCGTTTAAGACAGGACAGCCAACTTGATTATAGCGGAACTCAAGATTATGCACGGCAAATGCCGGCTCTTTATTGAGAGAAGCCTGCGATTTCATAGCCTTTAATAAAAATGTGTACGGTTTGAACGATCGGAAAATTGCGCCGGATCCCCTCTTCTATGATGGTCAGCGGCGACTTCAAGCCGCTCTCTGCCAGGGGAAAGGCTGCCTCTTCAGATAAGTTTATAAAAACTGCACCTTTGCGGTATAAGAGCGAGAGCAGAGCGGTCTCCGGTAAAAAGAGCGGGGCTAAAACCGGCGTAATGGGTCCGTAGAGCGTCTCTTGCACGTATGCGGAAAGCGCATGCTCCGTTTCAGTTTCACGGTACAAAAGCCGCTCTTCTACCGTTGGTCTGCCGCTTTCCCGATCATAAAAAACAAAGGTAAACCTCGCATGCTCTGAGCTTCTGACGGCAAAAAGAGCAACCATACAGAGGACGACAAGAAAAAGAACACACACGCATTGTCTGAGCAAGGCGATTTTATGCATAGTTATTTCTAGCTTGAATTAAGCGGCGCTCGTGAAAAAACCGAAAGGGCAGTACATTTTTTAACGTTCCCGGTAAATAATACGACCGCGGGTTAAATCGTAGGGAGAAAGGGCAAGTTTTACCCTATCACCGGGAACAATACGGATATAATGTTTGCGCATTTTACCGGACAGATGAGCTAATATCAGATAACCAGCCTGATTATCAAGCTCGACTCGAAACATAGTATTAGGAAGTGCCTCCTTAACGACACCTTCTACTTCAATTGCTTCTTCCTTAACCACAAAAACTCCTTTAGAGAGGGTGAGACCGCACTGACCGCAAACTTTTCAGCTTGGGAGGTCCTGTTTACTGAGCGTCTTCCGCTGTATCAGCGGGTACGCTCTCTTTTCAAGCACCGCAGGGGCGGTCTTGGTAAGAGCAGGCAGTTCGGCATACGCTCTTAATTTTTTCAACCATAAATGAATCAGGCGATAGTGTCAATACTACGCATTGCCTCATAATTATTCTAGGGTTTGTCCTCAAAAGGAAAGGGAGATAGATATAACAGAGAGAGCAGCAAGAAAGGAAGCAGAGCGAGTAGCACTACCTCTCTGCCTCCATTGCCATATAGCATAACCTGAAACGGGAAAAAGAGCAAGAAAAAGCAAAATTACCGTTTTCAGGCGCCATCCGTGGCGCCAGCGACGGTAAATCTGGGCTAAAAGATGTCGTATAACGTTCCGGCTGTTTACGACGGTTTGGCGGCGAAGCGTAAACAGTCCTGTTATGTGCCGTTTTCCCTTGTTTTTATTCTGTCCAATTTATTTTTATCGCACCGGAACTTGTCCTTATATTTACATTTGGGGTATCATTAGATGCAGTTTCATTTCCAATAATGCCCTGTACTAAATTTCTATCTGAAACCGGGCTGAATAATTTTTCAGAAAATGGAGTGGATAATCTACCGCTTGATGTCCTTGCAGAAAAGTTAAAAACAAAATCCTTGGGCATATCAAGTGTTACTCTGCCACTTGATGTAGTAAGAGATACATCTCTGGCATTTTCAGCAACCACACATTTAATAGCCCCACTTGAAGCTTTTGCCACTACACTTCCCATTACCCTATTCAATCCAATATTTCCACTTGAAGATTCGGCGGTAATATCGCCGTCTATATTACCAAAAATTATATCTCCACTTCTTATATGAATATTCACATTTCCGTTTACCATATCTCCCGTGATGTTACCACTTGATGCCGATGCCGCTAAATTACCATTCATCTGTCCTATGTTAATATTTCCACTTGATGTTTC
>JAISMB010000022.1 GCA_031276945.1 Spirochaetaceae bacterium | reverse complement strand
CAGAAATGACCGGTCTTATGGTGCTTCTTGTTCCACCGAATAGCAAAAACCATCTTAATCCACTTGAGTATTTCAGAGAGACTCTGCCCTTTTTCAGGCGTGATGAGAAAGTGGAAATGATTATCCATTATGCAGAAGTTCCACAGCTTAAACTTGAAGTCTTTGGAGGTTTTAGCTTCCGCAATCACGGTGAGAAAGAGTTCTTTCATTTCATTTGGCTTTAATTCAAAAGCGTACCGGTTCACTTCCGAAGTAACATGATAGGTCAGACCTTGGTCTGTAAGCCCGCGGGGCAAATTATGACTAGACATAATACCTCTATAATGGAACTGACTCTGCGTTTTGATTCAATGTCGGCAATATTTTTTGTACTTTTTTTTCTTAGGTCTGACCTATCCCGCCACCGAGGTCTGACCTAAGGTCGTATATCCTTTTCGGAAAGTCCATAGCCTTCATTGCTATGAAACCCTCTCCCTTCAGGCTCAACATGCACCATTATATCGTATACACAATCAATACGTGCTTTAATTGCTTGTTCCACCGCAGAGGCGATTTTGTGGGCATCTTGAACACTCAGCTCAGGAGCAACTTCAATATCAATATCAATATCCCAAAAGCCGGCAATACGACGCATGCGGGTACGGTGTGGATTTTTTGCACCAGCTACTGAGTGAACCGCATCAAAAACCGCCCGGTAAGCGTCTGTCTTGGTATTCCCATCCATGAATTCTCTGTTTACTTCCATAAAAATGCCGACAGCTGCTTTAATAATCCACAGTCCTATAAACAGGGCAATGACCGAATCAATGACCACTATCTTAAAGACAAAGGAAAAAATAAGCCCAACCAAAACCAAGCTTGAAATAAACACATCGGCTGCCATATTCTTCGCATTTGCTTGTAAGAGGGCAGACTGTGCCTGTCTACCCAGCCTATACTGCGTCCCTGCAAGGATGATTTTGCCGACTATGGAAATAATCGTTGCTATCAGTGCGGGAAATTCAGGAATACTGAGGACAGACCGTGCATATATATTCCTTCCAGCCTCCAGTATGATCTGTGCGCCGATAAAAAAGAGTATACATGCCATAAGCGCCGTAGCTATAGTCTCAATCCTGCCATGACCCCAGGGATGATCCTGATCCGCAGGACGGGTCATCTCCCGTGCTACCAAGAGAGACAGGAGGGCAAGCGCCATATCAAGCGCAGAATCAACGCCGTCTCCCACAACAGCGAGGCTGCCGGCAGCCCATCCGCTCCCTATCTTGAGCAGAGCCAGTGCAGCATTGCCGATCAGCGCAATACTGGCGGCTTTTTTTATGATACGAGCTTTTTCACCTAAAGATACGGATGCTCTTCTCTGATCAGGCATAGGACGAACACACTACCTTACAGGAGATTTTATTGCCCGTGTTGCAATATATTCAGGAGCGTAGTTTCTCAAGATGCCGCTTGTATCATAATCTTCATACAGGTCAGTCAAGACAAAGCCGGCTTTTAACTGCCCGCCGATGAGTTCTTCCAATGAATGGCTGAACTGTAGGGCATCATGATTGGCATAGGCTTTTTCGGCGAGTGTCTGATCGTTCAGGGGATTATAGGGTAAGGCATTCACCACAACCAAAGGTAGTTTTTCAATATCATCAAATAAATAGCACAGCCCGTTACTCATGCCGGCTATTAAAATACCCTTGTCCTTGAGCACACGATACGATTCATGCCAGATATGCTGGACATCCGCTACATAACAATTCGATACCGGATGAAAGATTATATCAAAGGCATCATTTTGAAACGGCAGCTTTTTGGTCATATCCGCTTTAACGATAGTGATTGCGTATGCTTCTCTTTCAGCAACAAACTGTTCTGTAGCGAGCTGTTCATCAGAATAATCAAGCACGGTACAATCAGCTCCCAGCGCCGCAAAAACAGGCATTTGCTGCCCACCGCCTGCGGCAAGCCCGAGCACCTTCTTCCCTACGAGGGGAGGTACAAACCATTCTTCAGGAACATATTTCGTGGGGGTGAGTAAGACCTTGCCCGCACCGTTCTGTGCCTTTACAAAATCCTCATGGCTGATGGGCTTGCCCCATTCCCAGCCGTTTTTCACCCAGGTATCAATGACAGCGGCATTAAAATCAGTATAGTTTTGCTTTTCCATACGAATGAGTATGCTGGTATCGGTATTATCTGTCAATGTTTATCAAACGAATACAGCTTTGAAGCGCTCTTCCAGCGGAAGTCCGGTATGGTAAGGTCTGACTTATCCTGCCACCAAGGTCTGACCTTCGGTTCTGTTCTTTGGATGCAACCGTTTTGTGCTACAAGGTGTCTAATGGAAATATTATACTTTGTATGGGAGAAATACTATGAAAGCTTGGGATTTTTTAGATGAGTATCGGGGAATGTTTTTTACCGGTACCTGGCCGACCCTGCCTGAGATGTTCAGAATTACCGTTAATCGCTACGGAGAAAGACCGTGCTTTACCATTTATGAGCCGGAACGCATAAGCCTTACCTACCGCGAAGCTCTGGCGCGTATTGAAGCAGTCGCCCGCTACCTGCATAGTAATGGTATAGGCAAAGGTGATACGGTTGCAGTTACCGGAAAGAATTCACCTGAATGGACAGTGGCGTACCTTGCCGTATTATGGTCCGGCGCAATTGTCGTGCCGATAGACTACCAGCTTAAGATTGAAGAGATCGATCTACTCTTAAAAACAGCGAAAGTTAAAATGCTCTTTGTCGATGAAGAGAAACAGAGCCGGTATGCAGAAAACCCCGGAACACTTAAAGGCATCATATCCCTTAAAGCAGGGGTTGGAAACTATATTTATAACCTTGACGGACCGTACGCACCGCTACCGCAAGCGCATGAAACTGATTGTGCGGTCATACTCTTCACCTCCGGAACGACCGGCACCCCGAAAGGCGTTATGCTGACTCATAAAAATCTTGTTTCAGACTGTTACCTTGCTCAAGGCAATCTGACTTTATACCCTACCGATGTTTTTTATGCGCTTCTGCCCATTCATCACGCCTATACCATGCTTGCCGTGTTTATTGAAGCTATTTCTGTGGGCGCAGAGGTTGTATTCGGCAAGCGTATGGTAACTAAAGCTATTCTTAAAGACCTCAAAGAGGCACAGATTACCATGTTTTTGGGTGTGCCGATACTGTTCAACAAACTATTGACCGGTATTATGCGCGGGGTTAAGGCTAAAGGACCGGTTGTTTATGGTATAATTTGTGCTATGCTGTGGGTTTCCGGTCTTATTAAACATATCTTTAAGAAAAATCCGGGAAAAGTACTCTTTGCTGCTATTCTCAATCAGGCTTCACTTTCAACCTTACGAATCTGTATCTGCGGTGGCGGTCCTCTAGCGCCGAGTGTATTCCGTAAGTACAACCAGCTTGGTCTTGATTTTATCCAAGGGTATGGGCTTACTGAAACCTCTCCTATTATTAACCTCAATCCTGTGGAACATTACAAAGAAACGAGTGTCGGCAAGATCGTACCCGGTGTTGATATGAAGGTTTTGAATCCAGATGAACGGGGTGTCGGTGAGATTATCGTAAAAGGACCTATGGTTATGCAGGGGTATTTTGAACAGCCTGAAGAGACCGCAGCGGCTTTTACCCCGGATGGGTACTTAAAAACCGGTGATCTAGGCTACCTTGACAACGAAGGGTATCTTTACTTAACCGGTCGTGCCAAGAATCTTATCGTTACCGATGGTGGGAAAAACGTGTATCCGGAAGAGATAGAGAATGAATTCCAGCTTTATGAAGAGATAGATCAAATCTTGGTACGCGGTTTTGTCTCTGACAAAAAAATGAAGATTGAGGCTATTGAAGCTCTGGTCTATCCCGCACCGGAGGTATTCAAAAACACCGACGAGGCTAAAACACGCATCAATGCCATAATCGCTGAAGTAAACCAGAAACTCCTGCCTTATCAGCGTATAGATAGGGTAACGGTTTTAGACCAACCCATGGAAATGACTACAACAAAGAAAATTAAGCGCGATGCTGTCTAGCTTTTACCACTCGTCTTTATCTTTACTAAAGCAGAAAACCCCATCGCCTTTACGCTCAATGAACGGCGAGGTCTGACCTATATCGGACTGACTTTTGATTCCAATAAGGACGGACTCTGAAGGCAAGGTCTGTTCCTATTTTGACGGCGAGGTCTGACCTATATCGGACTGACTTTTGATCCCAATTAAGACGGATTCTGAAGGCAAGGTCTGTTCCTATTTTGAAGGCGAGGTCTGACCTATATCGGACTGACTTTTGATTCCAATTAAGACGGACTCTGAAGGCAAGGTCTGTTCTTATTTTGACGGCGAGGTCTGACCTATATAGGTCAGACCTCGTGCGACATTATGTTTGCGCCTCTGCTCTGCGTCAAGAGCGGGGATATATGCGCCTTTACGCTCAATGAAAGCGTCATACTATGCGCCAATATAAGCACTATGTGCGTACATATAAGCACTATGTGCGTCAATATAAACACTATTGATGTACATAAAGCGATAGAGACGCATATACAAACAATAATGACGCACATATA
>JAISMB010000012.1 GCA_031276945.1 Spirochaetaceae bacterium | reverse complement strand
TTGAAACCTTTGGAGGTTTTTGCTTCTGCAATCACGGTGAGAAAGAGTTCTTTCATCTCATCCGGCTCTAATTCAAAAGCGTCTCTGTTTACTTTTGAAGTAACATGATAAGTCAGACCTTGGTCTGTAAGCCCACGAGGAAAATTATGCGCTGCCATAATACTTATATAAGGGAGCTGACTCTGCTTTTTGATTCAATGAGAGCACAATATTTTTTATTTATTTTTGACGGCGAGGTCTGTCCTATCTATCTTGCCTTTCAAGAGGCTGCACTGGAGAGCGCCTGCTTGCATACGGTTCTCTTCTTATTGACTTTTTTCTAAGGGAATGCTACGTTACACCATAGTTGAAAACTACTACCTTACTATAAAGATGTCAGGAACAAGCCGTTTTTGACACCGCCACTCCACGGAGGAGAACGATTCATGATGGTTAAAGAACAAAAACCGCCGGTTGCAAAAGAAGATTCCCTGAGCGGAGACTTTGTTAAACGTTTTAAGACTAATCCTTTTGTCTTTATTGGAACACTCATCGTTTTGATCATTGTTATTATCGCGTTTGTGCTTGTTCCCGCTCTGGTACCGGAAGCCGGAGGAGGGCAGAGTATGACCTTGAATTTCGGCTCTTACAATAAAATACCCCTGAACTATGTAGCGGGTAATTATTTCTCTCAAATACGGGAAAGCCTTGCGCGGTATTATCAGCAATCAGCAAATACCAATAATTCTTTTCTAATCGACTATCAGACATGGCAGCAGGCTTTTAATCAAACAGTGGTGCATACCGGCATACTCGATGAAATGAAGAGCGCCGGCTATAAAATACCCGACTCGGTTGTGGATCGTGAGGTTGCCCTCCTGCCGCAGTTTCAAGAAAACGGGCGCTTCTCAACCGCAAAATACCGTCAGATGAGCAGTATCGACCGCATCGCCCTGTGGCGTCAGGTGCGGGATAGTCTGATTGAAGAATTATATCGGGAAGACATAAGCGGTTTACGCGTCGCCTCACAGGAAGCGCCGTTTTTCAAAACCATGGCATCGACGGTGCGCAGCTTTGAGTGCGTGTTTTTCCCGCTCATTAACTATCCTGAAAAGGAAGTAGTCGCTTATATCACTCGTAATGCCGACCAGTTCCGCTCCATTCACCTCTCAAAAATTACCATTACTTCCAGCCAGCGGGAGGCTCAACAGGTACTCGATTCAATCCGCTCCGGCACAGAAACCTTTGCGGATGCCGCCCGCAACCATTCCACTGATGCCTATGCTGAACAGGGCGGTGATATGGGCTTGAAAATGGTCTACGAGCTTAGCGCCGAAATTCCAGAAGCTGAACAGGCGGCGCTCTTTGCTCTGGAGCAGGGTAGTTTGACTGACCTTATCACGGTGGATTCTCAGTGGATCTTCTTTCGGATAGAAGAAGCCGTTTATAGCGCGGATACCACTGACGCCACTACCATCAATAAAGTACGCTCTTATCTCTTAACCGAGCAGCGCGGACAAATTGAAGACTACTTTTTACAGCAGGCGCAGCAGGTGGTCAATGCAGTCAGTGAAGAGCGCAGCTTTGCGGATATTGTGGCTGAACAGGGGCTTGAAAAAAAGAGCTTCGGTCCCCTGCCGCTTAACTATGGCTCTGTTGATCTTTTCACGCCGCTCAGCAGTTTCGATGTAGCGGAGCTTTCAGAGGCGGCGTATAACGAAAACTTTTGGCAGACTGCTTTTATTAAAACCGCGCCCGGCACTCCCTCAGAGCCGATTGTTATAGGCAGTAATGTGGTGGTTTTGTACCCGCTCGAAGAAAAGGTTGAATCGGATGAGGCAGTGCAGTATCTTGAAACCGCCTATGCCGGCTACTGGATTCCCTCCAGTACTAATCAAACTATCCAGAACTATTTTTTGTACAACGGAAAGCTTGAGGATAAGTTCTGGGAAACCTATTCGCGCTACTTTATGCCGACTAATTAACGGAGTGAATGGCGGCAGGGGTATGTCTACCGCTGTCGCGCCTGTTTTTCGTGGTATACTTTGAATAATCAACCTGATTCCCCCTTCCCTGCTCAATGTCCTCTCCTCGTTCAATGCCGGCACGGTTTTTCTCTTACTTACCACAATAGACATCTTCTTTCAACGGTCGATCCGATTGGCTCAGGCGAACGCTTGGCGCTTTCGGTGCCGGTGCAGGAAAGGACGCTCTATTTCTGCCCATCGCCGCTTTTGGGGTATGGGCTTGCGACCTTATGCAGCCGATTACCGGTTAGCTCCGCGATTATCTGTGTTGAAATAGATGAAGCGCTCCATACAGTTTCTCTTCAAAGTGAAAGTATACGCGCTTTGGCAGCGCATAATGCCAAAGTCTGTCTCATACATACCGCGGATCCGCTTGCCTTGTCTGAGGCGGTGCAGCAGCGCTGGGGGAGCCGGCAGTTCAGGCGGGTAACGCTCATCAAATTTTCCGCCGGTTATGCTTTATACGCCGAACAGTACGAGCAGCTCCTCGAAGCTCTCAGGCGGAACATCAGCCTTGAGTGGGGCAACGCTCTGACTCTCGTCAAGCTTGGCAGGCGGTATATGTACAATACCCTGCGCAACCTTTCCCTGCTCTGCCGCACTCCGCCGCTTGCCTCCCTTTCTTTTGCTGCCGCTCCGGTGCTGGCGCTGGGCGCCGGTCCTTCGCTTGATGCGCTGCTGGATAGGGCTGCGCGTTTTTTTGGACCGCGGCTTTACAATCCGGCACAGCGTCCCTTTTGTATTGTAGCCGTTGATACCTGTTTACCGGCGCTGCATGAACGGCATATCAAGCCTGATCTGGTGGTTGCTCTGGAAAGCCAGCAGTGGAACCTGCGTGATTTTCTAGGTTCAAAGGATTGGCAGGTTCCGCTTGCCATGGACCTTTCTGCTTTGCCGGCTACCGCCCGTGTTTTAGGCGGTCCTGTATTTTTGTTTGCGACTGTCTGGACGCCGCTGCGGTTTTTCGACCGGCTCAAGAGCGCGCAGCTTCTGCCGGAAACGGTTATGCCACTGGGTTCTGTGGGGCTGACCGCAACAGCTCTAGCGCTGCGGCTTTCACGGGGACCGGTGATTTGTGCGGGGTTGGATTTTTCTTTTACGCTTGATGCCTATCACGCACGCTCAACGCCTTCACACCGTGAAAAGCTGGCTGTGCAAACCCGACTGACCAGCATCTTACACGCACAGCCTTCATTCCGTAGCGGCTCCTGTAGCGCATGGGCGAAAGACGGCGCTCCGGTGCGTACCGATCCGGTCTTAAAAGGCTACCGCGACCTCTTTGAACAGGAGTTTTCCGGTCATCCGCGCCTCTTTGATATAAAGAGCCATGGTTTGCCGCTTGGACTGCCTACCCTCTCTTACACCGATGCGCTCACGGTTTTAGATGCCGACTCTCCCTGCCCCCATGCGTCCGCCACAGCAGGCGTGTCCCGCACTCAGGCGCTTGAACGCTTTGTTGATGCCGAAGCTGCGCGGCTTATGCTCCTGCGCGCCATGTTGAGCGGTTCTATCCCCGCGGATAATCTTGAGTGCGTGCTTGACGAGTGCGACTACCTTTTTGCCCATTTTCCTGAATGTGCTGCTGCCGAAGGACGCCGCCCTCCGGTAAGTGATACAAGCTTTCTCAAGCGGGTACGGGCGGAGATAGACAAGTTTCTTGCGCTCTTCAAAGTCTGAGGCGTATAGATGGGTCAGACCTCGAAGGCGGGATAGGGGACAGTGGCTAATAAACGGTTTCCTCTTAACAACACAAGGACTATTGCCACTAATCATGAACTACTAAGAAGCAAGGGTCAGACCTCGCAAACAGGATGGGTCAGACTTCTCTTCAAAGTGCGGGGCGCATAAGCCTAAACGTGCGTGTTGACCGGTATTAAAAGCCTGTGCTACACTGATCGTGCAAGGCAGCGGTTTTGCAAAGGAGCATGATAATGGATTCACTGGGCAGAGCGCTCCATGCGCTCTGCGTTTGGGCGAGGGATTTAAGTATCTTACTTTTCGGTTCTCAAAACATTCCGGTGCTGTTTATAGGAGGTGTGGCGCTCTTTATAGGGGTGCCGGCGCTCGTTTTCTTTTCCGTTTATAAAATCATAAAGCTCGTGATAGAACGAGGGAAACTAAAAGACCAAAAAGAACTTCTCGCATTGGAAATAGAAAAACAAAAAATCCAGCTCAAAATCTTGGAAGAAGAACATAAAAGATATGACTGCATACACAACAAGCCTTCAGAAAGCAGCGCCGCTTTCTAAGCCAGTGCCTGTCTTTCAGAACGCAGCTTGCAGGATAGGTCAGACCTCGAAGGCGGGATAGTGGACAGTGGCTCATGAGCAATTTTCCTTTAACAACACAGAGAGCAGCCACGTACCACTAATCACGAGCCATTGAGAAGCAAGGGTCAGACCTCGGTGGCAGGATGGGTTAGACCGCGATCGCGATGGTGCGAGTTGACAGGTATTAAAAACCCGTGTTAGGCTGATAGGGCAAGGCGTTGATTTTGCAAAGGAGCAGGTAAATATGGATTTCGGTACGATACTACTCGGTGCTATAAGCATTCTCTCAGTCCTCATAGGAGTGCCGGCGGTCGTGATGTTTTCCATTTATAAAATCGTAAAACTTGTAACTGAAAAAGGAAAACTAAAAGATCAAAAAGAACTTTTGGCATTGGAAATAGAAAAACAAAAAGCCCAAATCAGACTCTTGGAAGAAGAAAATAAAAAATACGACCGCATAATCAATAATTCGTAAATACAAAGCGGCGCTTGCCACGCCCTGTCTCTATACACCCGCCGGGCAATCTTTTGAAACATCTTTTCTTAAAAATTAGAGCGGTGATCCACAAAGTATGATGAGCCTCAAACAAAGCCATAATTTAGGTTCTTTCATGGTTGCTTATAAACTGACGTCCACAGTCTTTACAACGGTAATTTTGCTTTTTCTTGCTCTTTTTCCCGTTTCGGGTTATGGCGGAGCTATGGCAATGGGGGCATTTGAGTTCTATTGTTATTTGTATGCTTCATAGTATTTCTTTATGCCTCCTGTTGCCTTTACCTCTTTTTCTTCATACTTTGTGGATCACCACCCAATATCTCAGACAGACTTTCCCCTTTTTCAGGCGTGATGAGAAAGTGGAAATGATTACCCATGATACAAGAGTTCCACAGCTTAAACTTGAAACCTTCGGTCGTCTTTGCCTCTTCGATCACAATGAGGAAGCGTTTATTCATATCATCCGTATCTAAGTCAAAAGCTTTCCGGTTGACTTCCGAAGTAACGTGATAGGTCAGACCTCGGTCTGTGAGCCGCGGGGCAAATTATGACTAGACATAATACCTATATAGGGAACTGACTCTGCATTTTGATTCAATGTCGGCAATATTTTTTGTACTTTTTTTCTGAGGTCTGTCCTCTCCTGCTTCTCAGTGGCTCGTCCTTGTGGTGTTAAGGTAAAACTGCTCACTTACCATTGTCCACTATCTCGCCTCCGGGATATCGCTTAAATATTGGTTGCCAGTTCTTCCCGGATAGAGCCGGTCTCAAGAGCCAATAAATACTGCCCCCATTTGCCTGCCCAATCCCGTAATTCCTGAATACCAAGCGGGGCAGGGACCTGTGATTCTGTGTGCGCGGCGATTTTTTCTGCAAGACTGAGATAAATCTTTGCTTGGGCAGAATCAAAGGCTGCTTCGATGGTCGTCTTGCCGTGCAGTTCGCATTGACTGACCGTTACCGAACGCGGAATGTATTCGACAACCCGTGTCTTGGTTTTACTGGCAAAATCATTGACGATCTCTTGCGCATACGGACGGTTAATAGAATTGGCAATGATACCGCCGAGCAGCGCTCCGCCGGAATTTGAGTATTTTTGTATGCCCTTGAAGAGATTATTTGCTGCATAGAGCGCCATGAAATCAGCAGAGGATACGGTAAATACCTGTTCTGCAATGCCTTCTCGGATCGGCACGGCAAAGCCGCCACAGACAACATCGCCCAAAACATCGTAAATAACAAAATCAAGTTCCAGTTCTTCAAAGATGCGCTGCTGCTTAAACAGTTCCACCGCGGTAATGATGCCCCTGCCGGCACAGCCAACACCCGGCGCAGGACCGCCGGCTTCCACGCAATAAACGCCGTTAAATCCCGTAAAAATAACATCACGGGCGTTAATCGTATTCTTTTCCCGTAAGGAATCGAGCACGGTGGGAATATAGGTCCCGTCGCGCAAGGTATTGGTTGAGTCGCTTTTGGGATCGCAGCCGAATTGCATGACTTTGTAGCCGAGCTTTGAAAGCGCCGCACTTAAATTGGACGTTGTGGTTGATTTCCCAATACCGCCCTTGCCGTAAACAGCAATCTGTTTTAGTTTCCCCATTGTTTTCTCCTTATCTGTACATAATACGCCGCTAATTTTTTAAGCGCCTCATCAATAACCGCCGGTCCTTCAAAGACACTAATACCCGCTGCTTCTAACTGTTGATGAACCGCGGGACCGGCTTTGACGGTCAGCACCGCCTGACAATCCCGCAGAGCATCCAAATTCAATCCGGCAGGATTATGATCGGCACACGCAGCACAGAGTGGCTGGAAGAGCCGCCTTTCAACCGTTTTACTGGTACCGTCCGGTTCTAAATCCCGTATATAAAACCATTTTGACCGTCCAAAATGCTCCGTTACCAGTAGATTATCAATACTTGCCAGAGCTATTCTCCATGACATACAACCCTCCTTATACTAAAACTTTCTCTTGCACCTGCCGGATACCCGCTTTTGAACCAGCGTCTCTGCTCTAACCGAAGACAAAAGACCTGCGCCTTTCCCGTGAGCGGACAGACAGACCTGAGAACGAGCCGGTTACGCTTAACCATGGGAAAAGCTCTGTTCTATCTGGGGTAAAAACAGGTCTGTTTTACCCAGAATACCGCAGGCATCGGCACGGCAATGCTGACAATGCCGGAAGACCGGCAAGAATTCTTCCGCCGCCTCTCGCGCAAGCGTGAGGTCAATACAATCCGGCGACTGAAAATCACTGAATTCGTACTGCGGTATCAGCGGAATAATGTTGATGATACCGGCGCCTAAAGCTTTGACAGTCCGGGCAATATCTGCTATATGATCGCCGTTCAAAGGCGGAATCAAGACCGTATTTATTTTAATGAGCATTCCCAATGCCGCCGCTTTTGCTATGCCCCGCTTTTGCGCTGCGATCAACTGTGCAGCTCCTTCGTACCCTTCATACCGCTTTCCTTCCACGATGATAGAGGCACAGATATGTGCTAAGATCGCCGGATCAACCGCGTTGACCGTGACGGTTACCGTTTGAACGCCCGCATGAAAAAGATCGAGCGCATAGTCCTCAAGCAATAAGCCGTTGGTACTCAGGCAGTTAATCATCTCCGGAAAATTTTGATAAATAAGCTGGAATGTTTGCAGGGCATGAGGGCTTGCCAAAGGATCGCCCGGACCGGCGATACCGACAACGGTAATTTCCGGACAGAGTTCAAGCGCGCCTCTTACGTAAGAGACTGCATCTTTTGGTTCAAGCAGACCGGAGGCGACTGCTGGACGGTTTTCTATTTTATTAAAGGCGCGTCGACAGAACCGGCACTGTATATTGCAAACCGGACTGACCGGCAGGTGTATACGTCCGCGGTTCATAGACGCTTGATGGGAAAAACAGGGATGTCTCTGGGCAATATGCCGTAGCTGCGTGTTCATAGTATTCATACTCCTTTTACCGGTACGTCGCTAATGCGTTGTTATAAATATCCTCGATGAGGCGTAGCCCTCCGCGGTAACCGGCATACCCTGTGTTCATCACCAGTCGATAGGGAGACGGCAGTGCCGCGGATAAAAAATCGTAGTGCTTTTTCTGAGCAAGTTCCTTATCCCACCCGCTGCCGATTATTAAGCCGCGCCCCTCATGCTCTGTCGCACGGATCTGTTCCTGAGCGAGACCGGCGTCAGGTTGGAAATAGAGCGGAATATTCCTCTTGGCAGAAATACCGGCTATCTGCCGGCTAATCGCTTCGTGGTACTGTTCCGGCGTTTTATCAGTAATGAACTGTTCTTTCGGTACAATGCCGGTCTCATGTAAGAGAAAGCGCGCCATGCCCAAAACATAACCGGCATCATGCAGAATATGCACAAAAGCCGGCAGTCCATACCGAAATTCCAATAGAAATGTCGCGAGATTATCAATCTCTTCATAGAATGCCCCTTCTTCCGCGGCAATAAAAGATTCCGCATCCGCAAGAGAAAGGGCGGCTCCGTTTTCATTCGCATAAGCTGTCAATTCCCGTAAGAACCGAGTCGTTTCATTACCGCCAATGGGGACAGCCGGAAATTGATAGAAAGGCTGATCGTATTTTTCTTGCAAATGCTCGACAATCGGCAGTCCGAACCATGGGGAAATCAGGATATTAAAGTTCGCCTGTGGAATTGTCTTCCATTCTGCAACACCCCCTGCCGAGGGACCAAAAAGGATATTGACTTTCAGCCCTATCCCTTCAATAAGCCGTTTGTACTCTTCTAAATTACCCTTCCAAAAAGGATCCTGATAGGGAATTGAGGCAAAGAGGTTGACCAGCCGCGGCTCTTTTACGGTATCGGCACTGAACCGACTGACAAACTGATCAATAATCGCATTGACAACCGTACTATGGGCTTCGTAATTAGTCCCCTTGAAACCGGGAGTATCGACAAAGACAATGGGTTTTCCTTCGGCGGCAAAGAGCTTAGTTACCCGTGTACTGTCATCGCCGACAATAGCCGCCGTGCAGCCGGTTAAAACGACCTGTATATCGCTCTTCAGTATCTGGTACGAATTGCGGATTATCTTTTCCAGTTTTGCCTCAGCGCCGAATACCACATCCGTTTCAGAGAAGTTGGTACAGGGGGCGGTACTGCCGCCTGAATAACCGGTCGACCGTTCAAAAAAGCCGGCTACCATGGTCCCGCAACCGGGACCTGAATGGAGAATAGGCAGCGCGCGCTTAATCGCCACGACCGTCTGCATTGCCCCAATCGCACACATAAAACGTTCTTGTTCTATCACCGGTACGCCCCCTCCTATGCTTCCAGAAAGGTATACGGCTCTTGCGCAAGCCACCATTCCGTGTACGGATTAACCGCGTGTTTCGCAAAATTCTTAACGAACTCATCGTTTTCCATGGTTTCCAAGATCCGCTTGCCGTATTGTACCAGTCCCTGATAGCCCATGCCGAAATGTTCATCGCCTATCAAAAGGGAGGGGATGCCGAATTTCGCTCCCCAAAGGGTCATGCCGCCATGCCGGGCAAGCAGAATATCGGGGCGGGCTTTGTGCAAAACATTGACCAGCTCAAATTCCTGCTTGTTACAGACCGTGTACCGGGGAATATCCCCATAATCATTGACCACATTTTGCAAGGTATCAGCGGTTACCGCGCCGTTGTCGTAGAGAGGATCGTGGTGGAAGATCGCAGCTCCGACCGGCTTCATTCCCAGCTCCTTCAGCACTGCCAGCAAAGAATGCCCATGTGAAGCGCCTGCTGTAACATAGGCGGTCTTGCCGGCAAGCTTTGATCGCAGCTCTTCTATTGCCGGCAGCCATCGTTCCCGCTCTTTGCTCAGGAAGGTTGCAACTTCTTCTTCTCGACCGGTTAGTCTGCCCAGTTCCTGAAACCACCGTTCAGTCTGCGCTATGCCATAAGGAGGCGATACTTTGATTTCCGGCACGCCGAATCCCTGCTCTAAGGCGGCGCCGAGGTAAGAACCGAGCGTTGCACAAACCTGCATGGTACAGGCAGCTTCAGAAGAGGAGGCAATCTGGGCGACTGTGGCAAAGGGGGTCAGGTAATTTGCCCGCAAGCCCAGCTCTTTGAACCAGCCGCCGATAAAATCCGCTCCCCAAAAGTTTATCACATTGACCAAATCCTGCTGCTTTTTTACCGGCTTTTTAATCAGTTTGCGGGCGATGGCATGATAGCCGGCATCAAAGCCGCTTGTCCAAATCTTTGACCGAAACCCTTCGCAGAAAACAGCCGCGACCGGAATGCCTATTTCCTCTTCAAGTTCATCCGCCACTCCCTGCACATCGTCGCCTATGATGCCGGAGGCGCAGGTGGTGATGATAAAGATGGCGTTGGGTTTGACCCGCTTGAAGACGGTGCGGATTGTCTGCGCCAATTTTTCGCCGCCGCCGTAAACCGTATCCTTTTCCCCCAAATCGGTCGTGAATATCCGGCGGGGAGTCGGCTCAAAGACCGCCCGATGTACACCGTTGACCCGGTAGGTAAAGGCGAATTCATGCAGGCAACCGGAGCAGCCGACCGGACCGTGGCTTATCACTGCTGCATCCTGTATCAGGACGAGGGTGCAGGCGGCATTTGAGGTAGAGCAGCCCAGACATTGGCTGAAGGAACGTTTTTTTTCCTTGAGACAGCCTTGACGGGCGCAGTCCACCAAATTAGAGGCAGTGCCGGCATAGCCAGTTATTGATCCGAGCCGTGTTTCTCTCACTGGCACGCTCGAAGATCGTAAATTGATTTCACTCATAATTATCCTTCTTCATTAGTTTTTGTAAGCGGCGCCCGGTGCGGCACCTGTTTCACCATGTCGGCGGTTGCCGCTTCAAAGGCGTACTGACCATATCAGGTCAGCCGCGCTGATACTCTGTGGTCAGGCATGCTGACCGTTCCATTCAAGGTCTGTCTCGCTCCTCGGAGGTGTCGTCAAACTCAAAGACTCAATAAGCATTCTCAGAAACCCGATTTCCTCTCTCAAAGACCCAATAAGCATTCTCAGAGACCCGATCTCCTCTCTCAAAGACCCAATAAGCATTCTCAGAAACCCGATTTCCTCTCTCAAAGACCCAATAAGCATTCTCAGAGACCCGATTTCCTCTCTCAAAGACCCAATAAGCACTCTCAGAGACCCGATTTCCTCTCTCAAAGACCCAATAAGCATTCTCAGAGACCCGATTTCCTCTCTCAAAGACCCAATAAGCATTCTCAGAGACCCGATCTCCTCTCTCAAAGACCCAATAATTACTCTTTGAGCAGAATTAACCCCGCTCAAAGACACTATAGTTCCACTTTTTATCTTACTTTATTTCCTTGCTCTTGACGATACACCCTAGAATGCGGGGATAACCGCACCCTTGTAGCGTTCTGTAATAAACTGGCGCACCTCTTCACTGGTCAACGCGTGGTAGAGCGCCTTAATCGCCGGATCATTGAGACGGCTCGGCTTTACAACCAGTATGTTCGCATACGGCGAATCTCTGCCTTCTCTGAAGAGAACCGTTTGCGTATCAATGCCCGCCTCCAGCACCTTATTGGTATTGGTAATATAGGCGTCAAACTGATCCCGAACCCGCAAAATAGCCGCGGAGTCCATTTCAACCAGCGTAATTGGCTTGAGATACTCTGCCACATCCAAAGCGGTCGTGGCATAAATATCCGTGTTCTCCTTTAGTCTGAGAAAACCATTTTCCGCCAGTATAGTCAAAGCCCGAAACTCATTGGTCGCATCATTCGGTATAGCTATCGTTGCCGTATCAGGCAGCTCCTCCTTTGTCCGAAATTTTTCAGAATACGCCCCTATAGGTTCAACGTGAATGTTCCCGGCGTTGACCAGATCGTAGCCCATCTCTTTTACGACCGATTGTAAGTAAGGTTCATGCTGAAAGAAATTCGCATCGAATTCTCCCGCCGATGTCTGGGCATTGCCATTGGTAACATCGCCGTACGAAATAACCGTTAGATCAATGCCCTGCGTTGCCAATTGGGGCTTGACGAATTCCAGCAGCTCCGTATGCGGCACTAAATCCGCAACCACAGTCAGCCCTATCCGTGCAGCAGGCGTTGCCGCTTCAGCCTGAGTGCTTGTCTGCGCCGGGGCAGCGGTGCCCTCTTGTTTGGTTTTCTGGCAACCAGCAAGAGCAATAAGCATAAATGCTGCAACCAGAAAAACCCCAAATACCCTGTTCATACCATACTCCTTTTTGTTTGAGCAGCGCCTTCACACAGGAAGACGCTCTCCTCAGCCAACGGCTGATAGATTTTTATAGATTCTTGCGCCGCTTAGAGTAAGTGGCGTTTCTTTAAGATATATTTGGCGATGCCCTCGCCCACAAACTGCACCGCATTAACCAAGACGATCAGTACCAGTACGGCTGCGATGAGAATATCCGCCCGAAAGCGGTTGTACCCGAAGCGGACAGCCACGTCCCCCAGCCCGCCGGCGCCAAAAGAACCGGCTAAGGCGGTCGTTGATATGATCGCTATGATGGCGATGGTGAAGTTGCGCACCAGAGACGGCAGCGCCTCAGGCAGCATGATCTTGAAAATAATATCTCTGTTCCGTGCGCCCATCGCTTTTGCCGCCTCCACCTTACCCTGCGCCACCTCCACTATGCTACTTTCAACCAGCCGGGCGAAGAGGGGGATACAGCTTACCGCAAGGGCAATAATACACGCCTTCGGTCCGTAGGATATGCCGATGATCAGCCGCGAAAGAGGCAGGGTCAGAATAATGATGATCATGGACGGCATGGAGCGGAGGATGTTGATAAGCCCTCCCAGCACCGCATTAAAAACCGGCAGCGGGTAAAGCCCGTCCTTATCGGTAAGGATCAAAGCTATCCCCAGCATAAGACCGCATAAACCGGTCAGCACGGTGGTGAGCAGCACCATATACAGCGTTTGGCTGATGGAAGGGGCAACAATTCCCCACGTGCCGGCGCTAAAAGCGCTTTTTAGCGTGATGAGCATTTTTGTTATTCCGCCGCTGTTCATATACCGCTGCCATCCTGTAAGTCATGTGTTGAAAAATCCCTGTTTATCTTCATAAACAGTCTTGCTGTCTCACTCTTCGGATTCATAAATATACTTTTTACGCTGCCGGCTTCCGCTATCTGCCCTTCTTCCAGCACCGCCACCTGACTACACGCATACCGGATCACATCCAGCTCATGGGTGATGAGGACAATGGTAAGCCCCAGCTTTTTGTTAATATCCACAAGCAGATCCAGAATGGAAAGAGAGGTCAGCGGGTCTAAAGCCGAGGTCGCCTCATCACTCAACAAAATATCCGGCTTATTCGCCAATGCACGGGCAATGCCGACCCGCTGCTTCTGCCCGCCGCTTAGCTGTCCGGGATAGAAATCAGACTTTGCCGACAGCCCCACAAGCTCCAGTATCTCCATGACCCGCTTTTTGAGCGCGGGGCGTTTTTCTCCGGCAACTTCCAGCGGGAAGGAGACATTGCCGAAAACGGTACGGGAATCCAAGAGGTTAAACTGCTGGAAGATGATACCGATCTTCTGCCTGTAAGCTTCAAGCTCATGAAGCGAAAGACCGGTAACTTCTTTGCCGCCTATGGTGATAGTGCCGGTATCGGGTGTTTCCAGCCGGTTGATACAGCGGATAAGGGTTGTCTTCCCTGCACCGCTGAAGCCCACAATGCCAAAAATATCACCTTTTTCGATTGCCAGATTGATCCCGTTCAGAACGGCAAAGTTTTTTCCACGGCTTTGAAAGGTTTTGCGCAAACCTTCTATCCGTATAAATGTTTCAGCCATAGTAATTTTTCAATAATCTTTCTAAGATTGCCGCTCTTTTTGCGCGGCTGCGCCGAAGACGGTGGCGAAAGCCTGATCCAGATCGGCTATCAAATCTTCCGGGTCTTCCAAACCAAGAGAGAGACGGATCAAATTAGGCTCTATAGCAACCTTTCTCTGTTCTTCCTCGGTCAATTCACTGTGCGTTGTTTTGGGGGAATTGACAATCAATGACCGGGCATCTCCGACATTGACATGGTAGCTCCACAACTGTATCGCATCGAGGAAAGCTTCACTCTCCGCTATAGTTCCTTTGAAGCCGAAGGAAAAAATACCGGGCAGCCCTTTCGGAAAATACTTTTTGCCCTGCTGGTAATACCGGCTTGACGGCAATCCAGAATACTGTATCCACGCCACGTGTTCGTTCTTTTCCAAATAGGCAACTACTTTTTTGGCATTTTCAACCTGTTTTTGCAGCCGTTCGGAGAGCGTTTCAACGCCAAGCAGGGTTAGATAGGCATCAAAGGGTCCCAGAGCGGCGCCGAAATAGTTAAGGTAGGTTAAACGTATCCGGGTTACAAAGGGAGCTTGGGGAGTCACTTCTAAAAAACTGCGCTTTCTACCGGTACTGCGATCGCGCAGAAGGTACTCAGGTTCTTGCAGTTGAGGAAATTTACCGTTACCCCAAGCAAATTTGCCGGCTTCTACTATCAAACCGGCAATCAGATTGCCATGCCCATTGAGCGCTTTTGTCGCCGAGTAAACGACAATATCAGCGCCGTACTGTATGGGATTAAGAAGGTACGGAGTTGCAAAGGTATTATCCACGACGAGCGGGATACCGTGCCGGTGGGCAATTGCGGCTAAAGTTTCCAAATCGGCAATAGCACCGGTTGGATTACCGATTGATTCAACAAAGATAGCCTTAGTATCCGGCTTGATCTCTTTTTCCAATTCCGCCGGATTATCAATAACAGCAGCGGACTGGTCAAAATGGATACCAAAACGAGGAAAAAGCCGCTGAAAAGCATCGGTGCTTCCGCCGTACAGGTAAGGACTCGCCAGTATTCTGCCGCCGCCCTCTGCTAAAGTTAAAATCGTATAGGAAATTGCCGCCATGCCGGAGGCAAGCGCAAGCGCAGCGCTGCCGCCGTCAAGCTCCGCAATCCGGCGTTCCAGAATATCTACGGTGGGGTTATTGACCCGTGTGTATAAAAATCCCGGCTCAGTAAATGCAAAAAGCGCAGCGGCTTTTTTAGTATCCTGAAATTCATAAGCCGTTGTTTGATAAATCGGCGGTGAAACTGCCTGATTATGTAAAGACGGATCATAGGCGGCTCTGATTTTAAGCGTATCAAAATGATAATGAGACATAAACTACTCCTCTTGTATGTGCGGGCTTATAGCAAAAACCCGACTGGTAAACCCCGTTCCATTTTTCAGTTTGGGGAAGGTAACAAAAACGATTGCTCCAACCGGCGGTACGCGGTCGAGATTCTTCAACAGTTCTACGTTTAATCTGTCGTGATCAAGAACATAGTCTTCACCAATAAAGCCGACCGTTGCACCGGTAAGTGCAGAATCGGTATCCGGTGTCTCATGCCCTATCACAGCAACATTACGTACTTCGATAAGATAGTTAAGCGCTTCAATATCCCAGCCCGGATAATGGGAATTGCCATTATCATCTTTGTTTTCATATTCAAGCGCTGTCCGTTTTGACCAATCACTACGGAATGCAACAAATGATCCTGACGGTATCTGTCCGTACTGTGCTTCCCAGTCTAAGACATCCTGTTTGGTGAGGACATAATCCGCATTAAGCGCAACCGCCGCAGATCTATCAATAACTACCAAAGGATACACTAAGTCCTGCACAGTGTATTCATGGGTAAGCCGTCCATCAGGATCAAAATGACCGGGGAAATCGGTATGGGTGCCGTACTGCCCGGATAAGGTGTATTGATAGGCAAGAAAAACACCGCCGGTATTTTCAAAAGTGTAGAGCGGCTTTATTTCAAGCGGATTAAATCCATACCAATGGGGTGTATCAGGACTGAGCTCAAAGCTCAAATCAACCCACTGGTAATCGGATTTCCATCGTTCAAGCGTATTCCATAAAGTATACGTACTATCCCTCCGTGCGCTTGTAAACGCAAGCACGGAGTTTATAATTAGTAATGCTACTAAGAGCATCTTTTTCATTGTAAAATTCCTCCATAAAAAATCTATACAGTGCGTTCTTCAACAACAGTCATCCGATTGACAGCTACAAGATTTCATCTTTTTTAACCTCCTCATACGGCTAATTTCCTACGAATACTAGGTAAAAAATAATTATAGTTATTTATATTCTTTTGTCAAGCGTTATTCCTATAAAAGATATAAGGATTATAGGAATATACTGGTATGCGGCACCGCTCACAGGCGCTCTGAGCAAAACCAACGTATACGGCTTTGTCCAACGGTGGGCATTACGTTAGACTATCTCTAACCTATGCGTTAGACTATCTCTAACCTATGCATTAGACTATCTCTAACTTATGCGTTAGAGTACCTCTAACATACACGTTAGAGACAGTCTAACCCACGCGTTAGCGCTTGTGAAGTCTGACCGTGGGGTGGCGTGAGATGGTCTCTGCACTATGATGGGTCAGACCTCAAAGGCAGGGGTAGAGAGAAGGTTCGCCTCAACAGGGAGCTGTCCTGAGTGCGGGAGTAAAAACAAACTCAGGCTGGAGGACAGGAGGCATACGTGCGGATGCTGAAACCGCACGTATTGGCAGGGCTTGCTCTGCCGGTCTACGTTTTGTCTGTGAAACAAGAAGCCCACCGCTTGAGCGGTGGGCTTCTTGTTTCACAGTGTATTAGGCGAATCGAGTGCTGCAAGCAGGGTAAGAGGCATCTCAAAGAAGCCTGCCCGGCGTTTCCGTACTTGAAGTCTCAAGAGTGCATAGCCTTCATCTTCCACAATCTGCAAGCGTCGAATAGAAACAGGATCATCAACCGATAGACCGGCATCATCGGCAGCAGAGCCGCGAATGACTTTTTTTACTAAATACAATGACGAGGAGGTATACCCCTCAACTGAAGGACCAAGAATAAGACCAAAAAGCGGTGCAACCACTCGTTCCCGCCTATCTTTTTGTGCAGCCTCTGCAAGCGGCACATCGTTGCGGACAACCGACTGGAGTATACGGGTCGTGCCGTCTACCAGTGTTATGGACACCAGCTCGCCGGGTCTTGTGGGAAAAAGCAGGTCTTGCCATGCCGGAATACGCATTCCGTGTGGTGCATCTACGCTTTGACCGTTAATCATACTAAGAGCCATTCCTTCCGGTAGCCTTTGTTCAGACGCCGGCGTAAACGGTGCAACATAAATAACTTCAGTCCCCTGCGCCGTTTCACTCAAGGTTAAGCCGAGCCACGGGCGTTCCGCCTTGCCTCCGGCAATGAGAGCCGGCAGTGCAGCGGCAAGCCGTTCTGCCGGGACCGCAAAGTTAAGCCCTTGAAATTGTTCTGCACCGGCAAAGACTATACCCACCAGCCGTCCTTCCGTATCAACCACAGGACCGCCTGAATTACCGTGATTTACCGCCGCATCGATCTGTATACAATCACCGATAGATAAAAATCTGCGCCCCAATGCCGATACAATGCCCTGCGTAACGGTCTTTTCAAGACCGGCTGGCGAGCCTATGGCGTAAATACTCTCTCCAATAAGGGGAACGGCGCGATCAATGATAGAAAAAACATAGTCCGGCGTTATCTCTGCTTTAATAAGCGCCAAGTCCAAAGCTTTATCCCATCCTATGACCTTAACCGGAATACGGTTGCTGCCTGCGGTGCCGGTGCGTATGAAGGCTCTGGAATAGCCTTCATATTCGGGGTCTACTTCGCTTGCAATAACATGGTAATTGGTAATCATCAGCCCGGAACTATCCACAAAAAATGCCGAACCAATGATCATATCCGCCATGCCCCATCCTTTTTCAATACGGTAGCCGCGATCAACGAGTACCGTTGCGACTCCTTTAATCATATCGCTTGCCGTATCCTGTCCGCCGGCAAAAGAACGCACCTCATCCGCTATAACAATACTTTCGTCCTCTTCATTATCAATAATAGTTAAGAAAAAAGCCGCGCTCCGCCTCTGACGGATTGCATACGAGCGTTCTAAAAAGGGAAGGGCTTCCTTTGCATCAAGAGGGCTTATACTATCGGCGCGTACCGCTGATAAAAAGGCGAGCAGATTATTACCGTATTCAAGGTTCTGCACAGCTTCATTGAGCAGTATTTCCCGTTCCTGTCCGGTCTCATTAACACTAATACCCAGCACTGCAAGGGAACGGGCGAGGGAAGCCGCATCATCCCACCTGCTTTCTTTCAGCGCGGCTTCTTGTAACGCTACTAAGTGTTCAGTAGCCAATTCCCGGTAAGCGCTCGTCTCCGGCGTCATACCGTAAAGCACTTGATAAGCTTCGATCAAATGTATGGCATGAGCCGGATCTGTTTGTACCTCACGTTCTATATTTGAAAGACGTATTTCAATCGTTGATCGTATTGACGAAAGCCGCTCTTCCTGCGTGGATAAGGATACACAGGATATGCTCAAGCTTGCAGTCAGAACAAAAAGACATGGTTGTTTTATTATCCGCATTCTGCAACCTTTTTTGTTAATCGGACAGTTTATTCATTACTCTTACGAGAAGATCAAGCCCGTCAATAATCGCTGTTGTTGTGTCAGTGCCTACCGCCTGAGGGTTGTCCCTTACCGCTTTACTAAAAGCATCAAGCTCATTTATAAGCGTAATGAGCCTTTTGCCATTCGTCGCATCATTAAAAAAATAAGCGAGCCGGTTATACTCCTGTGTAGACAATGCCTCGATCCCATTCACGAGGGTTTCAGCTGCATTGGCAAAATTCTTTTTATCATCATCGTTCCAGAAAAAAGGCTCCGCTTTCTTTGCCTGCTCTGATCGCCGCTCAACTATGGTATTCACGGTCCGCACTAATTCCGTTCTGCCGGTAGCAATAGCGTCCAAGAGTTCAGGATCGGCATTGTCAGGGTCCGCTTCAAAGGTGCGAACCTGTTCCATAAAAGCGGAAAACGTCTGACCGGTCAATTCGGTAAAGACACGCTCAATCTCAGCCTGCACCGGAGAGGGAAACTTCTCAAGTTCCGTTTTGACCTTCTGCAATAAGCTTTCTCTCTCAGCCTGAGACCACCGAGGAGCCGGTTCAGGCTCTATAAAAAGAGGCTCAGGTTCTACCACAAAAGGCGACTCTGTTTCCTGTTGAAGGTTGCGCTCAGGTTCTGGGAGCGTCGGGTTTAGTGCAGTACTGGGCGGAATGGTCGGCTCAGGCACCTCCTGCACAGCAAGAGCCTGCGGCTCTGGTGCCGGCTTTTCCTCAGGTTCAGCCGTCTCAGCTTCAGGTTCAGCTGTCTTCTCCTCAGGTTCTGCCTTCTCATCTGCCTCAGCAGGAAGTTCCTGACCTATCGGCGTATCCTGCGCCGGTGAGTTTGAGGCGCAGCTTGAGAAAATCAGTATGCTCAATACAAAGGCTCTGAAAATTGTTTTCATTGCTCAACTCCTTAAAAAATACTACTCTGTTTATACTATAAATTATACTGTATAAATGACAAGTACAGTTAAAAACTCTGCAAAAATAGCACCAGTTCGGCAATCATACCAGCAGTATTGAGCAGACCGGTTATTTGCAGCACAAAAAGCGCGATGAAACCTGAGCAGACCAAAGCGGCGCTCAGGGAAAATATTTTTCTCTTGCGCAGCAGGCGGATTAAGGGAATACCGGCGCAGAGCAGGTATAAACAGGCAGGAATAATCCGCAGAACTAAGCTCTCGGTGGAAAGTATCTGCACTAAGTTGCCGCTGTACCGGATAATTCGGGCACTGAAAGAACGGAAAGAGCCTGACATAACCCCTATACCCAGCAGGATTAAGAAAACACCGCTGAGCTTCTGAATAAGCGGCAATATGCGCATAAGAGCGGAGAGTCTTTTGAGAAAAGTCTGAATAAAAAGCGCGGCAAGGATAAACGGCAGCCCCAGCCCCAGCGAATAAGAGGCAAGGTAGAGCAGCGCGCGTGCACCTTCCCCTTCCTGTGCGGCAAGAAAGAGAATGCTGCTGAGAAGAGGTCCTATGCACGGCGTCCAGCCGGTCGCAAAGGCAGCGCCGGTTATAAAACAGCCGAGCAGAGTCTGCGGGCGGCTGCTCAAATGGGCGCGCTTTTCATAGTTGAGAAACGCAAAAAGATCGAACAAAATATGCAGCCCCATCAGCACGATACAAGCGCCGGCGATGCCGTTAATAATGGTCTGTTTGCTGCTGAGCAGTAAAAACGCACGGGATACGATCAGGCTCATTACCGTAAAAACGGTACTAAAGCCCAAGACAAAGACAAGGGTAGCGATAAGCAGTCGGTTTTTTGCAAGCCGGCTCTCGTGCTCCGCGCTGAAAGCACCGCGGTCAATGCTTATACCGCCTATGAGACAGAGCCATGAAGGAATAAGCGGCAGCACACAGGGGGACAGGAACGAAAGAAGCCCCGCGCCAAAAGCAAGTATACCCGAAAGTTCAGTGTTCATAAGACTACGCTTTTTCCTCCGCCTGTGCAGCCTTGAGTCGTTTTCATTTTTCTCCTTACTGTTCTTTAAGTTACTCTTTTCAAGTGGGTAAGTCTATTATTATCGGGCTTCTCTTTTCTCACAGACAGACATCGGAGGCAGGGTAAGTCAGACCTCGCCCTCTAAGTTAGAGATGAACGCGCACAGAGACAAACCGCCCTTGCGCTCGGATACCTCGACCCCTGTGTTAAACCATCTCTAACGTTATGGTCAACGCACCGATTCCGTTCTCGCTGCTCTCTCTGTTAGATCTATCTCCCTCTCCTTCTCCTTTTGAAAACACTCCTAAGTTCATTGATCAAAATACAGTTGCGGCAGGACTTGTCTCACTGGTAACAACTAAGGACAGCTTGGAGGACAGAGGACAGACCTCAGACTGGTCTTGTGATGGCTCTGCTTTGAGGGCAGTCCGTATAACCGTGGTAATCAGCGGGCTTGAGAGCCGGTACGGCGCTAGCAGCGGTAAAAAGTTTTTATGCTTTCCTCTTGGAAAACTTTCCTTTGTTTGCTATACTGTACTATAGAGTGTCTAGTATCGGTGTTTTTAGATATTAGGAGGGGGAAAACTATGTATAGTGTTGGTATAGCGTACTTGCTTTGGTTTATCTCAGGATTTGGTACTTTGGGTTTTCACCGGTTGTATCTAGGGAAAATACCGAGTGGAATTGTGTGGATGCTGACCGGTGGCTTAGTTGGTATCGGTTCTCTTTATGATCTCTTTACCCTGCCATCACAAGTGCGTACTGCAAATGCAAATTTGCTGCGCGGTTTAGAAAAAGTTGATGTGATGTATCAGTATCAGCAGGGTATGGCATCGCAACAGACAAAAAATACGGTAGAACATTCAATTCTCCTTGAAGCAAAGAGGAATAACGGTATAATTACACTGACTGATCTTGCTTTAGCCGGCAATATTTCATTAGAAGAAGCGAGAAAAGCATTGGATGCCATGGTGGCTAAAGGTTTTGCTGAACTACGAGTGCGTGAAACCGGCACTTTGGTTTATGTCATTCCTGAAATAAGGGATAGTCAAGCGCCGCTTGAAGATTTCTAAATTGTATAAGTGATAATACGATAAAACGGGATAGAGTCTTGAGATTCTATCCCGTTTTACTTTTTACCTGCCTTTCCAACTTGATTCTTTTCAAAGAAAATGGTATTAAAGAATGGTCGTTTTATACGATTTAATTTTTCTGGTTGAGGAGGAACTCTATGAAAAAATTATTTTTAATGCTCTGTGTTTTTGTTTGTCTGGGAACGCTGGCAACAGCCCGCGGCAGTAGCGATACAGCGTCTACTATTACTATTGGCGGTATTTTTCCCTTATCCGGTCCTGTAGCTGTCTATGGGGTAGAAGCGCGCAACGGCATTGCCTTGGCTATTGAGGAAATCAATGCAGCCGGCGGTATTGATGGTAAAAAGCTTGTGCTGATCTCCGAAGATGATGAGGGAAACGCCGAAAAAACGGTTAATGCGTATAAAAAGCTGACAACGCAAAACGGCGCTAAGATCATTATTGGAAGCCTCACCTCAGGCTGTACCGCAGCAATTAGTTCTCTGGCTCAGGCACAGAAGATAGTGCTTTTAGCGCCGGCTGCAACTATGGAGTCAATTACCGATGCCGGTGATTATGTGTTTCGCGCCTGCTTTATCGATCCGTTCCAAGGCACAGTCGGCGGCGCTTTTGCTGCAACAAACCTCAAGGCACGGCGGGCAGCGGTCCTGTATGATAACGGTAATGATTATTCCGTCGGTCTTATGGAAAACTTTGTCGCAGCTTTCCGGAATGCCGGCGGCACTGTTGTTGCCTCCGAATCCTACCTGACCGGCGATGTTGATTTTAATGCGCAACTGACCAAAATAAAAAACACCAATCCTGATGTGGTATATTTGCCGGATTATTATGCCACCGTTTCTCTCATTGCTAAACAATTACGCGCACAAGGCATCAATACCCCTATAGTCGGCGCTGACGGCTGGGGCGGTATCACTGAAAACGCCGGCGATGAAGTGCTGAATGGTTTTTATTCCGATCACTATGCTTCGGACTCGACCGATCCTAAAGTACTCAATTTTGTTACTGCTTATCAGGCAAAGTACCATTCTGTGCCGGTTTCTTTTGCCGCTCTGGGGTATGACTCTTTGTATATGATCAAAGATGCTATCATAAGAGCCGGCTCAACCGAGCCGACGGCGGTAAGAGATGCGCTCCTTAAAACGAATGGCAGCTATGTTACCGGCAATCTGACCTTTGATTCACGGCGGAACCCGATTAAATCTGCTGTTATGATGGAAGTTGTCAAGGGCAGTAACGGCGCCTTAACCACTGTATATAAAACGACGGTTAATCCCTAAAGCTCCCTGAAAAAAACAAAAAAGGAAAGCAATGAGGGAGGATGGACAGAAAAGAACAAGGCGTATCCTCGCCCTTGTCTGTCCTCTCTCACTCATCAGCAGTATTTTATGGCAATGTTTCTACAGCAATTCATCAATGGAATATCCCTCGGCAGTATTTATGCACTGATTGCGCTCGGTTATACCATGGTTTATGGTATTGTCATGCTCATCAATTTTGCACACGGTGATATACTGATGGTGGGCGCCTACACCGGCTATTTTTTACTCTCGCTGCTGGGAGTATCGCCGGCTTCGTTAGTCATAGCATTTTTAGCTTCGTTTCTGGTCTGCGGAGTACTGGGAGTTCTTATTGAACGCTTTGCCTACCGTCCTCTGCGCACTGCCCCGCGGCTCAATTCACTGATTACAGCTATTGCGATTTCACTCATTCTACAAAACGGCGCACGGGTACTGCCTTTTGTAGGACCTAACCCGCGCCAATTTCCCCGTCCGCCGGTCAATACGCTGGTAATCGGGGCGATATCAATTTCAAATATTCAGATTATTGTTATTGTCCTGTCGGCGCTCCTCATGCTCATGCTTAACTATATTATCAACTACACCAAACGCGGTAAGGCAATGCGCGCGGTATCATACGATATGCAGGCTGCAAGTCTCATGGGTATTTCGGTGAACGGCACTATTTCCTTTACTTTTGCCCTCGGTTCTATTCTTGCGGCAGCCGGCGGTATTCTTTTTGCCTGCGCCTACCCGCAAATATCGCCGACTATGGGTACTATGCCCGGTCTCAAAGCTTTTGTTGCTGCGGTACTCGGCGGTATAGGCTCAGTGCCGGGCGCTATGCTGGGAGGCTTCATTCTCGGTATTGCAGAAACGCTGACCAAGGGTTTTATTTCATCACAATACGCTGATGCCATTTCTTTTGCGATTCTCATCATTATTCTTTCAGTAAAGCCCACCGGTATTCTCGGAAAAAAGATGCGCGTGAAGGTGTAAGACGGCATTATCCTCCGCCCCATAGGTCAGACGACACACGCCCTCGCAAAGAAGATAAACAGAGCATAAGCGAAGAGGAAGAAGCGGACGAGGAACCATGAAAGACGGCGGAAGATACTCGATAAAGAATACGAAAAGGTAGGCAATAAGAAACGGGATGAAAAGAATAAGTTCGTAGCAAAGATAGGAAAAGAGAACGATGTGATAGCGGTACAGGACGAGAATATCGCTGGATGGAAATCGTCAAAGATGAAAGGGGAGAGAAGCCGGATACAGCATTCGATTATGGGCGAAATAATGAGAGACAGAGGAAAATTGTCTCAAACGGTCATAGTGGATAAATGGTTCGCCTCAACAGGGAGCTGTCCTGAGTGCGGACGTGAGAACAAATTCACGCTGAAGGACAGGAGGTATACGTGCGGATGCAGATACTCTGAAGACAGAGAAAGGAAAGCGGCGCATATACTACAAGAAGGATTAAATATTCTTGCGGGCAAGGCTGAAACCGCACTTATTAGCAGCAGGGCTTGCTCTGTCAGTCTCAGTTTGGTCTGTGAAACAAGAAGCCCTTCGCTAAAAGCGGTGGGTAGCTCAACCAGCAGATTTTCAAAAACCTGCTTTTTATGCCGACAATGAACGTATGAAACTTGAAACCATAAGCGCGCTCTACCTCGATGCAGGGCGCTTTACGCCGGCTCCGGCATTAGAAAAAGCGGCACAGACCGGAACGACCTTCTCAGCATTACTTGAGAAAAACAGTGCCGCATCAGATGGCGCAAAAAAGCCGGTGATTGATAAAACGGATAAGCTCTATGAGCAATGCGAGGCTTTAGAGACGTTTCTAATTAAAAATCTGCTGAATAGTATGCGGAGTACCATTCAAAAATCTGGATTTATTGATGAAAGCTTTGCCGGCAAAATGTACGAAGATATGCTCTACGATGAGTATGCTCAGGATTTCAGCAGAAATGCTGATTTTGGCTTGGCTGAATTAGCCTATCTTGAATTGACGGCAGCACAGAGGTAAAAGTACCGGCTCAAGAACACGCGCCCTGAGACGACAGGCTCTCTGGATTTTATCCGTTAATTAAACGGTCGTATTGTTTGCTTTCTGCTTCTAGCTTGAGCAGCTGCAGTTTTTCTTTTTCTAGTTCTAATGCTAATATTTCTTTCTGAATCTGGAGTTTTCTTATTTCGTTTTTATTCTTTTCAAGATGATAAATAAACGAAAAAACCACTGTCGGCGCAACGACAAAGAGTGAAAGTACTGAAATGATAGCAATCATAATGTGTCTCCGTAAGATATAAATAACCCGCCCTGTGCGGGCGGTACTATCACCTGCCGGCACAAGAAGCATACGCTTAAAAAGGCATTGTCCCTTGTAACGCCAATGCGTGAGCCGCTTGGACCTCGTGCAAGAGGCTCGCCGGGCTCAACCCTAATACGGTGCGGTAGAGCCGAATCACCAGATGGGCATTTTTGCCGCACAAATCCCGCAGACTTATCTCTGCGCCGTTGATAAACAGACTATGATCAGAAACAGTACCGACAATATAGCGCAATTTCCGGAATGATTGAGTAAAACCGGTGATAACCATGGCATCGCCGTCGCGGGTCAAACGCTGCCCCGGTTCAAGTTCTGTCTGCATACCAGCACCAAAAGACTTGAATCTTGTTGACACCGGACGAATGGTCGTGCCAGACACCATGAAGGTGTCTTTAACAGGGCTCTGATTGACTGAATGGACAAATTCAACGGCAAATTCGCTGCCGTTTTTAACTGACCACCGACCGTATAAACGACCGGTAGCCGCATCAATAATAACAAGCTCTACCGGAGAGCGCTGAATAACCAGCATGACAGCTAAGGTCAGCGCGACGAGGGAAAGATTAAAAGCAAGTCCATACCACCATTTCAGCGGGAACTTTTGATAGTGCATATCCCTCTCGCTAAACCACCGTTTTCACTTTTACCAAAGGCTACTGTATAGCTCCGATTTCTTTGAAATAGCGCGCCGCTCCTGCATGGAATGGTACTGATATACCGCTGACTGCATAAGCTGCTGATAATTCTGCGCCTTTAGCATGGGCGTTTTGAATGTCTTTCTGGCTTTCAATCAAGTTTTTAGTCAAGAGGTAAACCGTCTCTTCAGAGACTTTGTTACTGACGATAAAAGTCGCCTTAACCGCTACAGTCTGTACGTCTTTGGTTACACCGCGATAGCTGCCGGCTGGAATAGGATACTTAGTATAGAAAGGATAGTCTTTCATAAGCTGCGCCGCATGGGCATCATCAATTTCCAAAAGTACAATATCTTTGCCAATAGCTAAATCAACGACAGCCGTTGTTGGAGCGCCGGCTGTACAGAAAAATGCGTCTATTTTGCCATCACGCAGCGCATCGGCTGAGGCGGCAAAGCTGAGATTCTGCTTATCAATCTCGGCAAAGGTAATGCCGTAGACTGCCAAAATCTGTTTTGCATTGAATTCAACGCCGCTTCCGGCATCACCGACTGAAACTCTTTTGCCTTTTAATTCGGCTATGCTGGTAATACCGGATGAACCGGCAACGACTTGGCATACTTCAGCATAGAGAGCGGCTAGAGATGAAAATGCCTGTATCTGCTCGCCGGTAAAAAGCTCAGTACCTCGGTAAGCATAGTCCATAACATCGTTTTGTACAATGGCAAGTTCCACTTCACCAGCCGCAATAAGCTGAATATTTGCTTTTGATGCACCGGTTGATTGAATTGTGATGGGAATTTTGATTTTCTCTTGCAGAATCTGTCCGACGGCAGACCCGTAAGCATAGTACGTGCCGGTATTGCCGCCTGTTGCCATACGGATTTGCTGCTGCTGCTGAGTACTGCCTTTTGCAAAAACGGCGGTACTGACTGCCATCATAATAACTGATACGACGATAATGTTTTTCATAAAATCCTCCTTAGAATTTATGAAAATTTATACACATTTTATGCAACTTTGTCTAGGGTGTGTCATCAAAGAGGCGAAGAAGATAGCTCTGAAATAGAGAGCGGCAGGCAGGAAAGGAATCAGAGCACGTAGCACTACCTCTGCACTGTCTGAGCCACCGCAATACATGCTCATATACCATCGTGCCTACCTATCGTTTGAACCTACAGTGCGGCAGCAGAACTATCGCCCCTCTGTTTTTCCGACCAATATTGGACGGGGCGTAACGGTTGATGTGCATTGGTTTTCGGAAGCCCTAGCCTGAGCATTGATAGGCACAACGGTCGGGCGTGATTTTAATCAATTACTGCATAAGACCTGACAGCCTGATACGATTGCTTTTTATTGCACGCTCAATTCCATAGGAATACGAATACAGTTCTAAGCTCGTGCAGCTCGAGTCTTGCATTCCATGACAGAACTGAATCATTCTGTGGCAGAACTGAATCATTCTATGGCAGAACTGAATCATTCTGTGGCAGAACTGAATCATTCTATGGCAGAATTGAATCATTCTGTGGCAGAACTGAATCATTCTATGGCAGAATTGAATCATTCTATGGCAGAATTGAATCATTCTGTGGCAGAACTGAATCATTCTAAGGGTATCCTCAAAGAGGCGAGGAAGATAGATCTGAGATAGAGAGCGGCAGGAAAGGAATCAGAGCGAGTAGCACTACCTCTGCACTGTCTGAGCCACCGCAATACATGCTTTAGCGCTCCTTATACAGCTCTTTGTCATAGTACCGTTGCTTCGTCCGCTTTCGCTTGGACGGGATCACTCATTCAATGCCTCTTGAACAGGCGGTGTTGTCCATTATCTGGTTCACGTCATACCCTCTATCGGCAAACCCTCAGTTAAGCGCAGCGCAGAGGCGCAATCCGCATCCTGCCCTACTGAAAGGATGATACGCACTGGCTTTCCCTTATTAATCTGTAGAAAGATGGATTTTGGTATTCAGCCCTCTTTTGTACGCCCTATCATTTGATTGCCTCCGACCGCTATACATCCGTCCGCAGGGACTGTGCTATGCTTTTCCACATACCCCTATCCCCGCCAGCGGCAAAAGCGTCGGCGCTGGAGCGCCGGTTCTGATAATCCACGATACCGCCGTTGATAAACCGTCGATTGTCCTTCGCCATCATTAGGTCAGACCTCGCCGTCAAAATTAGAAGTCTGTCCTTTTAATGACATTCCCTAGTAAATATCGGGAAAGGATGGTATACTTGGTTTCTATGAATCTGTTCAGCCTTATTCCGGGTAATTTCTTTTCCCTCCTCTCATCGGGAAACCGGGAGATTTATTTTGACGCCCTTATGCTGCTCAATGATTTTCTTAAAAACGGTCTTGTTATACGGGTGGATGATTATATTGCCTCGCTCATTGCCCTTATTGAAGATCGGGTCTTTATCCTCGAAGCGGAGGATAAAAGTCAGGATATGCCTGACACGGCTCAGGGGGCAGGTGGGTTGACCGCGCAGAGCAAAGCCCGACTTATCCTAAACCGGTTCATACAGACCGGTTGGATTGACAAAGAGGAAATGGACGGAACCTTTACCGAGATCATCACGCCCCGCGATTACGCTATCCGGGTGATGCGGCTCTTGGACGAGCTGCGTGATGAGAGAGTCCACGAGTACAATTCCCTCGTTTACTCAACATATTCGGCACTCAAACAAGCCGTGCAGGAAGGTCCATGGGAGATGTTTAACGCGCTCATCACAGCCAGACGGAATACCGAACAGCTCACCTCTGAACTGAAAACTTTTTATCATAACATCCGCGGCTACCTGAAACGAATACCGGTGCAAAGCAGCGTGAACGAACTGTTGGAGAGCCATTTTGAACAATTCAAGCCCCTCGCTGACCGTATATATCATCCAATTAAAACCATGGATTCCATTCACCGCTACCGGGCGCCGGTACAGGATATTCTCGCAGCCATTCTGGAGAACGAAGGGCTTATTGCGGGAATGCGGGAACGGGCTCAAGAGGTGCGGAAATACAAGACCGAGGAAGAGGCGCAGGAGGAAATCCTTTCCGCCATCCATTATACAATGGAGGTATATGAAAATCTGGACAAGACCACGGACGAGATAGACCGGCGCTACCATGCCTATGTAAAAAACTCTATTGATAAAATGACCTACATGATGGCGGCGGATCAGAGCGTCAAAGGCAAAGTTCTAGACATTCTCAAAGCTTATGGGAAGGCGTCGGGTGAAGCGCGGGACCGGATTGGCGCTCTGCTTGAGGTGAATATCAGCGTTAACCGCCAGTATTTTCTGGATGCTGACTCTGTTTTTCGCAAAGACTCCCAGACCCGTAGGCTGAACAAGGAAGTTCTTCAAATAGCCGACCGGGGCAGTTTTGCGGACAACGCGCTTGCGCGGCTTAAGGAGGAATTGAAAAACCTTTACTCTCTGGATAGGATACGCCGCTTTGTGGAAGGGCTTTTTTCCACCGCCGTTCTGGATAAGGCGGGAGAGGCTGTCGTTGCAAGCGAAGAGATTCCGGTTGAGGATGACACCGATTTCATACTGCTCATCTTTGCCCTTATCCGCTGCCGAGAACTAGAAGGCTATACGGTAAGTCTGCACGGAGGACGAATAGAACGGAACGGCTATCGTATCCCCAAGATGGAGTTCCGCAAAAAAGGGAGAAAAGGTCATGCTTGAAGAATTCGAGAAACTCAGTAGCAACGAGAAAGAGGATTTTCGCCGTATGGCAAATTACCTGCTCTCCCACACCTATCTGGTGCGCCACGAATACCAGCCTTCCCAGCACATGACCCTGCCCAACCGGGATTACCAGCTCGTGTCCCGATTATTTCCCCTCTTTGAGGAGTACTTTGCACTTTCAGACTGGCGTCTTGAAAAGGACGACCATTATGGCATCATATCCCTTTCCAACAAGAACGCCCATAACCGCCTGCAGCTTAACCGTTTTACCACCCTCTTCCTTTATATCTGCCGGCTGATTTATGAGAAAGGCAGGGAAGAAGCCGGCAGGTTTCACATAGTCAAAACCAGCACCTCGGAGGTAATCGGAGAAATGAATACCCTCGAAGTTCTGGACAAAAAGCGGACCACGCAAAAAGATAGGATAGAAGCCCAGCGTACCCTGGCTCATTTTAATATTATACAGAAAATGGAGACCGCTCCCTGGAGCGGAGACGGGAACCATTTCCTTATTCTCCCCTCGGTGCTTTCAATCATTTCCAATCGTACTATCAATGAGGTGAAAAAGAAGGTGGAGGAATTGAAGACAAGTGGAGCGAAAAATCAAACAGACGAGGAAACCGGAGGATAAGCGCAGCTATGAAACTGATAAAAAAGCTTCTACTCATACATTGGCATTACTTTACCCATACCATTATTGAATTTGAAAAGATAAATTTCCTTACGGGGAGAAACGCGTCGGGCAAATCCACCATCATAGACGCCATGCAGATTCTGCTCCTCGGGGATACTTCGGGGACGTTTTTTAACAAAGCCGCCAGCGGAAGGAGCAGCCGCACCCTGAAGGGCTATCTCTTGGGTGAATTGGGAGATGATGAAGAGGGCTTCAAAAGCCTGCGGAGCGGACGGTTTACCAGCTTCATCGTCATGGAATTCTTTGATGATGCGAAAAACGCCTTTTTTACCGCCGGCTGTTGTTTTGACGTCTATTCCGAAAATGATATGCAACGGATGTTTTTTCGTTTTAACGGTCCCCTGCCGGATAATACCTTTACGGTGAACCAGACACCCCTAGACATTGCCGCTGTCCGCGCTTTTATACGGGAGGAGTACGGGCAGAACGGTCTTACGACCGACACCAATCAGGTTTTCAGGCAGGACTTTTACGGTAAGCTCGGAGGGCTTCAGACTCGGTTCGGTCAGTTGCTCAAAAAAGCGGTGTCCTTCGACCCCAATGTGGATATACAGAAATTTATCTCCGAGTTTGTCTGCGATACCCATGAGCCTGTGAATATCGAGGAGATGCAGGATAATATCCGCAATTATACCCAGCTTGAGGATGAAGAGGCGATGCTTCGGGAACGGCTGACACAGCTTGAAGAGATTAACCGCATCTGGGAATGCTACGATACCCAACGCCAGCATGAAACGCTGTACGCCTACTTTATTGACCGTTCAGAACGGGATATAACAATCGCCGCCCTTGAAAACCAGCGGGAACAGAATGAAAAGCTCGCCGCAGAGATACAAAAGACAAACGCCGCCATCACGGAGGGGAGCCAGCGGCTTGATGCTCTGCGGGAGGAGGAGCATGAACTGCGTAGGCAGCGTCTGGATAACGAGACCGCCCAATTTGTGGACCGTCTGGAAAAAGATATTCGTGAACGGAAAGCTGAGAGAGACTTCATAAAAGAAACATTCAACGCTATCTCCCGAAAATTTGTGGCAGTGCTGGAAGCGTGGAATTCCGCTGTGGAGCCTTTAGCCTTGGAGGGCGGAATCACTGCCGATACATTCGATGCTGTCTTCTCCCAGCGTATAAGCAGCATACGCGACGAAGCTTGTGGCTTTACCGCCGCGCCGAAACCGGTCGATTCCGCCGATCCCCATGCCGTTACAGCTTGGGGAGAAGAGGCGTTCCGTTCTTTGGTAAAGAAAGCGGACAGTATTCGTACCAATGCGGGGGTTCTGCTCGACCATAGTGATGAGAAACGAATAGAGCTAAAGCGGCGGTGTACCGAGCTACGAGAACAAAAACGTGCGCTGGAAAAAGGTATATATCCTTTCCCGCAGGATGCTCTTGACCTGAAAGAAATCGTCGCGGAACGGCTGCGGCTTGAAACCGGACAACTTATCCCGGTGCTTATCCTTGCGGAGGCGGCGGAGATTCCTCTTCCGCGCTGGCGCAATGTCATAGAGGCTTACCTAAGCACGCAGAAATTTTACTTGATTGTCCCACCGCAATATTTTCCCGCCGCCCTCCAGATATACAACGCCATTAAACATGAACGGCGCGTTTACAGAACCGGTATCGTTGACATCGAAAAAATTGAAAAGCTCAATCCCAAAGCGGAACCGGAAAGCCTCGCAGAAGAACTTACCACGGAGAATCCGCATGTGCGGCTTTTTCTGGACTATACTCTGGGACGGGTGATGAAATGCGAAACCGCCGCTGAACTGCGCCGTTTCAGGACCGCCCTTACCAGCGATGGGATGCTCTATCAGGGCTTTGTACTTCAGGCGATTGATCCCGAACGCTGGTCCCGACCTGCCATCGGCAAAGAAGCGATCCTCAAACGTCTTGAAGCTGCCCAGCAAGAGCTGGAACGGCTCGAAGCAAAAATTGCCGCCCTCGATGAATTGCAGTGTATCGTTAAGCCGGTGCATGCTATTCCCCTGCCGGGGGACGATGAGCCGGCGCGGTTTATGAGTGCGGCGCAAAAAGTTCAGACCATACCCCGGCTGGAAGCAGAAATCGCCGGCTTAGAACAGAAACTGGCTAAAACTGACCAAAGCGCCATCATAGTTTTAACGGAACGGCTGGCTTCCATCCGTCGTGAGATAAAGGAGCAGGAGCATTGGCTTATAGAACAGAGAGACCAGCACAGTACCAAGACAGAAAAGCGGCGGGTTATTGAAAAAGAGACTATCCCGAAACTCGAAGAGCAACTTGCCGGTAAGAAAAATGCTATGGCGCAAAAATACGAGAACGCATGGATAGAAACCACAGGAGATCCCCGGTATCGAAGCGAACTACGGGAACGGAGCAGTCCGGCAGCCATAGTGCAGGCTTTCCCTCGGATACTTACCAGAGCTAAAAATGCGAAGGAGGGGTTTTGGGGCGAACTCAGAGAACTGAGGCGGCAATACAATGAAAAATATAAAATGGGCTATGACACCGCCGCTACGGATAACGAAGCCTTTAGCAAGGCATGGCGTGAATTAAGCGAGATAAGGCTTCCTGAGTACCGGACAAAAATAGAGGATGCCCGAACCAAAGCCTATGAGCAATTTCAGGAAGATTTCTTAAGCCGCCTTCAGAGCAACATATTTGATGCAAAACGGCGGATAGATGAGCTCAACAGCGCCCTGAAAATGATTCCCTTTGGAGAGGATACGTACCGTTTTAGGATCGTCCCCAATCCTGAATACCGACGGTACTACGACATGATTACCGACCCCATGCTCCTCGAAGGAGGCTATAACCTGTTTTCAGGACAGTACAACACCAAATATAAGGAAGAACTCAGTGGGATTTTTTCCCTTATCACCAATGAGGGAGACGGCGGCAAGCGCAGAGAAAATCGGGACGATTATGAAAAGCGGGTCAGGACCTTCACCGATTATCGCACCTACCTGTCCTTCGACCTTGAGGTTATCAACGCCTCAGGTGAATCCCAGCGGCTTTCAAAGACCTTCGGCAAGAAGTCAGGCGGCGAAACCCAAACGCCCTTCTACATTGCCGTCCTTGCATCCTTCGCCCAGCTCTACCGGATAGGACGGGACAAGAACGCAAACACCGCCCGGATCATTATTTTTGACGAAGCTTTTTCCAAGATGGACAGCGAGCGGATCATCAGCAGTATCCAGCTTTTGCGGAAGTTTGACTTTCAGGTAGTCCTCTCCGCGCCTTTTGACAAGGTTGCGGATATAGGACTTTTCGTGGACAGGAATATCTGCGTCATCAGGGAAGAGAAACGAGCCATGGTATGCGATTTTGATCCGCGCACGCTAGAAAGCCTTGAGGAAGTCAATGCCCGCCAATAAACACGAGAAAGAAATCCTCTCCCGCCTTCTGGATAAGTACGAAGCCGGAAGCCATTTTAAGAAGGGCGAAAAACCAGCGCGGCGGATCATGCTCAAACTATACGATAGCGGCGTATCGGATTATCCTGCCTATGATATTGAAAATGCGGAACAAGTGGAACGGATAAACCGGGCTGTTTTTGCCTTGCACGAAGAGGCTTTAGTTTTTTATGCGTGGATGCAAGGAGAACAGGATCATTTTATTGCGCGCTTATGGCTCAACCTTGAAAACCTCGACAAAGCATATAGGTTTCTTAACCGGCAGCCGGCAGATCATATCGCCGCCGAGGTCTGCTGTGAGATTGGTACGGTACTGGAAACGGTAAAAACCGGCTGGATACGGCGTTTTCTCACAGAAAGTGTCGAGGCAATCTCTGACCGTCGTGTTGTCGGGCGCGGCGGACCGGGAAACCGTATGCCCGGCACTCGGGAAGAACGGCAGGACCTGTGTCGGGCTTTGTGCTTTATCGATT
Source organism: Spirochaetaceae bacterium (assembly GCA_031276945.1). Classification (GTDB taxonomy): domain Bacteria; phylum Spirochaetota; class Spirochaetia; order Treponematales; family Breznakiellaceae; genus BOBG01. The sequence continues at coordinate 17,714 of JAISMB010000012.1, read as the reverse complement.
CTTTGGGTGAAACGGAAATGCTGGAACGGGTATTCTCACTACGCTGTTTCGGTGATTCAAAAAAATTTGAGACCGGTGTAAAAAAACGAATCCTTGATATTCTCAAATACTACACCGACTGGGATGGCACTGCCGGCGAAGATGAATTGCTCCGTTTCGCCGGCATCGTCCGCTACCCCCAGCGCTTTGAATTTCGTGGACCACTCTCCCTTAGTTTTGCCCCTGATCTGAGTCAGGGCGGCACTGACGAGCGGCGCTCGCTTGATTTCTCCCTTCTTGTCAACGGAGCCTCCTTCAATTCCCTAGATTTTCGCCGAGGGACGATCCATCTTGCCCCTGAGACAAGCCGTATTCTTACCATAGAGAATCAGGCGAACTATGTCGATTATCTGCACCAAGAAAAAAATAAACACGAACTGGTCGTCTACCACGGCGGACAGTTCAGTCCAGCTAAAGGGCTTTTCTTCAAAGCCCTTGCCGCGGCTCTGCCGGCGCAGTGCCTCTGGTATCACTGGGGAGACATTGACTACGGCGGATTTTCCATGCTCGCTCGGCTGCGTCGGGAAATCACGCCCGGCGTCCTTCCCTATCGCATGAACGAAGAAGACTTGCGCCGCTATGCCGCCTTTACCGCTCCGGTCAAAGCCTCCTATCTTGAAAAACTCCAAAATCTCAAGGGGCAGGCAGAACTACGGGACTGTTTCCCCTGTCTTGCGTACATGATCACCCACCGGATACGACTGGAACAGGAAGCTCTGCTCTCTCCCGCTTCTCTTGCGCAAAAATGAGGAGCGAGGTCTGACCTACCAAAAATGGGAGATGATCTACAAAGTATGATGGCTGTCAAACAAAGCCATAATTGACGTAAAAGAGAGCCATATCAAACGCTCTCAAGGGATTGAACAGTTTCTTGGAAAACAACCGGTCCTCCGAAACACCCGCCTTACCCTGAGCCTTAAGCCGGCAATTATTCCCTTCTATCCCCACCGTGTGTTCTTTTCCCGTCTTATGGTTGTCCTCCGCAAACGCCGCAACAAAGCTGTCCCACTCATCCGTTGCTATCCATTCGTAGCTTATTCCCATCTATTTTATCTTCTTGCTCAACTTTTTGGCGGTTTTCATATCCCGCTTCCCCCACACATAGGCCACGATTTCCCCGCTTTCACGATGATACACGTATATAAGCCAGACTGTGTTCTTTTTTACGGTGCTGATGTCCCGTATGCCAATTCCCCGCACAAGCATGATTTTGACCAGCTCCACTACCCCTAGGAAAGAGATCCCTGATAGGTTCTTTCATGGTCGCTTATAAATTGTTGTCCGCAGTCTTTACACCGGTAATTTTGCTTTCCCTTGCTCTTTTTTCCGTTTCGGGTTATGTTGGAGCTATGGCAATGGGGGCATTTGAGTTCTATTTCTATTAGCATTCTTTCATAGTATCTCTTTATGCCCCTTTTGTCTTTACCCCTTCTTTCTCCATCATCATACTTTGTAGATCACCACCAAACGAGATTATATCCATGCGCTAAGACCGCTGCTGATAGAGTAAATTCATGGATGCTATTCCTTGTGAGTTCTCAGAGAGGCAGCCTCTTTAAGGTTGTGAGGTCGAAGTCTGCCTATAAAGTTAGGCTTGAGGTCTGCCCTCCTGAGGCATGCAGACTTGATAAAAACCGCTTGATTGCATAGAATAGACAACAGCTTCTTGCATACAAGAAAGCATATAAGGAGTTATAATGGCATATAAAACACTCATCACTGGGTATCCTCGAATTGGTGAAAATAGAGAACTGAAAAAAGCGCTTGAGGCGTATTGGGCGGGGGATATTGCTATAGATGAACTTAAAAAGACAGCGGCGCTCTTGCGAAAGACACACTGGCTTTTTCAAAAAGAAGCAGGTATTGATTTTATCAGTGTAAACGATTTTAGCTACTACGATACCATGCTTGACACGTGCGTTATGCTGGGTGCAATACCACAGCGTTTCCGTTCCATAGCGGATGCGGATGAGCGCTACTTTGCTATGGCGCGCGGGAATAGCGCATCCTGGGCAATGAGTATGACGAAGTGGTTTAATACGAACTACCACTTTATTATACCTGAACTTGACAATAGTCTGGTATTCAAAGCGGACTCTTCAAAGATACTGAGTGAGTACGATGAAGCGCGCGCACTGGGCATTGATGGAAAAATCAACATCATAGGTCCCCTTACCTTTCTTGGACTTTCAAAAACAGTCGGTGCAGATGATCCGTACGATTACTTTGATGCGGTGATCAGTGCATACATGCAGGTTGTGCGTGCTATTGCAGCTCATGCAGAGGATGCACTTATCCAATTTGATGAGCCTATTTTTGCACGTGATCCATCCCCTCGACAGCTTGAGCTGCTCAAGAAGGCGTACACCGCCTTAACTTCGGTAAGCAGCAAGCTACGCATCATTGTTACCACGTACTTTGAACATTCAAACGAGGCGACTTTCGTACTCGGCGGCATCCCTGTCTGGGGAATTGGGCTTGACTTTGTACAGGGCGCCCGGAACATTGCAGGTCTGTCCGCAGTTGCCGGTAAAACGCTCATCGCCGGTCTTGTTGACGGCAGGAATATCTGGGTAAATGATGCGGAAAAAACACTTGCACTGCTTGCAGAGATCGCACACTTTGTTTCACCGGAACATATTGTCATTTCGACAAGCTGTTCGCTCCTGCATACCCCATATTCTCTTGAAAAAGAAGGCAATAGTCCCCTTGTGCAATGGCTTGCGTTTGCAAAAGAAAAGGTACACGAGCTTGTCTACCTAGCAAAGGCATTGAGCGACCCTCAGTTGCCTGAGGTTATCGACTGGCTGCGTGCGAACAAGGAGCTTATTGCAGCGCGGAAATCTTCTTCCCTGATAACAGATGCACAGGTTAGCGAGCGTATGGCGTCTTTTGGCGCAGGTGTATCCCGTGTCGGCACCTTTGCTGAGCGCAACGCGCTACAAAAAAAGGCGCTTGCGCTTCCTGAACTTCCCACCACGACAATAGGCAGCTTTCCGCAAACTGCCCAGTTGCGTGCGCTACGCCGTGATGTAAAGGCGAAACGAATCACAGAGGAACAGTACGAGGCAGAGATAAAGCGCTCTATTGATGAGTGTATTGCGTTTCAGGAAGAGATAGGTCTTGACGTACTGGTGCATGGAGAACCCGAACGTAACGATATGGTTGAGTACTTTGGCGAAATGCTCAAAGGATTCCACTTTACGAAGAACGCATGGGTACAGAGTTACGGCAGCCGCTGCGTGAAACCTCCCCTTATTTACGGTGATATATCACGTCCTTATCCTATGACGGTAAAATGGCTCACCTATGCCCAGTCAAAAACGGCGAAAGTCATGAAAGGTATGCTTACCGGTCCGGTTACTATCCTCAACTGGTCCTTTGTGCGAGACGATATTCCCCGCTCCACAGTTGCACGGCAGATTGCCCTGAGCCTCTTTGATGAGGTCAACGATTTGCAGACGGCAGGTATCCGTATTGTGCAGGTTGATGAGGCTGCATTTAAGGAAGGTTATCCTTTACGCAAGGAGCATATCGGCGCATACGAGAACTGGGCTGTAGATGCGTTCCGCCTTGCGGTATCGGGTGCAAAGAAAGAAACACAGATTCATACGCATATGTGCTACAGCGATTTTTCTGACAGTATTCATACTATTGAAAAGATGGATGCGGACGTTATCACCATAGAAACAGCGCGGAGTGGGAATCGGCTGCTTGCAGTATTTCAAGAACGTGGTTATGCCAATGAGATTGGACCGGGGGTGTACGACATCCATTCGCCGCGTATTCCGGACAAGGAAGAGTTTATTGAACAAATCAAGAGCCGGCTCAAGGTACTGGCGCGGGATAAAATGTGGGTCAATCCCGATTGCGGACTTAAAACCAGAACGTGGGAAGAAGTGAGACCAGCATTACATAACATGGTTGAAGCGGCACGAACAGTGCGGCACTGCTATACAGAAAACTGAAGTAGAGGTCTGACCTATCAGCATAAAGCTAAATCAGAGGTCTGACCTACTTCGGTGCTATGTGTTTTTAGTAGTATGTAGTAGTAGAAAGAGAAATATTGTCAAGCATTTATTACTAAAAATACTTGACAAACTTGTTAGTAAAATCTAACTTATAGAAAGGATTTAGAATTAGTAATCAATTTGTGCGTTTAATTAACGCACATTTTTTATTATTATTGAGGTACTACATTATGAGTATGGAGGTTCTATTATGAGTAAGGTTGCGATTGTTTATTGGAGTGGAACAGGCAACACACAGGTTATGGCAAGAGAAGTCGAAAAAGGGGCTCGTGCTGCCGGAGCAGACGTAAGAGTTTTCAATGTTGATGAGTTTTCAGCAATACAACTTGATGAATACGATGCGGTTGGTTTTGGCTGCCCGTCAATGGGGACAGAGACACTGGAAGAAAGTGAATTTGAGCCTTTGTTCGCCTCTTGTGAGCCTTACCTTAACGGCAAGAAGATTGTGCTGTTCGGCTCGTACGGCTGGGGTGATGGTGAATGGATGCGGAACTGGAACGAACGGAGCAAAGCAGCAGGTGCATTCTTGCTTGCAGAGAGTCTCATTGTACACGAAGTACCAACCCCGAATGACTGTAAAGCATGTAATGCGCTTGGCAAAGCGCTTGCCGGATAAAGGCTCTTGGGGTTATATATGAATGTTGTTATCATTGGCGGCAATGACTGTATGGTCTGCCATTACAAGACAATCTGTAAGGAATATGCCTGCAAAGCAAAAGTCTTTACCCAACCCAAAGGTAATTTAGATTGTTTAATTGGCAACCCTGATTTGATTATTCTCTTCACTAATGCTGTTTCGCATAAAATGGTCAATATTGCAAAGAGGGATGCGTTACGAAAGGATATTCTGCTGGTGCAGTCTCACTGCGGCTCTGGTAATGCGTTACGCAAAATATTACAGCCGCTTACTACCGACAATGAGCGTAATGAGAGCGTGAGAGCGTGCGAAGTGAAAACTGAATGATAGGTCTGACTTATTATAAGGAAATATCGAACAAGTAGCATAAAATAAAGAACCATTGAGAAGCACGAAGAAGGGCGGCGCGAATGCCGCCTTTCTTTATTGGTGTCGCAGGCTAAAGCGAGGTCTGACCTATCCTGCCTTCGACTTATTGGTAAACTGTCTCACCAATTGAAAAGAGAACAGCTCTGCGATGGTCTCACCTTTATCGCCTCGGACACACCGGACCGGCGGTCAGGGCGATAAAAGGTGCGCCTTGGAAAAGCGAGCGGAAGTAGACCGCTCTTATTGACTCCAAGCTCAAAACAGGTCTACAATACTCCCATGCGTAAATCTATTATCATGCAGTCGCTGATAACGAGTGCTTTATATGTTTTATTAGGCTGTGCTTCGGTGTCCACGACGCTTGAAGCACAAGGGAACCGCGCTCAGGTAAGTGGACAATACACGCAGATTATGGGCGAGATCTTCTCTTTTATACAGTCTCACTATGTTGATGAAGTAGAACCGAAAGCGCTCTTTGAAGGTGCAATGACGGGTATGTTTGAAGCCTTAGGAGACGTTCATTCAAGTTATCTCACTGAGAAGGATATGGCAGACCTCAGTGATACGACTGAAGGGGAATTCGGCGGCGTGGGATTGTATATCTCCAAACCAACGACAGGCACAGACGGCAAGCCACCGTATGTGGAAGTCGCCTCACCTATTGAGGATACACCCGGCTGGCGGGCGCAGATAAACCCCGGAGACCTGATCCTTGAGATTAACGGACAGGCAACTGATACCATGACGATGGATGAAGTACTGGCAATACTCCGCGGCAAAGTGGGGGAGCAGGTTACTCTGCTGATACGCCGAGGGGCGAAGCTTGAATTTCCGGTTACCTTGACACGGGCAATCATAGAAGTTCCGACAACCAAGGCTGCACTGATAGGTGATATTGGCTACTTAAAATTACTGACGTTTACCCCGCATACGGTCGAGCGTGCAAAAGAGGCGCTCTCTGACTTTAAGGCGCAGAATTACAAGGCGCTGATTCTTGATTTGCGCAATAACTACGGCGGACTGCTCAATTCCGCTATCGGTATTTGCGATCTTTTCTTAGACGGCGGCGTAGTGGTTACAACAAAATCGCGCATCCCTTCAGAGAATGCTACCTTTACCGCACGGCGTTCAACGACCGTCCCCTCTGATATGCCGGTCATTGTGCTGATCAATCAAGGCTCGGCTTCTGCCTCGGAAATTGTTGCCGGTGCGCTCAAAGATAGGAATCGCGCTTACCTTGTCGGGGAGAAATCCTTCGGTAAAGGCTCAGTACAGCAAGTCTTTCCGCTTGATAAAGCCGGCTTTAAGATCACGGTTGCGCGCTACTACACCCCCAGCGATGTTAATATTGATAAAATTGGGATACCGCCGGATCGTGAAATCTTGTTTCCTGAGTGGACCGATGCCGATGCAGAGAGCCTCTCTAAGCTTATTGAAGCAAACACAGTACGCTCTTTTGTCGAGGCTAATCCTCAGGCAACGCCGGCTGAAATAAACAGATTAGCCCTGCGTTTAAGTGCGGAGTACAAGCTCGATCAATCCCTGCTTCTGCGGTTCATTCGCAATGAACAGAATCGTACCGCCATTGCTCCGATCTATGATCTTGAATACGATGTACAGCTACAGGAAGCGGTCAATATTCTTAAAGCCGGCACCTACAGTACCTTAATGAAGACAGCCAAAACATTACATGAATTACAAGAAGAAGCGGAACAAGACGAGCTTGCTATAGCATCATAGTGCCGGTATGAAGCAGTTCATCTTAAAGACAGAACAGGACCATGAAGGGTTTTACCGGATCAAAAGCCATTACCTTGCACGGGTACGCCGCTTAGGTCCAGGGGATATTTTCCCAGCGCTCTTGCCGGATGATAGGGTACTTTCCTTGCAGGTGCGCAGTATCAAAGAGGATTGCCTTATATGCGCAAGCTGCGTGAATGTGCCGAATCAGCGTCCTGTGGATCAGATGCCGTATCTTATGCTATTTCAGGCTATGCCGAAGGGTACTAAAATGGATACCATTATCCGACAAGCGACTGAATCCGGTGTGCATGAGATCGTGCCTTTCTTTTCTGAGTATTCAGTGCCGAAAGAAGGCGCTGACAAAAGCAGACGCTGGAATCGTATTATCACCGAGGCGAGGCAGCAAAGCGGCTCTCATAGTGATACAAAAGTACGGGAGCCTGTTTCACGAGATGCTGCACTGAGGTATTGGAAAGCATTGACAAGCCCGTATAACCGCACGGTCGGACTGCTCTTTCACCAAGACCTCCCTGAGCCGCTCAGTTTTTATCAATGCCTGACGCCCGTTCCGCCTGTGCTTGCTGTCGCCGTTGGTCCTGAAGGCGGCTTTTCCCCTGATGATCGGGCGCAGTTCTCTGATGCCGGCTTTATCGCGGTGGTCTTGGGAAGTACCGTATTACGTACTGAAACGGCTGCCCTTGCTGCAATTACGACAGTCAGGGTAGTGCTATTAGAAATAGAAGAAAGAACTAAGTTAGGAATTAATATCTAAATAGAGTACCGTGATCTTAAAAAGTATGGTATCACGCTGGGGAAGCGGCACTGTCGGTAACAGACACAGCTTATCCTTTTTTTCCGTAGCAACAGCTTTTTGCATTACTGCCGCTCATTAGTAATTAATATCTTAATTAAAAAGGTTGGAAAGTCGTGGAAACTACAAAACTGGAACAACAAACAAAGCTTACGGTACTTAAAGTGCCGCTCTACAATGTAGAGCCGTCTTACATGCCGGCTCTTATTCGGCAGCTTATTGATACCGGCGAAGCTCATAATATTGTTCTCCTTTCTGTATGGGATTTACTTCGTGCAAGAAGGAATAAGGAGTATCAAGAGTTTGTGTTGAATGCCTCCTTAGTATTGCCTATATCAACAAGTCTGATAAAAGGTGCAGAATTTCTAACCGGTATTAAGCCAGCACGGTACATACCCTTTGATTTTATTGTCAAGCTGCTTATTGCGATTGATGAACGGGAATTATCACTTTATATCCTTGGTGGGCGCAAGCCAGTACTGAAAAGAGTAGAAAGAAATATCCGTCAAACCTTTCTCAATCTGCACATTGTAGGACGCTATGCTGGTTATTTCCGCAAACGTGATGAGCCAACTATAATACAAGCAATAAAAAAAGCTTCACCGACTCTTCTTTTGGTGGGGAAAGGCGTGCGCGCTGGTGAGCGCTGGATAGCTCGGAATGGTGATAAACTCGGTCCAGGGCTACGCATCTGGTGTAGTGATCTGTATGATATTTTTGCAAAACGCAAACGGCGACCACCGTATATTCTTTTTGATCATGGGCTTGAGTGGCTTTGGTTTTTAACACAAAGATTCTTTTATGTTTTGAGGATATTTCCTTTTATCTATTACAAAATATTGCTCTTACTCTATAAGTTCTTTAATAAAGAGAAGAAAACTCCGGTACAAGAGGAAACTGATACTGCTCAGTGAGCAAGCTTAGTCATTCATGCCTTTCCCTGTGCGCTTCTGTCTGATGTGCTGTTCACAGACATTGGTTGCTTTGGCTGTATCTATAGGATGACCGGAGGCGTTCACTACCCACAATACCTTTAACGTTCACTCATGGTAACCAATCTTTTCGCTGTCTTGGTATTATTCCTATTTTTGGTAATGATTACCACTATGAAAACACTGATAATACATAATCCTTTCGGAGGTCCGATTTTTCATTTCAGTCGGATTACAAGTACTATGGATAAAGCGCGGCAGCTCGTGCAGTGCGGTCAGGCAAACGGTACTGTTATTGTGGCGGACGAACAAAGCGCCGGTAGAGGAAGAAGAGCCGGTCGCAAATGGCTGTCGCCCACTGCATCAAATCTTTTGTTTACGGTGATTGTACAGGTTCCGGTTATTCCTGCTGCGTTGAGTCTGCGTGTTGGTTTGGCATTAGCGCAAGCGATAGAGGATTTTGTCCCAGCTCTTTCCGGCACGGTGCGCATTAAATGGCCCAATGACTGCTTGATTGATAAGAAAAAGGTTGCCGGCATACTCATTGAAAGTGATGGCTCTACGGTTTTTATTGGGATGGGAGTGAATTATAGCCAGCAAGAATTCGATCCGGTATTACAGGAAAAGGCGACGAGTATAGCTTGTGCCTGCGGTATGGATATGCCGCCGCAGGCACGGTTTGTATTATTAGAAGCAATTTTGCACCGGTTTTTTGATGAAATGTTTGCCTCCGGCACCGAGTGGCTGAAACAGGTTGAAAAACGTCTCTATCGGAAAGGAGAACGGGTCTGTTTTCATGCCGGCGGCACTGAGTTGTTTACGACGGTAGAAGGGAAGATACAGGGTATAGGCTCAGGCGGAGAATTGCTGATTGAATGTGATTCAGGAGAACTACAGGCATTTATTACCGGAGAAATCGTGCCGGTAGTTCAGTAACTGCTGTTTTGTAGTAAAACGAGATGAGTAAGCAATGAAAAACACCTCCTCGTTAGTACTTTTTATGTCTTTTCTGTATTTCTCTTGACAAATCGGGAGTAGTTTACTAGTATTGTTCTATAACCATAGAACAATACTATAACAGTATAAAGCTGTTGAGGAGCAGGAAAGTATGGCAGTTGTAAAAGCAACTAATATCATTAAAGATTATATGTTAAATGGAATGGTGGTACATGCCCTCCGAGGAGTAAGCTTGGATTTTGAGCGTGGTGATTTCGCGGCAATAGCCGGACCGTCCGGGAGTGGTAAGTCGACTTTTTTACATTTAGCAGGGTGCCTTGATACGATCACTGCGGGGACGATGAATGTTGCCGGTTCAGATCTCGCAAAGCTTTCAAAGAAAGAGGCAGCCCTCCTCCGTCGTCATCATATTGGCTTCATCTTTCAAGCATACAATCTGATTCCGGTCTTGTCCTGTGTGGAAAATGTGTCATTTCCCCTGACCTTATTAGGGGTCTCGAAAAAAGAGGCACAGGAACGGGCAGAGGCGGCACTTATGGATGTAGGGCTTGAGGATATGGCAAAGCGCCGCCCCAAGGAAATGTCCGGCGGACAACAACAGCGAGTGGCGATTGCCCGTGCTTTAGTCAAAGAACCAGCGCTCATATTAGCAGATGAGCCGACTGCAAATCTTGATTCAAGAACAGGAAAAGAGATCCTTGAGCTGATGATAAGACTGAACAAAGAGGCGGAAACAACTTTTATCTTTTCTACGCATGATACAATGGTTATGGATTATGCCCGGCGAGTGGTACATATCCGGGATGGGCAGATAGAACATGAGGAGATAAAATAAAATGAAGGAGCTAGTGGGGACACTGACCTTAAAAAGCATCGCCTTGAGAAATCTTGCCCGCCATAAAGTCAAGACTATTCTCACCTGTAGCGCAATTATGGTGAGTGTAACCGTCTATATTTGGATGGACAGTTGGCTAGGCGGTATTGCTCTTGAGTCACGGCGGAATATCATCAACTATGAATTAGGCGCGGCGAAGTTGCAGACTAAATTGTACTTTGAAAAGAAGGATGAACTGCCGGCATACGAAAACTTTGCAGATTGGGAAACTTATGCAGAAGTCCTCAATAAAGCCGGGTATAATACAGCGCCACGGTATGTCTTTTCCGGTACTCTTTATTCAATGACTGGTTCTGCACCGCTGCTGATACATGCCGGTGACCCTGCTGCTGAAGCACGGACGCTCTCTTACATGGACTATGTTGATTTAGGACGCCCTCTTACCACGGGTGAATTCGGTATTATTCTGGGAGGTATGACCGCAGATAAGCTTAAAGTTGGGATTCCAACACGTCCTTCGGTGCAAGAGCTGGAGGATTTGATTGAGAGCGGCAGCTTTAACCGTGCCGATGCGGATTTTATCCGTTCTTGTTACAAAGTTATGGAAATTAAGCGGCAATTTGGGGAAACCAAACAATATGCCGCGGAGCGTGCAAAAGGGCGCTTGATCCTCAAGCGGGATCTTGCCAAAGCTGAGCGGGATAGGCTCTGGAGCCTTGTTGATTCGACTGGCTGCAACGATGTACGGATTTCAGCGGTGATAGATTATAAGATGGCGCCTGAGGCGCTCTCTGAGACTAAATGGGATATTGATCTCTTCCCCGCTTTGCAGGAGGAAGAACAGCAGCTTCTCAGTGCTGCCTATGAGTTTGATAGTCTCACCGGTGCCTACCTTCTTGTTGAAACAGACGAAGAAAAACTCAGCGCAATCCTCGCCGCCATGATACGGGCGGATTTTTCTGGTGCGGTTCGGCATGTGAACCAAGTGATTGATGCCAAAGTAGTAGGGACGATAAACTCGCCCGATCCCTTTAACAATTACAATATTGGCTATATGCCGCTGGATGTATTGCAGGCTGAGGCAGGTATGATGCTCGAAGGGCATATAACAGAACTTTTAATCAGGGACAAGACTTTAGGCGTTGCGGATATGAACAGCCCGATAGAAAGCGCCGCTGCTATCAGGAAGGCTCTTGAGGACGGTTTAGCACAACGCGGCAAGACTTTGAGCGGAGAGCTGGATGTCTTTTTCTGGACGGACTACATGCAGGACTTTCTGAAAAACGAAGCTGCGGACGCAGGGATGACGAAGATTCTCTCAATCCTCCTCTTTTTTCTTGCCTTCATCGGTATTTCCAATACCATGCTTCTTGCCATACTGGAGCGCACCAAAGAAATAGGGATGATGCAGGCTCTGGGGATGACCAGCGGGCAGCTTATCGTTACTTATCTTATCGAAGCGGGGTTTCTTGGCATTATCGGTTCTCTCTGCGGCATTATCGTCGGCTGCCTTCTGAATATCCCTATGGTCAAGTATGGGATTGATTTTTCGGAACTCACAGAACAGATGAGCGGAAACAGCGGCTATCGGATTGCGGGGAACTTTCGGGGAATGTGGAAGATAGATACCATTATCGGCAGCGGTATCATGGCAACGGTTATTTCATCGTGTATGGCATATTTTCCGGCGCGGCGGGCAACAAAGAAGGCAATCACCGAAAATCTGCGCTTTGAATAGAACAGGATGCAGTCAGAGTGGCTGACACGAGAGGATAAATCAAAGGAAGAGTTTATGAGTATCAAGAAGTATAGACAGGGCGCCTTGAAGATGAGCATCACCATCGCTTTTAGGAATATATTCCGCAATCTCAGGAGGACTATGTTTTGCGGTGCCGCGGTGGGAATTGCGGTCTTCTTTATTGTGTTTTATTCGTCTCTCATCGCAGGGATGCTGAAGAGTATGCACGAAGTGGTGCAGGTTTTTGAATTAGGACATGTACGGGTGGTATCTGCCCAGTACGAGGCGGAAAGTGAATACAGCCCTGTGCAGTATCCGGTCGCAGAAGGGAAAAGTCTTGCCGCGCTTATGCAGCGGATAAAACAAATCCCCGGCGTGCAGGCGGTCTTTCCCCGCATAGCCGCGTATGCTACCATGCAGGAAAGCACCGTTAAACACGCGATGCTCTGGGGCATGAACATGCACGATGAGACGGCGGCGCATAATTTTAATCTTATTGACAAAACAGACGGGCTTGTGGCAGGGCGCTATCCGGCGCAGGACAGCAACGAGTGTGCTATTGGCGTGCGCTTTGCGGAAAAAACAGGGCTGAAAATCGGCGACCGTATCCCGCTCAAGACGGTATCAGCGCAGTTTTCCGACAAACTCTGGGCGCCTACAATCACCGGTATCTTCCGTTTTGACTATGCCAAGGCTGACAATGAAACTATTATCACTGACTTCAGCCGCCTCCAGCGCCTTCTTGTGCTGGATGACAGCACCCAGCAGCTCATGGTTTATGCGGATTCGCCTCAAAAAAGTACGCAGATAGCGGCGGCACTGGAGCAGCTTGTTGGTCCTGACGATCTGGTTACCCCATGGCAGGAGCAGTACTGGATTGTGCTGATGAACATGTACCAGCCGATTTACTACCTGCTCTACCTCATCTTCCTCGTGGTGGCGTGCCTGCTCATCGTCAACACCATTACGATGATCATTCACGAGCGCATAAAAGAGATTGGCATGATGGGAAGTCTGGGCATGACACAAGGAGAAATTGTGCGGGTCTTTTTCTTTGAGTCGGTTTTTCTCGCTATGGCGGGTGCAAGTGCGGGAGTTATTCTCGGCGGGCTTCTCACCGGCATAGGGCAGTTCTTCCCCTTGCGCTGGACAGCGCTCAGCGGTGAATTTACCGAACTGTCTGTGGCGAATGCGATCTTTCTTGATTTTAGTTTTGTTATCCTGTTCCGCAGTTGGTTTCTAGGGGTGCTTGTTACCTCGCTTTTTACCCTGCTTCCTAGTCTTAAAAGCGCCTTTGTGGAACCGGTCGAAGCTTTGAGAAGGTAGGTCAGACTTTAGTCGGGGTAAGTCAGACCTCGGTTGGGGTAGGTCAGACCTCGGTCAGGGTAAGTCAGACCTCGGTCAGGGTAGGTCAGACCTCGGTCGGGGTAGGTCAGACCTTGGTCAGGGTAGGTCAGACCTTGGTCGGGGTAGGTCAGACCTCGGTCAGGGTAGGTCAGACCTCGGTCAGGGTAAGTCAGACCTTGGTCTGGGTAGGTCAGACCTGGGTCGGGGTAAGTCAGACCTCGGTCAGGGGTAGGTCAGACCGTGGGCTGGGTAGGTCAGACCTCGGTCGGGGTAAGTCAGACCTCGGTCAGGGTAGGTCAGACCTCGGTCAGGGTAAGTCAGACCTCGGTCAGGGGTAGGTCAGACCTTGGTCTGGGTAGGTCAGACCTTGGTCGGGGTAGGTCAGACCTCGGTCAGGGTAAGTCAGACCTCGGTCGGGGTAGGTCAGACCTCGGTCGGGGTAGGTCAGACCTCGGTCGGGGTAGGTCAGACCTCGGTCGGGGTAGGTCAGACCTCGCCGTCAAAATATGCGGGAGTCTCCGTCCAGAGATGCGGGAGTCTCGGCTGAGAGATGCGGGAGTCTCTGCCCAGAGATGCGGGAGTCTCCGTCCAAAGGTCAGACCTTGCAGGCAGAAGAGAAAGAGGCACTAGATAATCGAGACATGAGGACTAAGTTTGACCGTCCAGAAACGGTCCGTTGGATTGGGGACGGCATTAACACGGAAACGTATGTGGTATACGGGGAGAAACTGAAGATGAAAATACAAAAGGCGTGTGTCTTGCTTTTTATCGTGCTGGGAGGTGTCGCTTTAAGCGCTCAAACACCGTCGGCAGAAGCATTATTAAATCGCATTGATGCGAATGAGGTCTATAAAACCATTGAGTATGAAGGGGATATGATTATTGAATACCAAAACCGCCGCTACGTAAAAACAATGCGGGCGTGGGCGCGCGGCAACACGGACAGTTTTATTGAATTTACCAATCCTGAGGATAGAGGCACGAAATACCTGAAAAAGGGCGGACGCCTCTACGTCTATTCGCCTGATACCGAAGAAATCATGCTTATTTCAGGACACATGCTCAAAGAGTCCCTGATGGGCTCCGACCTCTCGTATGAAGATGCGATAGAAAACCAGACTTTGTCAGCCCGTTACACGCCAAGTCTTGCCGGTTCAGGGCAGTGGAATGGCAAAGACTGCTGGATTCTTGATCTCACCGCAAAGAAACGCACTGAAAGCTACCAGAAACAGAAACTGTGGATTGATAAGGCAAACGGCGACTGTCTGCATTATGAACTCTTTGCCCTCTCCGGCGCTAAAATCAAAGACTATACGCTCCTGCGAGTCGCAACTATCGGTACAAAACGCTTTCCGGTCGAGACTGAGATGCGTGATTTACTGAGAAAAAACAGTAAAACCAGTTTTGTGATGCGCACGGTTAAGCTCGATGAGCCGATAGCAGACTCCGTATTCAGTCAAAGAAATCTGGAACGTTAAGCAAAGCAATGAGGAGCGTTTTATGAAAAGGATCCTGTTTTGTGCGCTTGGGCTCATAGCTGCGCTCTATTCTTTAGGCGCCGGGGATTTTCTTGTTTCCGGTGTCTCAGACACCACCGTGAGCTTGAGCGCTGGAGCAGGCGGAGCGCCTGCGTTTGTATACAATCTTGAAGAGTATGCTAATCTGCGGTTTCAAACAGCGCTGGGTGATTACGGCACGTTTTATGGGGCGTTCAATGTCTTGGCAGTTTCAGGCAGCGGCGTTGAAACGGCGCAGTTCCTTGCGCAGGCAAAACCGGCAACAGGGCTGCTCTCTACTGTCTTGACCGTAAGCGATAATTATGCAGCTGGTATTGAGCTGGAACGCCTGTATTTCAGGCTCAAGAGCGACTATCTGGATCTCGATGCCGGTCTTTTCCGTCTTGCTTTTGGGTATGGACAGGTTTTTGGACCGTCTGATTTCCTCAGTCATCGCAATCCGCTTTTTCCGGATGCACGCCTGCCTGCAATACTCGGCGCTTGCCTTACCGTCTATCCCGGTGATGCAAAACTCCGCGCCTTTGCTGCCGCTCCGCGCAATCCTTTGAATGCCGGCGGGGAAGGCTTTCGTTTTGGTTTTTCTGCTGAAAATCATGGGGATTGGGGCAGCATACAAGGGCTTTACGCCTTTGAAAGCCCTCTAACCGGCGCGCCGTTCGGCATTCACCGCGTGGGATTTGCAGCTAAAGTTGATTGGGAATGCGGTTTTGTAGCGGATCTGCTGTATACCTATAACCATAAAAAACCCACGGCAAAAGGCTTGTCCGCAAGCGCCGGCTTTGATTATTCATTCTTAGACGGCAAGCTTTATATACTGGGAGAATATTTATTCAGCGATGAGTTCTCGGCAACCGCCTCAAGTCCAGAAAACCCCGCCGGTTTTTCTAACCGGCATTATCTTTATGCGCTGGTAAATTATCATATCAACGATTACACCGCCGCAAGTTTTGCCTATCTTGCTGGTTTGTCCGACAATTCTTCTGTTCCCAGTCTTTCTTTTGAGCATGATTTATTTCAAGGTTGCACCTTAAATCTGACCGGTAAAGTCTTTTTAGACGAAGATCTCTTCTTGCATAATGAGAAGCGGGGTGAATTCGGTCCGGTACTAACCAGAAACTGGTTTTCGCTCACCACAAAATTGAGGATACGGTTTTAAGCGGTCAGACCTCCTCCTTAAAAACTAGGCAGCAAAGAACCCTGCGAGAGCAGAGGAGGTGCGCGGCGTTTTATAACGGGTGAGACACAAGCTGCTTCTCTATAAATGTTCGTATTGATAAAAATATACCGGTGATGCTCCGTTGATAATTTCCCGGCACGAATCCGCTGTTCTCCCAAAAAACGATTCAAAGCCCGGATGATCGCTTATCAGAGCTAATTTCCAGCCGGAGAAATTACGAGCTAAGGCTGCCATATTCCGGTATCCTGTTTCAGCATCTGCACGTTCTCCGAGTCGTTTTCCATAAGGGGGGTTGGTAATAATAAAACCGCGCTCGTTATGGGAAGGAAGAGCGTCCTGCATCCGGCAAGTCGTACACACCGGCAGAAACGGTAGAGACGGAAGCTTTTGTATACCCGGTTCCGGCGCCTGCCCCTGAGCAATACGATACGCACGCACTAGATTTGATTGTGCGAGGGATACAGCTCTGGCGTCAGCATCACTGGCACAGAGCCGCATAGTGCGGGAGAAATCAACTTTTTGCAATAAATCCTCGCGTACGCTCTTTTCAAGAGCCGGATCAGCTATGAGCAGATCAGACAAGGCAAAACGCCGACCAAGTCCCGGCGCCGCATCCCAGGCAAAAAGCGCCGCCTCTATAATCAAAGTACCGGAACCGCACAGCGGGTCGCATAAGGGGAATTTCCGACGCCAACCGGAAAGCAGTATCAACGCCGCTGCGGTTGTTTCACGCAAGGGAGCGTTGCCGCCTTCAAGCCGGTAGCCGCGCTTAAAGAGGGGATCGCCTGAGAGGTCCAGCAAGACCGTAACAAGATTCTTTTCAAGATAGAGCCGTAGCAGCGCCTTGTTTCCTTCTTCATTAAGACGTGAGCGCCGGTATTTTTTACAAAGCCTGTCAGCAGCCGCCTTGTGTGTGATAGCTTGTACGCTCGTTTCAGAATGCAGGCGGGATTGTTTTATTCTGACTTTAGTAACCATAAGCCCGCTGTCTTGTGCAAGATACATTTCCCACGGAACTGCCTGTACGCCGTCAAAGAGGTCATCAAAGTTTTCAGCCGGAAAGCGTGCTGTTTCAAGCAATATCCGGTCGGCAACTCGTAATGCCATCAAGGACCGGTACGCAGCAGCTATGTCCGCGGTAAAGCGCACTGCTCCAAATCCGGTGCTGATCACCGTAAGACCGAGCTTTTTAAGTTCATGCGAGACAAGTTTTTCTGCTCCTACTGCACAGAGGGCAACTAAGGTATAAAAGCTTGAGGACCGACTTGATGGTACTGGTTCATTGTTCATCTTTAACTCCAAAACTTATTGTTAGGGGGTGTCGTCAGACTCAAAACCCCGATGTCCTCTCTCAAAGCATATTCCGCCTTTCTTCTTTTCAAAACTGTTTAATGCTCAGTCAAGCTGTTCCATCGTTCCGTTTATTTTTAGTTTAACTATCTCAATATTTTCAAGTCCGTCGTTGTCAACAACTTTTACGGCTATGTTGTGCGTTCCGGTTTTAAGCGAAACAACTTGCTTCCCTTCTTTATCAATGATGATTGAAGGCTTAAAGCCCTTTTCCGTATCATAATTAAAATC
>JAISMB010000007.1 GCA_031276945.1 Spirochaetaceae bacterium | reverse complement strand
TAGAGCCGGATGAGATGAAAAAACTCTTTCTCACCGTGATTGCAGAAGCTAAAACCTCCAAAGGCTTCAAGTTTAAGCTGTGGAACTTCTGCATCATAGGTAATCATTTTCACTTTCTCATTACGCTTGAAAAAGGGCAGAGTCTCTCTAACCTATTGAAATGGATCAAGATGGTTTTTGCGATACGGTGGAACAAAAAGCACCATAAGACTGGTCATTTTTGGGGAAATCGGTTTTATTCACGCGAGATAAAGGATGAGAAAGACTTCTGGACTATGTTTGAGTACATAGATCAAAATCCTGTCGCAGCGAGACTGGTGCAGAAGCCTGAAGACTGGCAGTACAGCGTGCATACCATCGGGAACATGGCATTGTCAGCATTGTCTCGCTGGTAACTGATACAGCTTGGAGGACAGACCTCAAGCTGCTTTTAGTCAGAGTGGCTGACAAGGGCGAGGTCTGACCTCTGCTTCAAAGTGGACAGTGATTAGTGGTAAGTGGCTAGTCCTTGTGTTTATTAAGAAAAAACCGATCACTGTCCACTACCCTGCCTGCGAGGTCTGACCCATCCTGCGCGGGCGCTGAAATGGGTCAGTTCAGGAGGCTGACTGAGGTTGGGTGTGCTTCACATAAGGGGTAGTTTAAGAACAGGTTGTATCTGCACTCGCTGCCATCAAAAGACCAAATTCGGCAGGCGGTGCATCAGGGGGTAAAATGCCGGCGATGTGTCCTTCGCTCACAATGGCGATACGATCACAGATGGAACGCAGTTCTTCAAGTTCGCTTGATACCATCACAATAGTTGTGCCGGTATCACGGTTTTGTGCGAGAAGGGTATCAAGAACAATACGTTTTGCGCCAATATCTATACCGCGAGTCGGTTCGCTGACCAAAAGAAGTCGGGGCTTTAAGGCAAATGCCTTTGCAAGACATATCTTTTGTTGGTTTCCACCGGAAAGCTCCTTTGCAGCCTGCCGCGGTCCGGTACACTTAATCGCCAGTTTTTCAATGTATTCACGCGCCAGCGCCTGCATGGATTTTTCGTTACGCAGATGAAAGATCCCTCCGCAATACGATTGTAAGTAGTCACCCTTAGTCTGCATCACGCCAAAGGCGATGTTCCAATACAGGCTTTCGTCAAGAAGCAACCCTATGCCACGCCTGTCCTCAGAGACAAAAGCCATGCCAGAATCAAGAGCTTTCTTAGGATTACCTAAGGTAACCGGAAAGCCGTCAAGATTGACCGTGCCGCCGGCTGCATACAATCCCATAATACCGGCAGGTATTCCCAGCTTCCCTTGACCGGCAAGACCGCCAATGCCGAAGATCTCTTCCGGCTTAACCGAAAATGAGACATCACGGACAGTCTCGCCGGGCATATCAACCCATAAATGCTCCACCGAAAACAGCGTGCCGGATAAGGTGCGGGCTGACGGTCTGAGCGCAGCAGCCATATCCCGTCCGACCATCCAGCCAGCAATATCTTGCACTCCCAGCTCTTTATTTTCTACATTCTTAACGACAACGCCATCGCGAAGCACCACAATTCGATCTGCAATTTTGGTTACTTCATAGAGCCGGTGAGAAATAAAGATGATGGCTATGCCTTCTTTTGCAAGAGTTTTGAGCGAAGCAAGCAGTATGTCCGCTTCGCTTTCGGTAAGAACCGCGGTAGGCTCGTCAAGAACCAAGAGTTTCACCGTGGTCCGGCTGATTTCTCGTGCAATTTCAGTGAACTGTTTATGACCGACCGGCATCTCTGCTACTATCGTTTCCGGTTTGATACTGACGCCTAGTTTAGCTATGGCTTGTTCCGCTTGTTCGTCCATGAGTTCTCGCTTCAGCGTTGCGAGCCGATTACCGAAGATAAGCGAACCAATACTCTGTTTAACCGGTTCCCGGTTTAAGGCTATGTTTTCAGCAGCCGTGAAACCCGGAATCAGTGAAAATTCTTGATGTACCAAAGCAATACCGGCATCCAACGCATCAAAAGGACTGCTAAACAGCACCGGTTTATCTTCAAGGTACAACTGCCCGCCAAAGCCTCCGGTCTGGGCAATATCCGGCATGCCAAACAAAATATGCATAAGGGTTGTTTTACCGGCGCCGTTTTCTCCGACTAAACAGACAATTTGTCCTCTCTCTATTGAAAAATTAACATCGGACAATACTGTCGTACCATAAAAATCTTTGGAAATATTCTCTAAACGTAAAAGTGGTGTACCAGCCATAGAAAAAGTGTAGGGTAATTAAGGGGAGATAGCAAGGGGTCAGACGCAATATACAGCTCTCAAGTCGGCAGGAATTGGATTTGAAACCTGAGGTCTGTCCTATTTTTTCTTCCCTTTCCGCTCTGTTTTATGTTATTCTATATAAATAAACGAGGTTTTAATACGTTTTTATATAAGGCAGTTAGCTTATGCAAGCTCTTCAGTTGATGCGAAATATTGGTATTATGGCACATATTGATGCCGGAAAGACGACCACGACCGAGCGTATACTCTACTATGCCGGACAAAGTTATAAGATCGGCGAAGTTGACGATGGTGAAGCTGTTATGGATTGGATGGAACAAGAGCAAATCCGCGGTATCACCATCCAAAGCGCTATCACAACTATCTTTTGGAAAAATATCCAGATCAACATCATTGATACGCCGGGGCATGTCGATTTTACCGCGGAAGTTGAGCGAGCCTTACGAGTGCTTGACGGTGCCATAGCAATCTTTGATGCGGTTCATGGCGTTCAACCGCAAACCGAGACGGTATGGCATCAAGCTCAACGCTACCACATTCCCTGTATCGGTTATATCAACAAAATGGACCGGATCGGGGCTGATTTCTTTCAAGTCTTAGACGATATAACGGCAAAATTCGGCATTGTAACAGCCCCTATTCAAATACCTATTGGGCAGGAAGGTAGTTTTGAAGGAGTCATTGATCTGATTGCTATGCAGGAAGTCCATTGGAAAGCTGGCACAGATGGTACTGAGATGATCACCACTCCCATAGCGCCTGAACGGCAGGATATGAGCAGGTCTTGGCGTGATAAACTGATTGATGTGCTTTCTAGTGTGTCTGATATTATTACAGAGCAATTCCTCTCCGGCGAGGAAATCACCGCTTCCTTACTAAAGGAAGAACTGCGGAAAGCTACGCTTTCACGAGCATTGCTTCCTGTTTGCGCCGGAGCATCACGGCGTAATATGGGTGTCCAGCCGCTTATTGATGCGGTCATTGACTTTCTGCCCTCGCCCTATGAAACGATTCCGGTTATAGGGCATCATCTTAAAAAGAATACCGAAATTATTATTCCCTGCGATCCTAATGCCACTCCCCTTGGACTGGTTTTTAAGATCCAGCACGATACGGCAGCCGGTAATTTAAGCCTTTGTTATATACGGATGTATTCCGGTTCTCTCAAACCCGGAGATACGATCTATAACATTGGAAAGAAAAAACGGGAACGGGTAAACCGTATACTGCGTATGCACGCAAATAAACCGGACCCTCTTGAACTGCTTAACGCCGGCGATATTGGCGTTGTTATTGGCATGAGAACCGCACAAACCGGCGATACTATAGGCAGCGAAGGCTTTCCGGTTATTCTCGGAAAGATGCAGTTTCCAGAGCCGGTTATTTCAGTATCTATTGAGCCGAAAAACATATCTGAACAGAAAAGATTAAAGGAAGTATTGGAGCTGCTCTCAAGAGAAGATCCGACCTTTACCACTAAGGATAACGAAGAAACCGGACAACTGATCATTTCCGGTATGGGGGAATTACACCTTGAAGTACTCGTTACCCGTATCCTTGATGACTTCAAAGTAAGCGCCCGAAAAGGAAACCCGCAGGTAACCTACCGAGAATCTATTAGTATGCCGGTGGAACACAGCATGCATTTTTCGCGTATGCTTGCCAATAAAGAAAACACAGCCGACCTTAGTCTTGCCATTGCTCCGCGAAACCGTGGCGCCGGCAATCAGTACCGGTCTGCGGTTGCCGACAAGGACATACCGCCTGCAATTTTTGAAGCTGTTGAGCGCGGCGTAACCGCTTCGTTTTCAGCCGGTATCGTCCTTGGTTACCCCTGTACCGATATTGAAGTTGTTCTTACCGCTATTCAGTACAGCGAATTAACGGGAACGCCCTTTGCCTACGAAGCCTGTGCCAGCACCTGTTTTGATGCGGCTTGTCAAAAAGCCGGTCCGGTACTGCTTGAGCCGGTTATGGCGGTAACCATGAATGTACCAACGGAATTTGTCGGCAATGTCATCAATCTTGTTTCAACACGCGGCGGGCATATCCTCAGCCTTGACTCGATACAAGAAGGGGACAAGATTGTAGCACTTTGTTCTCTTGAGCGGATGTTTGGTTTTATGAATGAATTACGCAGTGTCAGTCAAGGGCGGGCAATGTTCAGCATGGAATTCTCACATTTTGTTCCCATCCATACTCCCCGCTAAGAGCTTAAGCCTCTTGCCCAGTTTTTGCTCTGAGGTCCGCCCTTAAAAGCGATGCAGGAGTCTCCCTCTTTCACCGGCTGCTCACCGTAGAAAACTGATACCCTTCTTTAAGAAGATCAGGGTATAAATCATTTAAGAGCGCTGCTAATGCTGTGGTACGGCTGTGACCTATCATAATAACCGAGCCTGAGCGGGTAGCTTTACGCTTACCTTCTTCAAACTGTTTCAGAACAGAGTCTCTATCTGAACTGTTATCCAAAAATATATCCCGTTCAGCAATAGTCATGCCGGCGCGCTGGGCGAGAACCGGCGCAACACTGGTCGCTATGGTACGCGAGTCTAAAAAGACTATACCCCATTCACGGCACACCTCAAGTACCGTCTCCATAATACCTGCATCCTGCGTTACTTTTGAGCCTTCGTGGTTATTCATTCCCGCTACGGGCCAAAGTTCCGCTAAGTTCTGTTCGATAGTCCGCCTCACCTCTGCACGGGTCATGCCGGTATACAAAGCGCCCGGTCCGGGGTTTTGTCCTCCTATGGCTTCCATGGGCTGATGTAAAAACACTTCCTTGCCGGCTTCTCTGATACGCTGTGCGACGGCGACTGAGTGGGGCAAGCCGGGTAGTACTGAAATAGTCAGTGAGCCGGGGAAGCGCAAAAAAGGTTCTATGTCAGTCAAATTATTGCCGGCATCGTCAATAACCACGATCAAAGTCCCCTGTGCAGTCGGCGGCTCTGTAATAACTGGCTTTTCAGGCTCAGGCGCTTGCGGATACAAGAGTGGTGCGTTTATTAGTTCTGTAGTGGATTCCTGTTCCAGTTCCGGTAAAACCTCATTGGGAGGGGAGGCATGGTCAGTCGCCGGTTGGGGTGAGGTTTCCTGCTCCTGCGTCTTCATCTGGAGAGCCGGCGCCATATACTCTATAAAGAAAGCAAAAAAACCTACGAGAAGGGCAATTAATAAGAGTATGGTCATTACCACGACAATAGATTGATCCCGACCGTTTAATTTCTTCATAATGCTTGCTTCTAGTATAGTCGGATGAAGGAACGCTGTGAAGGGGATTAGTCCGATCTATTTTGACGGCGAGGTCTGTCCCGCCCTGTCCATCCATTTCGACAAGGAGTGAGGGTTCATTCAAGCAAGGAGTGAGAGTTCATTCTAGGGGGTGTTGGGGCAAGCTATTCCCAGCGCACGTTCACGGCTACGACCTCTCTCTTGTGCTACCCTTTGTACAAAGGGCAAATGACCGGTACCCACTGAGCTTCTGTATTAGACGAGGATTTTTT
>JAISMB010000100.1 GCA_031276945.1 Spirochaetaceae bacterium | reverse complement strand
CCCCCACGCACCGCGCGATCTCTGCCCTACGGAGGTGGAGAGGTCTGACTTACTGAGGGGTTGAGGTCTGACTTACTGAGGGGATGAGGTCTGACTTACTGAGGGGATGAGGTCTGACTTACTGAGGGGATGAGGTCTGACTTACTGAAGGGGGATGAGGTCTGACTTACTGAGGGGATGAGGTCTGACTTACTGAGGGGATGAGGTCTGACCTTGCCCCTTCCTGTTTCGCTACATTGTCCGCGGTTTTACTAAAAAAATTAAAGATTTGTACTTAATCTACCGAAAAGAGAGTATTGGGATTATAGCTCCCCTCCCAAACTGCTATAGTTCCAGTTGCCACTGGCAAGCCGGCTTAGAGCCGGCTTTTTTATGCCTACCCGCTACTTGCTGGTCGCCTGCCAGTAACCTTTCCATTCAGTCGGATATTCGCGGTAATACCGGCACTGCTTTGCATAGTAAAAAGATGCCGTATCTTGCTCCGCAAGCGCCTCAAAGAGCGGTAAAGCTTGGGCAAAGTCTGCCGCATAAAACAGCGCATAAGCCTGTTCAAAACGGCTGAACAGTTCCTGCTTTTCATGCCAGAGCGCTTCGCTCACAGGCTCGTAGACCGTAACCGGCTTGGTTTTACCCACGACGGCAAGTTCAGCCAGCTTGCGTCCAAAAAAAGCGCCAGAGCGTGCCTTCGCCGCCTGCATGAAGGTCTTTTCGGTACACATAATATACGTACCAAACTGTTTGTTCTGCCCTTCAAGCCGCGCAGCCAAATTAACCGAATCACCCAACATCGTATAATCAAAACGCTTGTTAGAACCCATATTGCCGACAACGGCATAGCCGGTATTAAGCCCTATACGGGTCAGCAGCCGCACCCCGTACTGCTCATAAAAAAACTCCTGCTTTTCGGCAAGTACTTTTTGGCAGGAAAGAGATGCAGAGAGCGCGCGGGCAGCATGATCCTCATACGTGAGAGGCGCATTCCAGAAGGCAATAATAGCATCGCCTTCGTATTTATCGATTGTGCCGCCTGATTCAAGGATGATGTCGGTCATAGTTGATAAATAATCATTCAGCATTTCAGTCAACCGGGTCGGATCAAGTTTTTCACTGACCGTGGTAAAGCCCTGTATATCAGAAAAAAATATGCTTATTTCCCGGCGCTCCCCGCCCAGTTGGAGGCGTTCTGGATTGGCAAGGAGCTGATCAATAACAGTTGGACTTAAATACTGACTAAAAGCCGATTTAATAAACCGTTTTTGGCTGCCCTCTGTGGCATAGTTGTAGAGTGTTGCGGCAAGGAAGGCAAGAACAGTAGCAAAAAGCGGCGCAACCAGCGGCAGCCAGAGCCCGGCTTGATGATAGGCAAAAAAAGCGCCGGCGGTCAGCAGGATCAAGACGCCGGCACTAGTTCCCAGAGCTACCGTGATTTTCCCTGAATACAGTACCAAAGCGCAGACCAGCACCGTGATCACAAGGCAGAGCAGTATACCAACACTGCGGGGCGCTTCCCGAATAAAATCCTGCTGTAAGAGGTTATCCAGCATGGTAATGTGCATACCGACACCCGGATAGACCGATGAAATGGGAGTGGTACAAATATCAAAAAGACCCGGCGCATAGTAGCCGAAAAATATATACTTTCCGGCGAAGTTCTCAGGCGGCAGCGGCGGTTCTTCGCCGGCACGGTAAGCTTCGGCGCTTTGCAGTATGTCCCGCGCCGTGTACGGAAGGTAGCGAGTAAGATCGCCGCGAAACCGCAGCAGTGTCCGCCCATTTTTGTCAACCGGAACCTGATAATCCCCCCAGCGTATGAGCTGCTCTTTTTCATCGTAGCTAATCTTTGGCTCTAAGCCGGATACCAAAAGCGAAGCCGCAGCCAAGCCCGGTATAGCTTTGCCGTCAAAAACCGCAAAGAGATTATGCCGCCTGAATACACCGTCAGCATCGGCTTTTCCGGTAATATTGCCGATGGCACCGGCAGAATCGCGCAGGGCATCAACCGGAAATTGGGCGCCGATTTCTCCGGTTAAGATATTGAACTGCGCTAAATCGTGCGTCCAGTCGCTGGTATCAAAAAGCGGTGTGTTCAAGGTTCCAGGCCATTCTGTCGTATTGCCGGATTGGGTGCTTAAAAAGACAGTCTGTACAACCCGTCCAAAATCGGTTGCAGCACGGGCAAGGCGTGCATCATCGTTAAATACCGGCTGGGAATCAAGAGGCTGCGCCTCTTGAGCCGGCAGCAGACCTGTGCCTGAAGCAGCGATTGCGCTAGTGCGCAGGGATTCAAAGACGGTATCATAGAGCGATGGTTCTGAGAAAATGACATCAAAGGCAAATGAAGAAGCACCGCCTAGCTTGATATAGTCAATGATCTCGGCATACGCCTGCCGCGGCCAGGGCCATGACCATGATCGCTCCTGGCGCGCCCAGTCAATACTATCTTGATCGAGCAGAATCAGAACAATCTCATCAGACGGTCTGGTATAAGGCGCGAGGCTTGTTACACGCAGATCGTAGAGTTTATATTCCATATAATCAAAGCCACCGGTTGTATAACAGAGTACCACAAGCGCAAAAACCGACACAGTGATAATCAGGGCAGCCGGTGTCTTTTTATTGACTTTTTTACTCACGCTACTGCCTGATCCTTTTTAATGCTCTGCGAGAGCTCTAAACCGTTCCTGCCGGTAGGCGCGCGTATCCTGCACTACAGCATACCGATCAATAGAAAGCTTGACATTACTTATACGGACTGCCGGACTCGGATGCGTCTTGTTAAACCCGCCCGGATGCCGGGGCTGGCTCTCTTCAAGGACCTGTAAAACGTCAATCATACTTGACGGATAGTAGCCGGCTAAGGCAAGCAAACCAAGTGCCATTTTATCTGCCTCAAACTCCTGCACCTGAGAATAGCCGTTCTCGCTGATGGTAAGCCAGACATCGTGCAGCGCTTTTGAGAATTGCGTATACTCGTCAGTTATGCCGGCTGCTGCTGCTGCTTGGGCTGCCGCTTCGTCGGCGATCTGCCAGAGTTCAGCCTGCCAGCTCGTGGCGTTGATTATTTGAACCGCATGTTTGAGTTGAATATGAGCGATTTCATGGGCAAGGACTGCCGCAAGAGCATCTTCTGATTGAGCGGCGCTGATAAGTCCATAACTGACGAAGATGTGTCCTCCCGGTGTGGCAAAAGCGTTGATTTCCAGAGTATCAAGAACAACGACATGGTAGCCGTTAAATATATCCGGTATCGGCGAATAAGCTGTTATTACGGTACAAATCTTATTGAGATACGCCGTTAAAGTAGGGTTATCCAGCACTGTGTACTGCGCTAAAACGTTAGCGGCTACTGCACGTCCGAGGTAGTATTCGTCTACGGGCGTCATCGGCTCCTTGCTTTTGACCGCCTGATCGAGCCGGTCAAGGGCAGACTTGACATCAAAATCAAGAGAAGTATCGGTACTTGCCGGAGAAGCTGCCGGCTCAGGAGCGGCTTTTTGTTCAGGCGCGGTTTGTTGCGGAGCTTGCGCTTGCGCGGTTGTGGCGCTGCTTGCTGAGGATGAGGAAGGCGTCTTTTCTTCTGCCTTTTCTGCTTTTTCAGGACTGATAGCTTTTAATATACTATCACCTATACTGTCTATAGACACAGATCCCGATATGGTTTCGCCGTTATTATACACCCTGCCGCTTATCGTGGTGCCGCAACTGATCGCCAAAGATACAAGCAGCACAAGGGCTATGAGTTTTATGATCTTCATTCTTCTTCCTCCACAAATAAATGACCGACCGTGATAAAGTCTTGCAGTTCTTCAAGTGAAACGGTCAGCTTCTCAAGAGCGTCAACACCAGTGTAATCAACGCCTTCCTTTGTATGGACCGTTTCGACCGTGTCAGAAAAGCCTTTTCCGGCAAGGGCAAGTTCGCTTGCCGAGGCGTTACGGGCTGTTGTTAAAACCCGTTTGCTGGTTAAACTTGCCAGTGTTATCCAACCGGTTTTGGCATCGGCTGTCTTGACTTCGACCCATTTGCTGTTCTTTTGTTGTACAATGGTAACCGCATCCCCTAAGTGTAAGGTTTGGAGGGTGCCGGCAAAGAGACCGGTCCCCGATTTAACTGCCGCTGTTTTATTGGCAACGTACATAGTTGTTCCCGGAGACTGGGCGGCAAGGTTTGCACCCAGCACTGCTCCGACTGTTAGTAAGATAATTATTCGTTTCATACTAAAAAAGTACACTATAACACTCTCTTTGACAAGAGCATGGACAGCCTGTTCTCAGGTTAGATTTCGCCAGCGCACCGGCGGTGCGGCAGGATGGGTCAGACCTTACACCCCTAGGGCGTGTCATCAAAAGGAAGAAAGATAGATCTGAGATAGAGAGCGGCGAGAAAGGAATCAGAGCGTTGAGCAGAGCGAGTAGTACGACCTCTCCACTTTCACAAAAGCAGCTTGAGGTCTGTCCTCCAAGCTGTGTCAGTTACCAGCGAGATAATGCTGACAATGCCATGTTCACGGTGGTATGCACCACTGTACTGCCATTGTTCAGGCTTCTGCACTAATCCTGCGGCAACAGGATTTTGATCAATATAGTTATACACAGTCCAAAAGTCCTTTTTATCCTTGATCTCGCGTGAGAAAAACCTGTCCCCCCAGAAATGACCGGTCTTATGGTGGTTTTTGTTCCACCTGATGGCAAAAACCATCTTGATCCACTTCAATATCTCAGAGAGACTCTGCCCTTTTTCAGGCGTGATGAGAAAATGAAAATGATTACCCATAATGCAAAAGTTCCACAGCTTAAACTTGAAACCTTTCTTGGTTTTTGCTTCTTCAATCACGGTGAGAAAGAGTTCTTTCATCTCATCAGGCTCTAATTCAAAAGCGTCTCTGTTTACTTTTGAAGTAACATGATAGGTCAGACCTTGGTCTGTTAGTCCACGAGGCAAATTATGCGCTGCCATAATACCTCTATAAGGGAGCTGACT
>JAISMB010000101.1 GCA_031276945.1 Spirochaetaceae bacterium | reverse complement strand
CCTGTTTACCTGCCGCTCCTGGCAGTAAGTCTTTTATCTTTTCCCACAGGTTATCACTGATGTCGTGTCTGTGCAGTGCTTTTCCGTTTTCTTTCATCTTGTTATCTTACTTTATTTCCGTCCTTTTGAAGACACGCCCTAGGACAAGCTTCTTATCTTCCAAGGAGAACAACTTTTCCTACCCTAGGGGTGCGAGGTCTAGGTCTGACCTACTCTTGATATACTGCTATAAAAAATACGCCGACAGCCTTTTGACGAGGTTTCACCCGGAGCCCACGGGGACTATGCACAATATGAGCGGCACAGCCATGCCTGTCTTCTACACAAAAAACGCCCTCTTTCCCGCTCGTCCGTATAACCACCGGTAAATCGACACAGAATACCGGCTCTGTTTTTCGGCATGCAGTGCAGTTAAGAGACAGCCCTGCTACCCTATACCGCCCCGGTTCTTGAATCAGGAGTGAAAAGCCTTCTTCACAAACCGGTTCTACCGGAGCAATAACGATGCGCTTCCCTTTGCGTACCATTCTTACCGGACCGGCATCTAAAGCATAGACTTTCCCAGACGCAAAATGCCGTACATTCTCCCGTTTCAGGCTGCGTGATCGACCCTTTAGCGTATCCGGCATGTCTGATTTGGTTCTTTCTGCCTGTTTCATACGATTAACCGCATGAAAAGAGCTTTCTTCCCGTATTATTTCCCCTTGCGCGAAGAAATTGTCGCTTGCGGTGTACAGCGTATGACTATGCTCATCTAGTTGCCAAGTAATGCGGTTTTGTGCTTCGATTTTTAAGAAATCAGCGATAAGCCTTTGAGTTTCTGCGAGTGTATACAGTGTTTTTTTCCAATATGGGAACTGTTCATTAAGCAGCGGGATAAGTAAATGTCTGACCCGATTACGAAGATAACGGGTATCGGCATTCGTTGAATCGGTGCAGTAGGAGATTTGCAGCTCGGCAAGATAAGCAATAACATCGTGCCGGCTCAAAGAAAGCAGCGGGCGCAGAATTTTGCCCGATGCACAGGGCAGGGCGGCAAGACCCGCCGGTCCTGCTCCACGCAAAACACGCATAAGAACTAATTCTAGCAAATCATCTTGGGTATGTGCTACAAGGATATGGTCTGCATTAACGCGGGAGGCTTCACGATTCCAGAGCCGGTGGCGGAAAAAACGTGCCGCAGCCTCTATCCCAATTCGCTGCTTTTGCGCAAAAGCAGCGATTTTTCCCTGTGGTATATTCACCACACGGCACGAAAGCTCATAGCGCTCGCACAGACTGACTACAAAAGCCGCATCGCCCTGACTTTCTTCAGGCGCACGTATACCATGCTCAACATGCAAACAATGAATACGCTCTTTTGGTACTAAATGCGCTAGTGCTGCCAGCATCGCGGTAGAATCTGCACCACCGGAAACAGCGAGTAACAATGGCTTCTGTTCGTCAATTACACTCAGTGATGTGGCAACAGCTTTTTCAAAAAAATTAAGATTTTGTTTCAGGTTCAGTTGAGGCTGCTGTTTCAGATGCGGCGCTGCTTTCAGATTCAGCTTTAGCAAATTTCACTAATGCTACAACCTGATCGAGTCCGGAAATAACCCTGACTGCCTCATTTAACGCAAGATCATGGACGTGAATAGATTGATTAACACCGAGTCCAGAAACATCTACATCAATGCGTTCCGGTAGGTCTTTAGGTAAGCATTCAACTTCTATTTCATGTATTGGCAATTCAAGAATGCCACCTTCACGTACTCCCCGCGGCGTGCCGTGTATGCGTACTTCTACTTTGGTGCGCAGAGCAAGTCCGCTTTCCACTTCGTAAAAATCAACATGTACTATATTGCCGGTGAGAATAGAACGTTGTATTTCTTTGACAAAGACTTCATGTGTTTCATTATCAATTTTTATAGTAAGAATAGTACTTTTAGAAATATTTTTTGTTTTATTAACAAAAGCACTAGTTTCTAAATCAATAGAGCATGTCTTTCCGGTTCGCCCGTACATAACTGCCGGCAAACGTCCCTGGACTCTGCTCCGGCGTGATGGACCGGAACCGGTCTTTACTCTATTCTGTGCTGTCAAAACGATGTTACCCATACACCCCTCTTAAATACTGGTCTCTGGGACGACAGGGTTCGAACCTGTGCATGCCGGAGCCAAAACCCGGTGGCTTACCTCTTGCCTACGTCCCATTATTTGAAAGAGACTATACCGGATACTCTAGCTTTTGTCAAGCTAGCTATCCGTCAGGCTGCAAGAATGGCAGGGCGGGCATGGTTAGTCTTTTTCTATCCGGCACAGCTCTAATGCGGTAAGGCGCTTCTCATCGAGCTTGACATGAAGATTTTTTTCCTGTGTTGGAATAACAAGCCCTTTAGGACCGTTTTTTGCTCGTCTTAAAAATTTAACCGGCGTGTAGTAAAGATCGGCTTCAGCATTGCCACGCCCTTTTGAATAAAACAAAGCAAGGTTTCCGGCATCAAGGAGGAGTTCAAGAGGATAGGACTTACCGGCTCGTGCTTTAATAAATACATAAGAGCCCGGATAGTCGCGTACATGCAGCCAGAGATCCTGTCCTTTAACATGATGGCGTAAGAGGTCATCGTTTTCTGCTGCGCTTCGCCCTACCATAAGAAGCCATTCACCGCGGCGAAATGAGAGCCCGGGGCGCTTTTGATCTTTAAGTCGGGTTTGCAAAGACAGACCCGGTAGCGCCTGTTTTGTCCCTTGTTCTATCAGTTTATGCAGTCGCAGCGGATTTGTTTCTACCAGAAATGAATCCAGTAGTGTAGCAAGCCGCTGGAGTTCTGTTTCTTCAGCCTCTATTTCAGCGCATAGATCGGCATAGCCGCTTTTTGCCTTCCTGAATTGTTCATAGTACTGCTCGGCTTGAGCAGCCGCTCCCTTATGCGCTGCTAACTTAATTCGTACCGTGCCGCCGCGATAAAAATCCTCAGCTTCAAGCCAGTCGGCGCCGTTTTCAAGAGCTGAACTGTTCGCCAGAATAATATCACCGTACTCTTTAAGTCTATCCGCATCAGCATAGTAAGCTTTTTTGAGCCGTAATTTCTCAAGCGATGCAAGAATCCGGCTGGTACTGCCCTCAATTATACGCCGTGCCTGCTCACGCAGACTTTCCAATGAAAGAGCGCTGCCCTGTTCCGCATAAAAAGTATCGATCTTTTCATTAAATGAACCGCTGCCAGCAAGTT
Source organism: Spirochaetaceae bacterium (assembly GCA_031276945.1). Lineage (GTDB taxonomy): Bacteria > Spirochaetota > Spirochaetia > Treponematales > Breznakiellaceae > BOBG01. Next base: position 3,440 of record JAISMB010000101.1, on the reverse strand, counting down.
CCCTCACCGTATACACGCTGGTATTCAGACGTGAAGCAAGCGATTCTTCCGGTGTATAGTTTCCGCCAGTTATTTCACCGCGTTTAGGATGGCGGCGCATTGCATCAAGTATCGTACCAGCTTCATTGCACAGAATAACATTAGCCGCATTAGACCAAAGCCGTATATAAAGCTTATACCGCTCTTCCCCGGTGCGCACCATGAAGCGGACAATTCTATTATCCCCTAACTGCACAGCTTCTTCGATATAACCGTTGATCAACCGTGAGTTAAGCAACTGGGCAAAACGTAAGGGTTTGTCGTTTTTCGGTATAGCGCGGAATGTTTCGTGGAGACGACAGGCACCGCTGCTCAGCGCAATGAGTAAAGTTTTAGTACCATTTCTACCGTGTATCCGTAGCGCAAGCACATCAAAAGTGCTTTGGATAAGTTTTTGAATCTGTGAACCGCACAGGTCCAGTTCTTCTAAAATCAGGTTAATTTCTTTCCAGTTAAGCGACATATTTTTAAGCAAGCTTTTTCGCCGCACCCCTTTCTGTTAAAAAAAAGCCTCCTGTAAACAGGAGGCGGCTTGACAAAAGACTCTCTATGCCTGTCCGGCTGAGCCGAGTACATTCACGTTTTTATGAGCGTACAGTTTTTTCAGCTCATCCCGCGCCGGTCCAAGGTACTTGCGCGGATCAAATTCTCCCGGTTTTTCGGCAAAGACTTTACGAATAAGAGCGGTCATAGCAAGACGACCATCACTATCAATATTGATCTTACAGACTGCGGATTTTGCAGCCTGTCGTAGTTGTTCTTCCGGAATACCAACTGAATCCGGCAGCTTGCCGCCGAATTGTTCTATCATCTGAACGTACTCAAGAGGGACTGATGAAGAGCCGTGCAGAACAATAGGGAACCCCGGCAATTTCTTTTCAATCTCAGCAAGGATATCGAAGCGCAGCGGGGGCGGTATCAAGATGCCGCGTTCATCACGGGTGCATTGCTCCGGTTTGAACTTTGTCCGCCCATGGCTTGTGCCTATGGAAATTGCAAGCGAATCAACGCCGGTTTTGCCCACAAAATCTTCTACTTCAGAAGGTTGTGTATAGTGGCTTTGCTCCGCGGAGACTTCGTCTTCCACACCGGCTAAAACGCCCAGTTCCCCTTCAACTGTAACATAATCTTTTTGGCTGTGGGCAAAGTCAACAACCTTTTTAGTCAGCGCCACATTCTCATCATACGGTTTTGAAGAGCCGTCAATCATCACGGAAGAAAAGCCGGTTTCAATACAGTCTTTGCACAACTCAAAGGTATCGCCATGGTCCAGATGGAGAACGATAGGTATATCGTAACCAAGCTCGTGGGCGTACTCCACGGCTCCTTTTGCCATATTCTTAAGCAAATTTTGGTTAGCGTATTTACGCGCACCGCTTGAGACCTGCAAAATAACCGGAGATTTTGTTTCCACACAGGCTTGAATGATTGCCTGTATCTGCTCCAAATTATTAAAATTGTATGCTGGTATAGCATACCCGCCTCGGACTGCTTTCTTAAACAGCTCCACTGTATTAACAAGCCCTAGTTCTTTGTAACTGGTCATAAATACCTCCATGTATTTCTTGTACACTATTTACTGTCCACTATTTTATTCTTTTCGTCAAGCTATAAGTGTTTTTCCACGCTGAGCGGCTCTGCAAAGACAGGGCAGAGCGCGGCAGGAGATCACCCTTTCAGCAGAGCTAGTGCTGAACTTGAGCCTATACGATCGCAGCCCGCTTCTAAAAAAGCTTCCAGAGCCTCACGAGTCTTAATACCGCCTGAAGCCTTTATCTTAACACCGGAAGCCAGATGCTGCTTAAATAAAAGAATGTCCGCAAGCACTGCACCGGCAGAACCAAAGCCGGTTGAGGTCTTGATATAGTCCGCACCGGCATCGCTGACAAGAGTGCATAACTGTATTTTCTCCGCCTCGCTTAAATAACAGGTTTCAACAATAACCTTGAGTATGCGTTCTCCAGCCAGCAACTTTATCTGTTCAATCTCCCGACGCACAAGACCCAATTCACCGTTCTTGACGGCGCCGCCGTCTATCACCATGTCCAATTCATCAGCGCCCTGCGCTAAAGCCTGCGCAGCTTCGGCGTACTTTATTGCCGTGGTGTTATACCCTAAAGGAAACCCTATAACGGTGCAGAGCCTGACAGCTCCCTGAATAGTACGGTATACCCGCTCAACATACGAAGGCGGTATGCAGACAGAAGCGGTCTGATACTGCACCGCCTCAAGGCAGAGACTGTGTATCTCATTCCACGAAGCAGTGGGGTTAAGCAGGGTATGATCAATATGAGATAAGAGCGCCGCATTCGTCATAAAACCCTCCTCAGCCGCTAGTGCGCTAACGCCGCCGGATTTATACCGGAATAGTCGTTGTCTATTTTAAGTTCGTCAAGGATTTGAGATATTTGACCGCGGTGATGGGTATTGTGCAGCACCAGAGACTGTAAAAGAAACGAAAGCGGCACTGTAGCAGGATTGCCGCCGAACCAGTTTATTGCCACCGGCGCCTGAAAGTCGCTGGGCGAGAGCGCCTTGACTAAGCTGATGAGGGCATCATCTGCCTGCGCTACTTCGGCGCTCAATTCCTGCCACTGCTCAGGCTTCAGAGAGGACTCAGGCGGGGTAATGCCGCTGATGAGGGCGATAGCTTGCGCTGCCTGCGGATTATGGGCAAGCGCCTCCTTAAACAGTCCGGCAAAAAACACTTCAGTGCCGAGTATATGACGGAGCAGTCCGGCAAGGCTTTTATAGTAAGAACCGCGTTCCTCTTCACGTCGTTCTGCCGGCTGTGCAGCAAAAATATGAACAACAGCATGGTTTGCAGCTTTGTTCTGTTCAGCAAAAATAAGAAATAAATCTTTCATAAAGACTCCTTTGTTTCACTCCTTGTCTGGAGAAATAATTTGTATTCATACAATACCCCTTTTGTTTAATTCTGTCAAAGAAAAACAAGAGAAGTCTGACCCATGAGGGTGGTGATGGGACCGCAGCTTGTTTACATGGAAAAATTATTTGATTTTAATAATACCCGTCCATTGGAACAAGAAAAACGACAGCAAATAATGAAGGAAATGTTTGCGGAAATAGGAGAAGGCTGTCATATAGAACCGCCGTTAAACGCAAATTGGGGTTGTCATCATGTACATTTTGGAAAAGGTATATATTGTAATTTTAATGTAACCTTTGTCGATGATGAACATATATCTGTGGGCGACTATAGCATGATTGCGCCTAATGTAGTTATAGCTACATCAGGGCATCCCATATTGCCAATATTACGGGAAAATCATTATGTATATAACATACCGGTACACATCGGCAGGAATGTTTGGATAGGCTCTGGTGTCCAGATAATGCCAGGTGTAACAATCGGAGATAATACGGTAATAGGAGGTGGA
>JAISMB010000085.1 GCA_031276945.1 Spirochaetaceae bacterium | reverse complement strand
GCTGAGTTTTGACGAAAACCAGCGCGGCAGGAAGGTTTACTTTGCGGTGCGCTGGGAAACGGGCGCTGCTTTGAAAGGGGATTGGAGCGATATTTTCTCCGTGATTATTCCGTAGCGGAGGGCAGTAAACCGTCCGCAAAGTCCCGCCGTGCATAGCGCGCTTCTTGTGTTATACACGGCGTGCCTCGTATGAGCCTCTGGAGAGCCGGCATACAATAAAAAAGGCAGGCATGCCTGAGCGGTATACCTGCCATGGGAAGAGGAGAGGGATTTTATAAAAGTTCTACACTGAGCGTATAAGAGTAATCCTGCGCCGCTTCAGCACAGCCTACAACTATAAAATAATCACCCCAGTCCAAATCAGCCACAAGCAGCGCATCAAGACTGTCTCCACCATCATCATTGTATAAAAAATTGTCAGTATTCATCACATCGTAAAGCACAAGAACCGTATCTAAATCAATGCCGTGAGTATTGCGCGCCCGAATACGGTAGCGTCCGGTTTCACTAATATGCAGTTCTACCCAGTCAAGAGCAGTTTCATCTGCAAGCATACGCTCCTGCGTTTCCCCAACGGCAATTTTTTCTGCCCTGATCCCCTCTGCCCTAAGCGAGTCATTTATGGCGCTTACCCCGCTGATCTCTTCAACAAGCAGCACAAAAGAGCCGTCTTTAAGCGGATCCTCATCAAAACACTCGATGAAAATAACATAGTCGCCCGGTTCAAGAGGCAGTCTCAGGCGGGCATCAAAACCATCGCCGCCGTCGTCATCAGAATCAATAAAACCACCATCAGTAACCGTACCGTCATAAGTAAACAGTTCCACATACGTATCAAGATCAACACCGTGCATATTCTTTGCGCTGATCTGATACCATGCGCTATGTTCAAGGGAAAGCCGTACAAAATGGACCGTATCGGCATCAGCAAAGCTCAGTTCTACAGGTTCGCCCGGTCCTATCTGAGCAGACCAGAGATAGGCATCATCTGCATCGTCTGCACTGTTGCTTACAGCTTCAACGGTCAATTCGAAAGAACCGTCGCTTAACGGCTCCTCATTGAAGCATATAATGCGTATGCCGTATTCACCCGGCTCCAAAGACACGAACAGGTAAGCATCAAGGCTCTCGCCGCCATCATCATCGGAACCAACAAGAGTAATCTCGCTGTCATACACGGCTATATAGGTATCCAGATCAACGCCCTGAGTATTTCTTGCTCTGATCTCGTATACCGCTTTACGGTCAATAAAAAGCCGCACATAATGTTCATCCTCGGCGCTGCTAAAGCCCAGTTCCACAGGTTCACCGGGGGCTATCTCAGCAGACCAGCTTATAAGCTCATCGAGACTAACCTCTTCCTCGTCCTCTATACTGACATAAAAAAGATACGCGGTATCTTCCCGTACCTGCTCTTCCCCGCGGTAACTAAAAAAGACGGTGTATTCACCCGACTCTAAAAACACCTCAAGGTAGCCGTCATCGCCGGTATATGACCATTCGTCATTATACAAAAGCACTAAGTCAGCATCAAAATCAGCGCCGGTAAGATTTTCCGCACTGACCTGATACCAAGCTTCCTGTTCAATAGTCAGCCGAATACGATACTCATCAGTATCGGTAAAGGAGAGTACTAAAGGCTCCTCAGGCACAACACTGAGCTGCTGCACCCGATAGTCTGGAGAAGGCGGCGCGGTCTCTGTTGGAGGCTGGTCTTTTATACCGGTGATGCTTAGTTCACAAGAGCCGCCTTCAAAGTGATCCGTACCGACATACCCGACAAATACAAGGTATTCACCCGGTTCAAGGTTTACGTTCAGCAGTGCAGCGGCGGCATCGCCGCTATCGTCATCAGAAGCAAGGTAGGTTCTGTTAATGTCGTACAAAGCTATATAGGTATCAAAATCAGCGTCTTGTATGTCTTTTGCACTGATCGTATACAGACCGGCAGAGTCGATATGCAGCCTGATCAGGGCAAAATCGTTGGCATCGGCAAAGTCTTTACTGATATTCTCGCCGGCGTGCAGTTCAGGCGCTCTGCCTGCTATCAGATCAGTCATATCGTTCATGCTTAATGCAAAAGAGCTGTCAGTACCTTCTTCTTCATTGAAGCAGACAACAACAAGCCCGTATTCGCCTGCTTCAAGGGGAATAAACAGAGAAGCATCAAGCCCTTCGCCGCTGTCATCATCGCTGGCGCGGTAATATTCATCGGCGTCGTAGATGGCTATATAGGTATCAAGATCAACGCCTTTGGTATTCTTTGCCGTAAACTGGTAGAAGCCATCGCGCTCTATATTCACATAGACCAAGGCATAGGTATCAAGCGTAGCAAAATCCAAATGCACAGTTTCATCGGCGCTTAACTGTGCGGCAAAAGAGTAGTCAGATGCTGTACCGGCTGGTCTTTGGGCTGCCGCATCCGGGCTTGCAGGACGCACCAGTCGAAAGCCCACAGAGCTTATGCGTGTTTCAGGAGTACTGAGAAACCGGTGTGCAGACCGTACTGAATTGATGAGATCAATCCAGCTTCCGCCGCGGTTTACCCGAAAGCTACTGAAAAGAGAGCCTGTCGGATCAACAAGGTCGCCGCTGGGATACGTTCCATAGCCATCCCATGTCCATTCCCGTGCATTACCTATCATGTCGTACAAGCCCCACGAGTTGGGCGGGAAACGCCCTACCGCAGTCGTACCGGTTACCGGCTTTCTTGTACTATTAAAATGCGCCTGATCAGATGTAAGCGTGTCGCCGGTGCTGTAAGCTGTGGTTGTGCCGGCACGGGCTGCATATTCCCATTCAGCCTCGGTTGGCAGTCTATAGCCGTTAGCCTCCCGGTTCCAGCTTACCTTTGTTCCGTCTATGCTGTAGGCGGGAATCAGTCCTTCTTTTGCGCTCAACCAGTTGGCATAGGCAAGGGCATCGTACCAACTGACTAAGACTACCGGCTGATCATCGTTCTGAGCAAAATGGGGATTATCCCAGTTTGCCTCTGCGACAGCTTCCCAGTTACGTCCGGTCCAAACGATGCCGTGATCGGCTGTTTTATAGCCGGTTTCTGCAACAAAGCGTCTGAATTCCCCAACTGTTACCTCGTACTGTCCCATATAAAAGGGCGCGCTAATCGTAACGGTGCGCTGGCTCTCATCATGTTTACGCCCTGCTTCTGTAGGCGGGCTGCCAAGCGTAAACGTACCGCCGGGGACTAAAACAAAACTGGTCGGTTCGTCCGCAAAGACCGGCGCAGCGACTGTGCCTAACAGTATGGCTACCTGTAAGATAGAAATCGAAAGTATGATAGAATATTTCAACATAACCCCCTCTGAAATATATATGGTGTAGTTTATAACAAGACTATAAACCTAAGCAAGAGGGAGGGATGCCGCAGTACCTCTGCTCTTCTGACACCGCTCCACTCAAGCGCTGGAATAGGTCAGACCTTGCTCTCTCCCTTCCTGCCCGATTAAACATTTTAAGCAGCATTGCATCCAGATCGTATACCGCTCGGTGCAAACACTGCGTGCAAGACAGGCAGGTTAGGTCAAACCTTTCACCCCAGAGATGCCTGAAGTACTGTGGGAGCCGATAGCATTCTCTGAGAGGCGGAGCACCCCTCTTTAATAATCTTCTTTTGTATAGTACAACTTTTATCTATGAATACAGTGCGTGTGCTTATACCAAAAGGGCGTATGTTTGAGAGTATAGCCCGGCTTTTTGCTGATGCCGGTTTCCCCATAATGCTGGCGGAGAGAACATATCGACCAGTTATTGCCGCCCCGTGGCTTGATGCTAAAATTATGAAAGCGCAAAATGTTGCCCAGTTGCTGGAATTGGGAAGCCACGACGCCGGATTTACCGGCTGGGATTGGATACAGGAAAGCGGGGCTGCGGTAGAGGAAATTATTGATCTGGGTTTTGATAAAGTACGTATTGTGGCGGCTGTCCCTCTCGGACAGAATGAAGAGAGCCTTCAGAGCAAAACGATTACCGTGGCAACAGAATACGTCAACACTGCTGAGAAATGGCTTAGTCAAGCAGGCTACACCTACCGGATACTCAGAACCTATGGCGCAACTGAAGTCTTTCCGCCTGATGATGCTGATATGATCATTGATAATACCGCCTCCGGACAGACACTGCGGGACAACGGGCTTAAAATCATTGCAACGCTTCTTGAATCGTCGACCCGTTTTGTTGCCTCAGCAAAAGCCCTCTCTGATCCTGATAAACGGCAGCATATTGAGGAGCTGTCCATGCTCTTTCGGGCGGTTCTTGACGGGCGTGAAAAGGTGATGCTTGAAATGAATGTAGCGGAAGAACAATTTGCCTCATTGGTAGCAGGGCTGCCGAGTATGCGAAGCCCAACAGTCTCGCCTTTATACGACGGCGCCGGCTTTGCACTCAAGATAGCGGTTAAAGTATCAGAGGTGCCGGTTCTCATTCCCCGGCTCAAAAAGCTTGGAGCAACCGACATTGTAGAATACGATTTGAGAAAGGTCGTGCCTTAACTGCCGCTGTCCGAAGCTGTTTTTCAGCAACAACGAAGAATTAGTTGTAGGGACGCCTGTCCTTTGTGCTTATGGCGAGCCGGTAATAGTCGTACTGTTTGTTAAAACAACGCCCGCTTCCTGCATGGAGCGCAGCGCTTTTTCCACGGAGCCGGCTGGATAGTCAACACCCCGAACCGCATCAAGCATAACCAGAGTGGTAAAGCCCAGCCGCCGCCCGTCAAGCGCCGTGTAGAGGACGCAGTAATCAGTCGCCAGACCACCTATGAGAATCGTATCAATGCCTGCCTCTGTTAAGAAGCCATGCAGACCGGTTACCGTGCGCCGGTCATTCTCAAAGAAGCCTGAATACGAATCAATCTGAGGACGGAATCCTTTGCGCAAGACAAGCCTGACCGGCTTGAGATCAAGGCTGCTCCTGAAAGTCGCCCCGTAAGTTCCCTGTACACAATGGACGGGCCACAAGACCTGCCCGTCCCTCTCGTTTCCCGTATGTGCGGCTCTAAAAGAGCTATGGTTCTGCGGATGCCAATCCTGAGTCGCAATGACCGCAGCACCTCTTTGGACACAATAACCGGAGACTGCGTTCAGCGGGGCAATGACTGCATCGCCGTCAGCAACTGCAAGCGCACCGCCGGGACAGAAATCGTTCTGCACATCAATGAGCAGTAATGCTGCTTTGGTAAAATCTATGGTCATGCTGGATAGTTTACAGAAAACCAGAGGAAGCTGCAAGCTTAGCCACTGAGGGAGTGTTGTCAAGAGGCGAGGAAGATAGAGCTGACAGAGCAAGCGGTGGAAAAGGAATCGATGCGTTGAGCATACTGAGTAGCATTACCTCTCTACTGTTTTGAGCCAGTGAAATACATGCTTAATAAGATGGCGCTTCTTATACAGCTCTGTGTCATAAGTCCGTGCCACCTTCCGCTTCCGCTTGGGTGGGATAACTACCTCAATGCCTCCCGCACGAGCGGTGTCTCCTCATCGGCAATCAAGACCCGTATCGGCTGACAAGACTTTTACCGATAAACCTGCCATTAAGGGCAAAGTATATGTGCAATCCGCTTCAGTTCCTCTTTGGTACGCCCTATCGCTTGATTTCTTCCGACCGCTGTGCACCCATCCGCATGGACTTTGCTATACGGTGCATCTATCATGAGCCACGTGGTATCTACTTCCTCGACCAGTGCAGCGGCTATTCTTTATACCATTATCCCGCCAGCGGCAAAATCTTCGATGGGTGTATTTTTCCAGTCGCCGTATTCAGGTGGTAAATCTCTCCAAGGAACGCCGGTTCTGATAATCTATAATACCGCGTTGATAAACCGTTTGAAGACACGCCCTAAGATGGGGTAAGGTCTGACTTATAAAGTCCGAGGTCTGACCGCATAAAGTGCGAGGTCTGACCGTAAAGGTGCGAGGTCTGACTTATAAAGGTGCGAGGTCTGACCGTACAAGGGCGGGGTCTATCCTATTGACTGAGACTGCCGCATCTCTCAGGCAGGACTGCCCCTATCCTCTTACCCCTTGCCTCTTGCCTATCCTCTTGGTACACTAAGTTTATGAATGAAAGACTTAACTCGTTATTAGAGCGCTATGCAGTAGTGGCGCGTCTGGTGCAGGATCCGGATTTGGTGAAAGACCCGAACCACTACCGCGATACCATGCGTGAATATGTCTGGCTTGAGGAAATTGCGCGCGCACAAGCCGCCATCGAACAGCTTGCCCAGCAGCTCGCCGACACGAGACTGCTCTTCCAGCAGGAAAAAGAACTGCAAATGCGCGAGCTTGCGCGGGAAGAAATACACGACCTTGAACAGCAGTATTCAGATGCTGGTGATCGTCTTAAATTTCTGCTGATCCCGCAAGACCCGCTGGATGAAAAAAATATTATTATGGAAATACGCGCCGGCACAGGCGGGGAGGAGGCGGCGCTTTTTGCCGCAGACCTTTTTCGTATGTATTCCCGATTTGCCGAAACCGCGGACTGGAAATTTGAAGTGATGAACAGTAGCGAGACTGAGTTAGGCGGTCTGAAAGAAATTGTGTTCTCCATCAGCGGCACGAATGTCTATGAAAATCTCCGGTATGAATCGGGAGTCCACCGGGTGCAGAGAGTGCCGGCAACGGAAGCTTCGGGGCGTATTCATACTTCTGCTGTTACCGTGGCGGTCTTACCTGAGGCGGACGAAACCGAAATTACCCTCAAGCCTGAAGACTTGCGCATTGATGTCATGCGTGCCGGCGGGCCGGGCGGGCAATGTGTGAATACCACAGACTCGGCTGTGCGCATTACGCACCTGCCCAGCGGCATTACCGTACATTGTCAGGATGAGAAAAGCCAAATAAAAAACAAAGCAAAGGCAATGCGTATTCTCCGGGCGCGCATTTATGATGCTGAACGGGCAAAAGCACAAGCCGAGCGCGCACAAGCACGCAAAAGCCAAGTCGGTTCAGGAGACCGCTCCGAAAGGATCAGAACCTACAACTTCCCGCAAAACCGGCTCACGGATCACCGCATCAATCTTACTTTATATAAACTCGATCTGGTTATTCAGGGCGATTTATCTGAGTTACTTGATGCGCTCAAGTTATCAGCGCATGAAGACCTGCTCAAAGCAACGGCTTCATAAAAGAGCATACCCTGAAAGGGGGGAGAAAACTTCTCTGTTCGCCGCGGAGAAGAAAAGTCGCCGAAGTGATGGTCAAAGGGGCGCAATCCGCAATAAACCCTCAACACAGATTTGTTACGTTTGCCGCCCCCGCTCTTATCCCTAACAACCTAACGCGCCATTGCAAGGTAGAGGGACTCATCTTGCCAGTCCTTTTCACTTTTTCCGGTAAAGGAGATGGTGTCTATGCCTTCCAGAAGCTCCTCCTCGTAGTTGTCATAGAGTCTGAAAAGCTCGTTCCCGTTGTCCTTTTCCTCAAGACAGCACACCACCGGTCCCCGCATGAGGAACAGCTTGCCTCGATTTTCCTGCACATGAGGGTTGCTTTCCATAACCATTACCGGCATGTCCAACGAAAGGCGCAGCTTGTCCCCGTCCTGCCATTCGCACATGAGTAGGGCATAGCTCCCCGCAGCGTGTAGGCAGCCGCTTCTCCGTTACAGGTTACGTCAAACGATTTGCATCATGAGGGAAGCCTGAGTCCTAGGTTGGTAGGGCGAGGTCCGAGGTCTGACCTATCCTGCCCCTTCCTCATTAGACCCGTTCCACCTTAAAACGGGAAACTTCACGCATAAGCGCCGCTATCTGCCGGTGGTTCTCTCCGCTTATGTTCTGCACATGATCCACCGCGGTGTTTATCTGCTCGGCTCCGCTATTCAGCTCTTCCATGCCGTTCCCTATCTCAGTGGTGATTTTTCCCAGATTCTTACTTTCTTGCATCACCGCACTGCTCCCATGGAGCATCCCTTGGGCTCTCTCTTTCACTTCTCCAGTGATCTCGTTCAAACTGCCTATGGATTCCAGTATGGTTTGACTCCCCGCCTCCTGCCCTTCCATCGCCGTGCGGATAGCAGCCTCTTTGTCCGTTACCAGCCGCACCTGCTCACTTATGTCCTCAAAGTTCAGCATTACCTCACTCGTCGCTCTCGTAATCGTGTCTATGGCGTCTTTTATTCTGGCAAGCACTTCGCTTATGGTCTTGGACTGCTCACCTGAAGACTCTGCCAGTTTGCGTATCTCCTCAGCAACCACGGCAAAACCCTTGCCCGCCTCCCCCGCGTGCGCCGCCTCTATCGCCGCATTCATTGAAAGGAGATTGGTTTGGCTTGCGATGTTTTCCATCACCCCGTTGATTTCAAATAACCCTGCTGATTCCCGGGCTATCTCTTGAATATCCCGCGAAACTTCCTGTAAGCCGCCCCTCCCCACTTCAGAGGCGTGGGTAAGTTTCTGGACATTGACGGCGTTCTCTCCCAGACTTTGGGTTACGTCATGGATACTGTCCAGCATCTGTTCCACGGCGGATGAGGATTGGCTGACACAGACGGTCTGTTTTTCAATCTGCCGGTTTAAGGTCTCAAGGCTTTCAAGCATCTGTTCCATAACAGAATCGGTATTGTGGACGCTCTGCACCTGTTTAATGGTTTTGGAGGTGATGTTCCAAATGCTCGCGGTCATTTCATTAACGGTGGCGGCGGCATCCACAACGTTCTCCTCAAGCTCCCCGCCAGTTTGTGAGAGGGTGTTCGCCTCCTTCCGTATGGAGAGGGCAAGCCGCTTGATGCTCTCTACGGTAAAGTTCAGATAATGGGCGAGGTCGCCCAGTTCATCGCGGGACTGTATCGTAATCTCTTTGGTCAAGTCGCCTTCGGCAATGTCCTTGAGAATAGTCATGGTATAGGCAAGGGGTTTGCTTATGGAACGGGCGGTAACAATAATGCCCACGGACATAAAGATAATGGTAAGGAAGCCGATGATGATGCAGATTCTGAGCATCCGGTAAACCGGCGCCATGATGGTATCCCGTGGAACACCGACAACCAGCGTCCACGTTTGAGGGAAAAACGAGATGGTAAACGGCACTGCATAATACTGCATGGTGTTATCTGAACCTTCAGGATGGTATGATATGGCGGCGGCTGTTCCTGTGGTAACGGCGTTGACCATGGTATCAAGGTAGGGTCCGAAGGTATCCTGCTCTGACTCGCGCATATCTTTTCCCAGCCGCGCCGGGTCGCGGTGCCCGACCACGAAACCGCCTGAACTGAAAAGCAGGGCATGACCGTTCCCGAAGGGTTTAACTTCATTGACTATAGTCTGTATCGCCGACAATTCAAAGCCGAACCCTACATAGCCGACAGGCATTCCGTTGTCTTTTATGGGAATGCTAATACTTGTCGACAAATAGGTTACTCCTGTTGTTTCATAAATAAAAGGCTCAAATATGTACCCCACCTCGTTCTTCATTTGCAGAGCCTCCTGCCAAGACTCCCTTAGTAAACTCTCGGCAACGAACCCTTCCGGTACGTTATACCATATAATGCTGTACCGTCCGTTCTCGTTCGTTCCGAGCGTATCGACGTATTGTTCATCCAAGCCGTCAAGCATGTTTGGTCCCCAGTAAGTCCATGCGCTGACACCCGGGTTTGCACCGGCTATTTGGCTCAACAGGAAATTGAAGCGATCCCGCCGTTCTTCGGCTGGTATCCGTTTGTAGCCTTCCATGATTTGCGCGAGGGTAAACGCCGCATCTATATATTCGCCAAGCCGTTTGTCTATGTGCTTACTGCTTTTTTCCGCAATACTGCGCATCTGCTCGTCCGTTAAACGGAGGATTTCCCGCCGCGATTCAATAATCGTAAACCCGGCTAAAAGACTAATGCCAATAACATTGATAACGCTGATGACCACCACCAGCTTAACCCCGATTTTCATAAGACACTCCTTTGAGAATAAAAAAAGCATACCCTTGGAATGAGGATGCAAAAAACAGATTGCGTTGCATTTCCGTCTGTAAACTTAGCGGTACGGCTGTGCGGTCAAGCACAGAAAAGAGCGATGTTCGGGTGAAGTCCAAAAAACTTATTCATAATAATACTCCTCTCACATTATCTTATCGTGATTCCCATCTGGAATCGACTTTTTACCTAGTCTAGCATTGCGTTCCCTCTTCGTCTAGCTAAATCTCACCTCACTCAGACTGCGCAACGATTCCAGCACGGAGTGAAGGGTTCATGTGGGGTTGGGTGTTGTCCTAGGGGGTGTCGTTAAAAGATACGTCAAGATAGGACAGACCTTGTCGTTGTCGTCAAAAATAAATAAAAAATATTTTGCTCTAAATTGAATCAAAAACCATAGTCAGCTCCCTTATATAAGTATTATGTCTAGTCATAATTTTCCCCGTGGGAGCACAGACCAAGG
>JAISMB010000081.1 GCA_031276945.1 Spirochaetaceae bacterium | reverse complement strand
GCTATGGGCTTTCCGTCCAATGCGTTGGCGAAGCGCATGGGGATGAGCCCGTCCAGTTTCATCAGCGCCATGTCCGACAGTATCATGGCTTGTTCCACATCCGAACCCATGCCGAATGACGACATATCAGGAAAACTCTGACTGTAGGCGCCAGCCGCGATAAACACCGCGATACATACTGCGGCGCCTGTCTTTTTCATAATCATAATTCACTCCTTCATTAAAGTAATGCTAAAGGCAGCATACTAAAATCGAATACTTCTGCATAGTGCAGGAGAAACTCGCGTGCTACTGCGGTAGTGGCAGCAAAATGACTCAGGCTCTTCGTCTGAGAGACGGAGCGTAATGCGGTAGTGCAAGAAAGACGAACGCTCTCTTCTCTAATAAAGACGGCAATCCTCTCTGCGGTTACCCAGAGTACAGATTCTCTAAGCCGCCGGGGGCATTACCCGCATCCTCTTGCATCACGCCGTATCCACGAACTGATTCTGAAATATCCCCGCACAGCGTGAGAAGGAGCGTAGTGTAAGAAGATCAACTACACGGATCAAGGGGTCGACTACACGTAACAGGGGGTAGACTACACGTAACAGGTATTCGACTACACGGAGCAGGTAGTCGACTACACGGAGCAGAGGGTAGACTACACGTAACAGGGGGTAGACTACGCACTGAAATTTTTTGATTACCCAGTGCCGGCTTTATTGCTCTTAAATCTTTACTCAAGCATTGCGTGTTGACAAGGTTTATAGGTATGGTATAATTTCGATTATACTTTATGCTCTCCCTTATAGAAATCTGCTGGGAGTATATCTAGCCGAAAAAGGAATACCTATGCTGCCTGATGTCGTGGAGGTAGGACGGAAAGCCGCCTACCGGTTTCTGGAAACGCCGCACCTCTTTTACAATCATACGATACATTATGCCGAAACGTTGACGTGGCATGGAGCGCTTCGATACGCGGCTTTGATGCAAGAGAGCGGGTTGTTTTCCCGATTGCAAGAGAAATTTGATCTGCTTTTTAATGAGGAGAAACAGTATCTTCCGGCGAAGAACCATGTGGATTTTACCATGTTCGGCTGCCTGCCGCTTGAGTTTTACCGATTAACCGGCGAAGAACGCTATCGGGAATTGGGCATGCCTTATGCGGATAGTCAGTGGGAGCCGGTTGGAGCGGATCAGGTGGGCGGTTTGACGTACGAGCAGCGGGAATGGCTGCGTCAGGGCTATTCATGGCAGACACGGCTCTGGATGGATGATATGTACATGATCACCGTTGTCCAGACTCATGCCTACCACATAACCGGCAACCGCACCTTTATCGACCGGACTGCAAAGGAGATGGTTTTGTATCTGGAGAGGCTTCAGCAGCCTGACGGTCTTTTTTACCATGCTCCTGATGCGCCTTTTCTCTGGGGGCGCGCTAATGGGTGGATGAGCGCAGGTATGGCGGAACTTTTGAAGACGCTGCCCAAGGATAACCCCGATTATCAAAGAATAATGCAAAGTTACCGTTTAATGGCGGAAAGCCTAAGAAAGTACCAAGGAGCCGCCGGTCTTTGGAGGCAGCTTCTTGATGAACCTGAGTTCTGGAACGAGACTTCCTGTAGCGCTATGTTTACCTTTGCTCTGATTACGGGACTTAAAAAAGGCTGGCTTGCCGCTGAGACCTACGGTGCGGTCGTGGAAACAGCGTGGAAAGGTCTCTGTTCCTCTCTGGAAGGGAACGGTGATCTCAAGGAAGTCTGCATAGGCACTGCCACGAGCGACAAGAAGCAGTTTTACCAAGACCGTCCGCGTGCTGTCGGGGATTACCATGGACAGGCGCCTCTGCTCTGGTGCGTCAACGAGTGCCTCTCTCCTTAAATCTTCCGCTACACCCCTGCCGAGTCAACGGAGATAGACGGAAATAGGACAGACCTCGCCGTCAAAAATAAATAAAAAATATTTTACTCTGATTGAATCAAAAAGCAGAGTCAGCTCCCTTATATAGGTATTATGTCTAGTCATAATTTGCCTCGTGGACTCACAGACCAAGGTCTGACCTATCACGTTACTTCAAAAGTAAACAGAGACGCTTTTGAATTAGAGCCGGATGAAATGAAAGAACTCTTTCTTACCGTGATTCACGAAGCAAAAACCAAGAAAGGTTTCAAGTTTAAGCTGTGGAACTTCTGTATCATGGGTAACCATTTCCACTTTCTCATTACGCCTGAAAAAGGCGAAAGTCTGTCCAGTATATTGAAGTGGATCAAGATGGTTTTTGCTATTCGGTGGAATAAAAAGCACCATAAGACCGGTCATTTCTGGGGAGACAGGTTTTTCTCACGCGAAATAAAGGATGAAAAAGACTTTTGGACTGTGTATAACTACATTGATCAAAACCCTGTCGCAGCAGGATTAGTGCAGAAGCCTGAAGAATGGCAGTACAGCGGCGCATACCATAGAGAACAGGGGATTACAAAGATAGTTTCTCTGGTAACTGAGACAGCTTGGAGGACAGACCTCAGGCTGCTTTTGTGAAAGTGGAGAGGCAGTACTACTCGCTCTGCTCAACGTTCTGATTCCTTTCTTGCCGCTCTCTCTGTTATATCTATCTCCCTCTCCTCTTGAAGACACCCCGCTCAGTCAACGGAGTCCCCCGCCGAGTACAAAGCGCCGCATTGAGAGGAGGGCGCCTTCAGAAACAGCGAAGACAGGCACTCATAAGCGTGCGTGGAGACTGTGGGCTTACCGTGTCAATCCAGCCACAGTCAGACCGTTAGAGTTTAGGCTAACGGTCTGACTGTGGTCGATGAAACAAGCAGTCCCGCAGAAAGCGCACGGAATAGCTCACATTTTTCCAAAGATAATATTCGGAATAAACAGTACAATATCGGGTAAGAATACGAGAATTGACAATTCCACCAGCACTGCCAAGAGGAAAGGAAGCGAGTATCTGGTGTACTCTTCCGGTGGGCAGCCTATGATCCCGCAGACTGTGTATAAAGCAGACCCAACAGGCGGAGTCATAACACCAAGCGTTACAATAGTCGCCATCAACACGCCGAAATGCACCGGGTCCATGCCGACAGACGTTACCATAGGCAGGAAAATAGGCGTTAAGAGCAGGAAATTAACATTGCTGTCAACAAACATGCCGGTAATAAAGAGGAAGCCCAGCATAATTAAGGTCAGAACCTGAGGATTGTCAGTGATGCCAAAGATAAACTGACTCATAACAGTCGGCAACTGAACCCAGGTAATGGCGTAACTGAAAGGACCGGACATGGCAATAATCAACATAATGGCGCCGGTATCCTTGAGTGAAGTAATGAGCGCCTCTTTGAAATTAGCCCAGTTTAGCTCTTTATAAACAAATCTGCCAATGATGATAGCATAGACAACCGCAAAGGCTCCCGATTCAGAGGCAGTAAAGAAGCCGAACCGTATACCAACGATAAGGATAACAGGAAAGAGCAACGCCCAGATCGAGTCTTTAAGGTTACCTAAAAGTTCTTTGAGCGTCAGTTTAGGCATATTCTTTTTGGGCGGATCGTACCGGTAGTAGCGCGACGTGATGGTAGTCGTTGCCATGAGGAAAAACATCATCAGAACGCCGGGGATAATGCCGGCGGCAAAGAGGCGTCCTATGGAAACTTCTCCCACAAAGCCGAAAATAATAAGCCCCAAACTCGGCGGGATGGTTGCGGTAATGAGAGCTGTAATACAGTTCACTGCACAGATATAGCCTTTCTTATAGCCCAGACGCATCATTTCCGGTCCAAGAATACGGGTTTCCATAGCAGCATCAGCGGTTGCAGAACCGGAAACGCCTCCCATCAGCGTACTCATAACAACACTAATTTGAGCCGTGCCGCCGTACATGCGCCGCGTTAAAAGTCGTGCAAGATCGAGCAAATGACTGGTGATACCGGAGACATTCATAAGATTGCCGGCAAAGATAAAAAAAGGAACTGCCAGAAATGCAAATGACTGGCTTTGTGAAACAATCTGCTGAACCACAATCTCAGGCGGCAAAACCGGCGTCGCTAAAAAATAAGCCAGACCTGCAATACCAATAACAAAGGCTATGGGCATGCCTAAAATGATAAAGGAGACGAAACAGAACAGTAAAAATGACATAGATGCCCCCTAATTATTAAAATGAGCAATACAGTACTTTATCTTGAGTATTGTAGAGACCGCCATTGAAAGTGCGGCGAAGGGTAGACTGATTAAAACTGTTGAATACGGTATAGGAATAGATTGGTAGGTATGATTCCATTCAACTATTGATAATCTGATTCCATAAAAGACAATAAAAACAAGAGCAGCAAAAATAATAACAAATAAGACAATTTCGATAATTTTCTGCGCTTTCTTGGGTAGATTGCGCGTGATCATATCTATTCCCACTAATTGTCCGCTCCGATAGGCAATATCAGCTCCTAAAAAAGATGACCATGCTAAAAGGAGCATAGCCATATCAATATTCCATGCCATAGAAACACGGAAGAAGCGCAGAATGGCGGACATAAAAACAAGTACCACTACGGCTATAAAACACAGTGCGCAAATAGCAACTTCTGCTTTGCAAAAAATCTTATAGAATGCGCGTAATACATTCATTATATACCTCGTTAAAAAAATATAATGAGGAAAGGGGGATAAAAAGCTTCTGCCTCGCACCCCCTCTGCCTCATTTTTTCTTTTTGGCTTAAAGTCCTAGCTGCTTAAACAATTCATCTTTCAGACCCGGCGAGAGTTTAAGATCGTTGTTGGTATAGAGCGGAGCAAGAGCCTGCTGAAATTCAGCAATATCGACCTCAGTTACGGTGCCGCCTTTTGCCTTAAAGTTATCGAAATAACCTTGTTCCTCTTGTGCAATGATACCGGAATATTTTGCAGCCGTATCATAGAGGATTTTGAGGAAGGTTGCTTTATCCGCCGCAGGCATACCGTCAAGCAGGGCTTTTCCGCATACAAAGCTGCTCTGGAGCATATAGTGTTTCGTGATCGCTAGGTACTTAGAAACTTCATAGAGCCGGTAACTATCAGCCGTTGAAGCTTGAATTTCACAGCCGTCAAGAGTTTTTGCTTGAATACCGGCGTAAATATCAGTGGCGTTTACGGTGGTCTGTGCATAGCCTAAGTACTTGGCTAAAGACTGACCAATGTTATTGCCAAACCCGCGCAGGCGCAGCCCGGAAAGGTCTGCAACTTTTGCAACTGGTTTTATGGTGTAGAAATTACGGAAACCATTGAACATATTGGCGATGAGAACAATACCTTGCTCCTCAAGCTGGCTTTGCCATTGTTTGTACAGTGCGGTTTCGGGAAGTTTCTCCAAAATCTTATAGTCTGTAAGAACATACGGAGCCATAAGAATATTCAGATCAGAAATGTTAAACTGGCTTGCAAGCCGTCCAGGGTCTGAAGGGACCACAAGATTTACCCCCAGCTTTGCCTGGGTTACGAGGTTATCAGTATCGCCGGGAAGCGCTCCTGCAACGTAGACTTTAACATCAAAGCGACCGGTCGCATTCAACAAATCAGCAGCTTCCTGCATCATACGGCTCTGTCCGGCAGCGGCACCCTCAGTACCGGCAAAGGTAACAGCGATTTTTGCAGCGGCTCCTCCACCGGTCTGCTGAACACCATTCGCAAAAATCATACCGGTTGCCCCCATACACAAACACAAAGCTCCGAGTAATAGCTTTTTCATATAATTCCTCCAAAACAGAAATAATTTTTTGAGTATACACTCTAAAATTATTATAGAGAGCAAAAATGAATCTGTCAAACTAAAAGTGGGCAGCACTGAATGAACCTTGAGTACCAAAGCTTTAATTACTTTATTTCCATCCTCTTGACGACACCCCTAGAACTTTGGACTTCCGAGCTAGAAGTTACTCTTTTCAGGTGGGTAAGTCTATTATTATCGGGCTTCTCTTTTCTCACAGACAGACCTCGGAGGCGCGGAGGCGGGGTAAGTCAGACCTCGCCCCCCTAAGTTTAGAGATGAGCGCGCACAGAGACAAACTGCCCTTGCGTAAGGGCGTGTCTTCAAAAGACGAGGAAGATAGATCTGAGATAGAGAGCGGCAAGAAAGGAATCAGAACGTTGAGCGTAGCGAGTAGTACGACCTCTCCACTTTCACAAAAGCAGCTTAAGGTCTGTCCTCCAAGCTGTATCAGTTACCAGAGAGACTATCTTTGTAATCCCCTGTTCTCTATGGTATGCGCCGCTGTACTGCCATTCTTCAGGCTTCTTCACCAGTCCTGCCGCAACCGGATTTTGATCAATGTAGTTATACACAGTCCAAAAGTCTTTTTCATCCTTTATTTCGCGTGAGAAAAACCTGTCTCCCCAGACATGACCGGTCTTATTGTGCTTCTTATTCCATCTGATAGCAAAAACCATCTTGATCCACTTCAATAGGTTAGAGAGACTCTGCCCTTCTTCAGGCGTAATGAGAAAGTGGAAATGGTTACCCATGATGCAGAAGTTCCACAGCTTAAATTTGAAACCTTTGGAGGTTTTTGCTTCTGCAATCACGGTGAGAAAGAGTTCTTTCATCTCATCCGGCTCTAATTCAAAAGCGTCTCTGTTTACTTTTGAAGTAACATGATAAGTCAGACC
>JAISMB010000080.1 GCA_031276945.1 Spirochaetaceae bacterium | reverse complement strand
ATTATGGCATCACATAATTTTCCCCGTGGGAGCACAGACCAAGGTCTGACCTATCATGTTACTTCAAAAGTAAACAGAGACGCTTTTGAATTAGAGCCGGATGAGATGAAAAAACTCTTTCTCACCGTGATTGAAGAAGCAAAAACCTCCAAAGGCTTCAAATTTAAGCTGTGGAACTTCTGCATCATGGGCAACCATTTTCACTTTCTCATTACGCCTGAAAAAGGGCAGAGTCTCTCTGAGATATTGAAGTGGATCAAGATGGTATTTGCTATCAGGTGGAATAAGAAGCACCATAAGACCGGTCATTTCTGGGGGGATAGGTTTTTCTCACGCGAAATAAAGGATGAGAAGGACTTTTGGATTGTGTATAACTACATTGATCAAAATCCTGTCGCAGCAGGATTGGTGCAGAAGCCTGAAGCATGGCAGTACAGCGGTGCATACCATCGGGAACACAGCATTGTCAGCATTATCTCGCTGGTAACTGACACAGCTTGGAGGACAGACCTCAAGCTTCTCCTCTGATATCTCGGTGGCAGGATAGGTCAGACCTCACTCCCGCCAATGACCAATCTTGCGTATTTTCAGGTTACGATAACGCACCAAAACCGAGGGGTTACGGGCGGCTATAGCGTGGAGGTCTTTTATCAGCGTTTCTTTGATGATCCGCGCAGCACCCGCAGGATCCAGGTGGGCGCCGCCTACAGGTTCTCGGATAATACCGTTGATAACCTTAAAAGCCAAAAGATCGGAGCTGGTAATGCGCAGCATAGCCGCTGCATCCTTGGCACGAGCGGCATCACGGAGCAGAATCGAGGCACAGCCTTCAGGACTGATCACTGAGTAGATAGCATTTTCCATCATGTAAATCTTGTCCCCGACACAAAGCCCTAGAGCGCCCCCCGAACCTCCTTCACCGATGATGATGCAGATGATGGGTGTTTTCAGTTGACTAAATTCTCTCAGATTGCGGGCAATGGCTTCACCAATCCCCCGTTCCTCAGCGCCTATCCCCGGATAGGCTCCTGAAGTATCAACAAAGGTAATGATAGGACGCCTGAATTTTTCCGCTTCATGGGCAAGGCGCAGCGCCTTGCGGTAGCCTTCAGGGTTAGCCATGCCATGGTTGCGGTGCAGGTTCTCTTTGAGGGTCCGTCCCTTCTGGTTTGCCAAAATAGTTACCGGCCGACCGGCGAGAAAGCCCAGTCCGCCAATAAGCGCCGGATCATCCCCAAAGCACCGGTCGCCGTGCAGTTCAATAAAATTATCGAAGATGCGCTCTATGTAATCCAGCGCATAGGGGCGCTGGGGATGGCGGGCAAGTTCAACGTGCTTCCAGATAAGCTCTGTCTTTGAGCCGGACTCTATCTTTGCCTCAAGCTGTCCAAGCTCCTCTGAGGCATCAAGCCCGGAAGCTTCGGCAAGATTCTTGAGTTCTTGCAGTTTTTCTCGGAGACTAGAGACTTCCATAAATGCCATCACTCCTTTTTATCTTTGGCTTCGTGAACGCCGCTGTGCAGATCAATGAGCGCGCTGATGATCCGCCGCTGGTCCTGTCGTTTTACAATCATGTCTACAAATCCCTTCTCTTGTTGGAATTCAGCTTTTTGAAAGCCCTCGGGGAGATTCTGCCGAATTGTGCCTTCTATAACCCGCTTCCCAGCAAAACCTATCTGCGCACCCGGTTCGGCAATGATGATGTCTGCCAGCATTGCAAAGGAAGCGGTAACACCGCCGGTTGTGGGATCGCAGAGGACCGTGAAAAAGGGGATTCCCGCCTTGTCCAGCTCCGCGGCAGCACTGGAAGTTTTCGCCATCTGCATAAGAGAAAATATCCCTTCCTGCATCCGTGCGCCTCCTGAGGTGGTGTAGATCAGCACCGGCAGCTTTTCTTCCGCCCCCCGCAGCAACGCCCGACTTACCTTTTCCCCGACCACAGAACCCATAGAACCGCCCATAAAATTAAACGACATGAGTCCCAGGATGAGCTTTCTTCCCTCTATTGAGCAGGTGCCGGTGATCACCGCATCCGCCATGCGGGCTTTTGCCTCTGCCTCAGATAGTTTTTCCTCATACCCTAAAAGGTCTATGGGATTAAGTGAGCGGAGGTTTGCCGAGAATTCAATAAACGAACCGGGGTCAGTAAGATAGTGCAGGCGTTCAGCCGGCTCCATACGGTAATGATAGCCGCATTCCGGACAGGTCTTGAGAGCTTGAGCAATGGCAGCGCTGTCGGCGTATACACCGCAAGCCGGGCAGGGGGTTTTATCCGGCATAGTCTATCTCCTTAGCTTTTGTTTCATAATATGCTGTTCCGAAGAAACCGGAACGGAAGGTGCGCTGGGCGATAATCCGCCTGAGCGTTTCAATGTTGGTCTTTATCCCTTCAATAACCAGCTCCCGGAGCGCTCTTTCCATGCGTGCAAGAACCATCTCTCGATTGTTTCCGTGGACAATAAGTTTTCCTATCATGGAATCATAGTACGGCGGAACAGTATAACCTGTATAGAGAAAAGAATCAAAACGGACGCCCGGTCCTCCGGGAATATCAAGGCGTTTTACCATGCCCGGAGCGCGTGCGTTGATCCGGCATTCCATTGCACAGCCTTGAATTGCCTGCGGACCGGGAGGAATAGCCATACGCCCTTCGGTGCAGCAGAGTATTTGTTCCTTCACAATGTCAACGCCGGTAACCAATTCACTGACCGGATGCTCAACTTGAATACGGGTATTGACCTCCATGAAGTAAAAATTTTCCTCTTCAACCAAGAACTCAATGGTACCGGCTCCCCGATAATTGAGTTCACGAAACAGCAGTCCGGCTCCTTGGCACATCCGCTCCCGCATAGCCGCACTAACTCCGGGAGAAGGGCTTTCTTCAATCAATTTTTGATGGTTTTTTTGGATAGAACAATCCCGCTCTCCGAGAATAGCAACACCGCCTTGCCCATCGGCGAGAATCTGAAGCTCCACATGGCGAGGGTTTTCAAGGTAGCGCTCAATGAATACGGTGCCGTCCGCAAAGTTAGCTAAAGCCTCGGTACGTGCCACAGCGAGATTTTCCGCTAGTTCTGCTTTTGAGCGCACGATTCTCATCCCCTTGCCGCCGCCGCCTGCGGCAGCTTTGATGATGAGCGGGAAGCCCAGCAGTTTTGCCGCCTCCAGAGCGCCTGCGGCATCCTTGACCGCTCCTTCTGTTCCGGGGGTCAGGGGCAGTTCAAAGCGCTTTGCCGTGTTCCGCGCCTTAACCTTATCGCCCAAGAGTGCAATGGTTTCAGGCGCTGGACCAATAAAGAACAGATTCTGTGCTTCTACCTGCCGGGCAAAAGTTGCGTTCTCCGCAAGGAACCCAACGCCGGGGTGTACGGCATCGGAGCCGGTCTGCAAAGCAGCCATGATGATATTGTTAGCGTTCAGATAGCTTCGTGCTGATGGAGGAGGTCCGATACAGATCGCCTCATCCGCCATGCAGACATGAAGGCAGGCGGCATCAGCGGTAGAGTAGACTGCGACGGTTTTTATGCCCATCTCCTGGCAGGTTCTGATGATCCGTACGGCGATTTCTCCCCTATTGGCAATGAGCAGCTTACGGATTGCATGATTTTGGCTTATCACCGCCTGCTCCTTCAAAGCCGTTTTACCGTGAACAGGGGTTGTTCATATTCAACCCCTTCCCCGGAGGAGACTAGCACCTTCAGTATTTCGCAATCAAATTCAGCTTCCAGTCGATTCATCATCTTCATCGCCTCAAGTATACACAAGCTCTCCCCTTTCTTGACGCGTGAACCGACCGTTACAAACGGTGGCTCTTCCGGTCCTGCAGCTGCATAAAAGACGCCGACAAGCGGGCTCTTAATGGTATCTTCAGCCGTATCGACAGGAAGCCCTTGCTGAACTGCAACAGGCTTGGCATAGATCGCCGCTTTTGCCTCAACACTATCAGAAACAGATAAAGCTGGCACGCTCTGAGCTGCTACTGGAGCGAGCAGAGCGGATCCAGCAGCAGCCGCCCGAATAGCATTCTCTTTTCTCAGGCACAGATGCAAATCGCCATCGTCAAGAAGCAGTTCTGCCATCTGACCAGCACTGAATCTATCCAATATAGAAAGGATCAGTTTTTCATTCATACCGGATTCCTATATCCCTGAAGGGTCAACCTCAGCTTCATAATCAATGCCGGGAACATCAAAACCGTGAGCTTCAAGAAAATCGTGTCTGAAGCCTGCCAGATCGCAGAGTTCAGCGAGGTTCTCTTGCGTAATCTTTTCCATCCGTTCCCTCACCTCCTGCTGAACGTCTTCCCGCATTTCCCAGTCGTCAAGGCGGATACGCCCCTCACTATCAACCAAAACGCCCTCTGAACCTGCAAGCGCCTCTGTCCGGTAAAGCCTGTCGCGAAAGAGGCGGACCATCTGTTCAATACAGCCTTCGTGCAAGCCTTTTTCCTTCATCACCTTAAAGAGACAGGAAATGTACAGAGGAATGATAGGAATGACCGCACTGGCGCGGGTAACCACAGCTTTATTGACCGATACCCAGGCGAATGGTTTGCTTTGCCCCAAGGATTGGGCGAGTTTTGCGTTAATGGCTTGGGCAGCCCGTTCGAGATCTGCCTTAGCCTGACCTATGGAGCCGTTTTTGTAAATAGCCCATGAGAGAGACGGTCCGATATAGGTATAGGCGACGGTTTTTGTATCTGTAGAGAGCATTCCTGCGGCATCAAGGGCGTCTATCCACCGTTCCCAGTCCTCCCCGCCCATCACTTTAACCGTTGCAGCGACTTCCTCTGCGGTGGCAGGCGCAACACTCTTTTCAATGATTTCCCCAGTGAGGAGGTGTACCGTCTTTCCGGTATAAGCCTGCTGGAGAGGCTTGATCACAGAACGGTAGAGTACCCCGCTTTGTGGATCGGTGCGCACCGGAGAGGCAAGAGAATAGACGATAAGATCGACCTGCGACTGAATGCCTGCCTGAGCTGCGACTACTTTGAGCGCCTCTATAGCCTGAATTTTCAGCTCATCAGCATAGGCGTCGCCGTTCAGGGTTTGGGCGGCAAGCCCCATGCCGGCAGCTTCAAGCTCAAAGGCGCGGTTATTGTACCAGCCGGGTGTTCCGGCTTTTGTGGCTGTTCCCGCTTTTTCAAGTGAAAGTCCTACCGTGGCGGCGCCGTAGCCAAAGGCGGCGGTTATCCTGCTTGCAAGACCGTAGCCGGTGGAAGAGCCGACAACCAGAACCAATCGGGGTGCGCCTTTGTGCGCGGAGGCAGGCGCGCCGCTGCCGCTCTTAAAGCTATTGCGCACGTACTGTATCTGGTTCACGAGAGCCTGTGCACAGCCTTTCGGATGACTGTTGAGGCATATTTCATTGCGGATCTGGGGTTTTAGTACCATTATTTCTCCTTATTAAACAGAGCCATTCAGCTTCAGCGGCAAGTTCATCACCGACATAAGCCTTGCCGGCTTGCTTTATGCTGCTAGTGGATACCCGCAAGTTTACTATTTCAGAGCGCACTGTCTCGCCGGGGCGGACTTGACGGCGGAATTTTACCTTATCTACCGCGGCGAGGAAGAAAAGGGTATCCGACTCTGTCCCCACCATGCCCAGTTTGCACAGTCCTGCGCCGCCTGATTGTGCCATTGTTTCTATGAGTATCACGCCCGGCACCACCGGATACTGGGGAAAATGCCCGCGGAAAAAGAATGCATCTTCGGTAAAAACATAGCGGGCGCTTATTCCCTCTTTGTCTGCCTTGAGAATCTCGTTTACAAACAGAAACGGTTCTCGGTGCGGCAGTAATGCCGCTATTTCGGTATTGTCCATCTACCCTCCTTCATACTAACTATCAACCGGCGTTCACTGGCTCATTAAAGCCAATAACCTGCTTATTCAATAGAATGACTCTCTTATTCAAGAGAATAAGCCGCTTATTCAAGTAAATGAGCGGCTCATTGAGTTAAATAACCCGCTTATTCGATACAATGAGCCGTTCATGCAAGCCAAGAGCTTTGTAACACAGAAGCTCACGCCCTGTCCATGCCGCCTCTGCTTACCCTTCGTAGCGCTTAAATACCACGACCCCGTTATGTCCGCCAAAGCCTAAAGACCCTGAGGCGGCTGCGTTTATCGTACCGTATTGGGCATGATGCGGCACGTAGTCAAGATCACAGGCGGGATCGGGCTGATCAAGATTGATGGTCGGCGGATAGAACCCTTCGCGGATGGCAAGAATTGAGGCGATGGCTTCAAGCCCTCCGCTGCCGGCGATGCAGTGACCGGTCATGCTTTTGATACTGGATATTTTGAGGTGCGTCGCATGGTCCCCAAAAGCGCCTTTGATCATTAGAGTCTCAGTCGGATCGTTCATCTGCGTCCCCGTGCCATGGGCGTTGTAATACTGTACCTGTTCCGGCTTGAGATTGGCATCTGCCAAAGCAAGCCTGATAGCCCTGCCTCCTCCTTCACCGCTTGGCTCAGGGGCGGTGATATGATAGGCGTCTGAAGATACGCCATAGCCGGCAAATTCAGCCAGAATAGACGCCCCTCGACTCTGCGCATGCTCCTCACTTTCTAAGACCAGCAGACCGGCGCCTTCGCCGAGCACAAATCCATCGCGGCTTGAGTCAAAGGGACGGCTTGCCTTATGCGGTTCATCAGCGTGGCTGGTAGAGAGCGCTTTGAGCATCTGAAAGCCGCCAACGGCAAAGGGGACAACGCACGCTTCTGTTCCGCCTGAGACGACCAGATCGCAGCGGTCAGAACGGATAAGGTCCAAGGCTTGTCCTAAGGCATCGGTGCCGGAAGCGCAGGCGGTTACTTGGGTGTACGCCGGTCCTTTAAGACCAAAGAGGAGGGATATATTGGCGGCTGCCTCGTTCCCGATCATGAGGGGAACAGTCAAGGGCAGCATCCGCCGCGGTCCGCTTTCAAAGAGTTTTCTGAATGACTGAGAGACGATTTCAAAACCGCCTATACCGTTGCCCAGAACCACACCGGCGCGTTCCGCATTGCCTTTGAACCTACGCTCATCAAGCAGTTGCGCCTGTTCCAAAGCTTGCACCGCTGCTGCCGCCGCAAATTGGCTGAACCGCGCCATCTTCCGGGCTGCCTTCTTATCTATCCACTGTACTGGATCAAAGTCTGGTACTTCTCCGGCAATTTTTACCTCAAAATCAGTCGTGTCAAACTGGGTAATACTTCTGACGCCGCTTTTTCCTGTTTGCAGCGCTTCTTTGAATTCTGCAACCGAATTACCGAGGGGACAAATGACCCCCATTCCGGTAACGACAACCTTTTTCTTCATTATACACACCTCCTGTCTTAAAACACACGCACAAAAGCCGTTGCTTTTTGCGTACTCATCGGGTGTTTAGTGCCAACCTCTGCCTTGCTTTAATGGCACTGCCTGTCTGCACCCCGGTAGCAACGGTCTTTGCAATTCTACATAAACATACCGCCATCAACGGCGAGTACTTGTCCGGTGATATAGGCAGACCCGTCTGATGCGAGGAAGAGGGCAGTTTCAGCGAGGTCTTCCGGCATACCGGCACGCTTGAGAGGAATCCGTTCCATGAACGCATTATGGACAGCTTCGCCCAAATTGCGGGTCATATCCGAGATGATAAACCCCGGAGCGATAGCATTGACTCGCACCCCCCGGCTTGCCATTTCAAGAGCGAGGCTCTTGGTCATGCCGATAAGCCCTGCTTTGCTTGCCGCATAGTTGACCTGCCCGGCGTTTCCATGTATACCCACGACACTTGCCATGTTGATAATACTTCCCTGCCGCTTTTGGATCATATCCCGACCGACTGTGCGGGCGATAAGAAAAGCAGCGCTCAGATTCACGTCAAGCACCGCTTGAAAGTCTTCCAGCTTCATTCTGAAAGAGAGCTTGTCCCGGGTGATACCAGCATTGTTCACCAGAATATCAAAGCCTTGCGCCGCTTGTATCTGTGCTTCAATGATTTCTTCGACCAGTGCGAGCTTGCTCAAATCTGCCGTGATCCAGTGGAGTTTCCCCTGCGCTTCTGAGAGGCGCTCCGCAAGATCGGCAGGTTCTTGATGGCTCAAGCCCCAGACGGTAGCACCTTCGGCAAGAAATTTCTGGGCTATGGCTTGTCCTATGCCTCGAGACGCACCGGTCACGAGAGCTTTTTTGTGTTCTAAACGCATGAAGATGTCCTTAGTTATGTGTTGAAAAGCGGTAATGCTGCACTATCCGCCACGGTTCCTGCGGCGTAGCAAGGAAGAGGGCTTCCCGACTCTTTCCACAACCCCCGCAGTACCGTGCCGGGACCGGTTTCTAGCACTCCGTCAATAGTCCCGGCTGTAGTTATAGCTTGTTCCTCCACGGTCCAACGAACAGGAGAGGTAATATGTTGCAAGGCAAGGGCTTTGGCTTCGTTACCGGAACTGACGGCTTTGCCTGATACATTGGAATAAAGTGGGATAAGCGGATCGTTAAAATGCACGGCTTCCAGCGCGGGACCAAAAAGCTCCGCTGCCTGTGCGATAAGCGGAGAGTGGAATGGTCCGGCTACCTTGAGAGGAATGAACCGCCTCGCCCCTGCTTCTTTGAAGCGCTCTGCCGCTTTGCGCAAAGCCTCCGCTGTTCCGGCAATAACCGTCTGCCGCGGGGAATTAAAGTTCGCACAATAAAGCTCGGTCAATCCTGCACCGGTCCACTCGGCAACTAAAGCTTCAACCTTTTCAGGGCTTAGACCAATCACAGCCGCCATACCCGGTGCATCCTCGCTTTCTCTGCTGTCCACCGCATCCTGCATAGCCTTTCCCCTGATCTTTACCAATGAAAAACAATCGCCGCTACTTATGACTCCGGCGGTTTCCAGAGCCGCATATTCACCGAGACTAAAGCCGGCAACTGTCTGCGGAACACAACCATGTTCCCGCAGGAATGCCGCGGCTGCGAGGTTTGCGAGAGTAAGCGCGACTTGGGCAATGTCGGTACGCTGCAAAGTCTGTGCATCTGCTTGTTCAAGGAGCATTTTCATATCTTGTCCCATCACCAAAGAAGCCAGAGTAAAGAGCTTTTTAACCTCTGTGCCGCCGGCTTCAAAAAGGTCAAGCGCCATCCAGGGGTACTGAGAACCTTGACCTGGAAAGAGAAAGGCAGGAGAGCTTAAGGGCTTTACCATTTAATAAGATTTCCTCCATATGTTAAGCCGCCGCCGAAGCCGACTGTTATAATAATGTCTCCTCGTTTTATCTCTTCACGGCGGTTCAGTTCATCTAAAGCAATGGGGATGGAGGCTGAGGAAGTATTGGCATAGTTCTCTATATTCAGGAAGAATTTTTCCGCCGGTATACCCAGCCGTTTGCCTGCTGCCGCTACAATCCGGGCGTTTGCCTGATGGGGAACGATCCATCGCACCGCATCAATACCGATAGATTCGCAGGCAAGTAACGCCTCTATTATCTCGGTAACCGCTTTGACCGCAAAGTTGTACACTGCCCGCCCGTCCATCTGCACATAAGGCGGTTTATCAACAATCTCACCGCGTTGATAGGGGTTTCTTGATCCTCCCCGCCGGATGATGAGGCTCTCTGCTCCGGATCCATCTGCACGCAGGATAGTCCTGAGTAAACCGCGCCTCTCTTCCCCCTGCTCGCGTTTTTCAACCAGAACAGCACCAGCCCCATCGCCAAAGAGAATGCAGGTCCCCCGGTCTTCCCAGTCTACAATTTTGGTCAAAATATCCGCACCTATTACTAAAGCTCGCTTACGCTCTTGATTGAGAGAAAGCAGTCCTGCTGCATTCTCAAGACCATAAATAAATCCGCTGCATGCGGCGTTAATATCCAGCGCCCCGGCATGCAAAGCTCCCAATTCATGCTGCACCAAGCAGGCTGTACTAGGAGTGCCATAGTAATCGGGGGTAATAGTCCCCACAATGATCATATCAAGGGTCAAAGCCAGCTCTTCAAGCGATTGTTCCTGAACGCTCCCGTTTTCGAGCGCCAAGCTCAGGGCATTTCTTGCTGCCAGCAGAGCTAAATCGCTTGTGGCAGTCTGCGCATCAGCGATATAACGAAAACCTATACCTGTATGGGAACGTATCCATTCATCGGTTGTATCTATTTTTTCTGCGATTTGTGCATTGCTTATCCGGTGCGAGGGTAATGCTCGTCCGGTTGCGATTATTTCAATAGCCATCGTATCTTACAATACCATAATAATAATTCTTGCGATAGATAGTCAACGGCTACGAGTATTTTCACCCTTTGCTAAGATAAAACTGAATGGTGTCGACACATTTTTTTACCCAAGTTCTGTCTTCTTATCCCTTAAGGTCGAGCGAAGACTCCCGCATCTCTCGGTTGAGACTCCTGCAAGTCGGAACGGAGAGTCCCGCATCTCTGGGCGAAGACTCCCGCAAGTCGGAACGGAGAGTCCCGCATCTCTGGGCGAAGACTCCCGCAAGTCGGAACAGAGACTCCCGCATCTCTCAGACGGCGAGGTCTGACCCATGAAGGGCGAGGTCTGACCTGTAAGCGAAGACTCTCGCAACTTTGGACTGAGACTGTCGCATCTTTCGATTGAGACTCTCGCAAGTTGGAACGGAGACTGCCGCATCTCTGGGTGAAGACTCCCGCAACTCTGGACCGAGACTGCCGCATCTTTCGATTGAGACTCCCGCATCTCTCAGACGGCGAGGTCTGACCTCTAAGCGAAGAGTCCCGCATCTCTGGGGTATAAGGTAGAGCGGAGCGTTTTCTTTATGAAGTCTGACCGCTGGCGTAACGGGTTAAAAAATCTTTTTTGTAGGAGGCAAAACGGTTTTCTGCAATAGCTAAACGGGCGTTTTGCATGAGATTCTGTAAAAAGAAAAGATTATGGTAACTTGCCAGCATGGAACAAAGTATCTCCTGACTTTTGAATAAGTGGCGCAGATAAGCCCTGCTGTAACTGCGGCATACAGGACAGGCGCAGTCAGGGTCAAGCGGCATAAAGTCCTGGGCGTTTGTTTCTTTTTTTATGGAGAACTTGCCCGCATGGGTAAACACCCGCCCCGTGCGCCCCGTGCGAGTCGGCAGAACGCAGTCAAACATATCAATGCCCTGTTCAACGGCGGCAAGCAGGTACTGCGGCGTGCCGATTCCCATCACATAGCGCGGTTTTTCCTGCGGTAAAAGCGCCGCGGTATACGCTAAGTATTCAAGAAAAACCTCGTGCGGCTCTCCCACAGAAAGCCCGCCTATGGCAATGCCCGGTGTCTCCTCCGCCAAAGTCAAGGCAGCGCTCTGTTCCCGCAAATCCCGATAAAAATTACCCTGCACAATGGAGAAGAGCGCGCCCCTGTACCCCGCATCCGCAGCTTTTTCCCACGCTTCACGGCTCCGAGAAAGCCAGCCGGCAGTGGTGTTGAGAGCCGTCTTTGCCTCTGTATATGCTGTTCCCCACGGAGTACAGACATCAAGCTGCATGAGAATATCACTGCCCAGAACGGTTTGAATTGCTATTATTTGTTCCGGCGTCAACGTATGGGAAGAGCCGTCGAGGTGCGAGCGGAACTGCACTCCTTCAGGGTATATTTTACGAAAAGGCGCAAGCGAAAAGATTTGAAAGCCACCGGAGTCAGTCAGAATGTTCTTATTCCAGTTCATAAACGCATGCAGACCGCCTGCGCCCGCGATGACCGGCATGCCGGGGCGCAAGTAAAGGTGGTAGGTATTGGAGAGGATTATCTCAAAGCCAATCTTTTGCAAATCTTCCTGCGTCAGAGCCTTGACCGTCCCTGCGGTCCCGACCGGCATAAAGACGGGTGTTGCAACCGAACCATGGGCAAGATTAAGCGTGCCGGTGCGTGCCTTAGACTGACTGTCAGTATGGTGAATAGAAAAAATACGAGCCATAGTACGAGTGTACACCGCATTGCAGAGCGCCTGCAATGGGCAAGAGAGGAGCGCTCAACCTGCCCGCCTCATTTTTTTCAGATTTTGTTTCTTAAAGTGGCTTGATCAAAGTTCGCACTATCCACTATACTCATTCTTAAGTGCGGGGAATTAGCTCAGTTGGTAGAGCGATAGGTTCGCAATCTATAGGTCAGGGGTTCGAATCCCCTATTCTCCATCCCGCTTGTACTGCCATTTCCCTCCATTTGTTCCTGTACTTGCAAAAAGCTTCGCCTTCCCTTTCCTTATACTATCGCCTGTTTCGGTCTATTCTGTATCACACCTTTGTCTGTTCTCTCTGCGAAGTCGGACAAGACTCCCGCATCTCTGGGGGCGAGGTCTGACCTATGAAGGGTAAGGTCTGACTTATGAAGAGCGAAGTCTGATCCATGAGGGGGCGAAGTCTGATCCATGAGGGGGCGAGGTCTGACCCATGAGGGGGCGAGGTCTGACCCATGAGTGAAAACTGCCGCATCTCTGGGCTGAGACTCCCGCATCTCTGGGGGAGCAAGGTCTGACCTATGAGGGGCGAGGTCTGACCTATGAAGGGTAAGGTCTGACTTATGCTTGCCACCCCTCTTTTATTTTTCAGGTATAATCGCTATACTAGTATTATGAGTGATTATTCAGCATCGAATATTCAAGTATTAAAAGGATTGGAAGCGGTGCGCCTGCGCCCCGGTATGTATATTGGCACAACCGGCATAGACGGCTTACATCATTTAGTCTTTGAAGTAGTAGATAATGCCGTTGACGAAGCATTGCAGGGGCAGTGCAGCGAAATTGCAGTCGTGCTTGAACAGGACAATTTTGTCCGAGTAGAAGATAATGGGCGCGGTATTCCGGTTGATCTGCATCCGGACGAACAGGTCAGCGCCCTTGAGTTGGTTATGACGCGGCTGCATAGCGGCGCTAAATTTAACGACAAGTCATATAAAGTCTCAGGCGGGCTGCACGGTGTTGGTATCTCTGTGGTTAATGCGCTGTCTGAATATTGTGAAGCTTCTATCCATGTCGACAACCTTATTTATAAGCAGTACTACCGGATCGGTATACCGCAGGGACCGGTTTATCAAGATGGTAAGACCGAATGGCGCGGTACGGTAATTCGTTTCAAGCCTGACAAGTCCATTTTTGAAACAATCGTCTGTAACTTTGATACTTTGTCAAACCGTCTCCGTGAACTGGCTTTTCTTAACAGCGGCTTGAGTATTACTATTCGTGATGAACGGGTCGTTCCAGCAAAAACGCATCAATTTTTATTCTCTGGCGGGATAAAAAGTTTTGTTGAGTATCTTAATGATGGCAAGTCAGTGCTTCACACAGTGCCGATTACCATTACCGGTTCCCGAGACGCCATAGAGATTGACTGCGCTCTCCAATACAACGCCAGTTATAACGAGAGTATGTATTCGTTTGTCAATGACATTAACACTAGAGAGGGCGGAACGCACCTTATCGGCTTTAGAAATGCTTTAACAAAAGTATTGAATGAATTCTTTAAGCGCTCAAAACTTGCCAAGAAGCTCGACGATGTATTATCCGGCGATGATGTGCGTGAAGGACTAACGGCTGTTCTGTCGGTGAAAGTGCCGAACCCGCAATTTGAGGGGCAGACCAAGGCAAAACTCGGTAATCCGGAGGTAAAGGCAAGTGTCGAGTCGCTAATGAGCGAACAGCTTGAACTCTATTGCGATCAACATCCGGATGTAGTCCATGCTATTTTGGAAAAATCTGTTCTTGCCGCACGGGCG
The DNA here is from genome assembly GCA_031276945.1 of Spirochaetaceae bacterium. Taxonomy (GTDB): domain Bacteria; phylum Spirochaetota; class Spirochaetia; order Treponematales; family Breznakiellaceae; genus BOBG01. Next base: position 5,467 of record JAISMB010000080.1, on the reverse strand, counting down.
CGCATCGCTGCTCGTCAAGCACGGGAAGCAACGCGCCGCAAGTCAGCTATGGATAGCGCAGGGTTACCGGGAAAATTGGCTGATTGCTCTGAGCGCGATCCATCTTCATGCGAACTGTTCATAGTCGAAGGCGATTCTGCCGGCGGTTCTGCAAAAATGGGGAGAAACCGCCAGTATCAAGCGATTTTATCTTTATTTGGCAAGATGCTCAATGTAGAAAAGACCAGAATAGAAAAAGTTATTACTAACGATAAATTGCAGCCTATTATTGCGAGTATCGGCGCCGGTGCGGGAAATGAATTTGATGTGGCAAAAATCCGCTATCACAAGATCATTATTATGGCTGATGCAGATGTTGACGGTTCTCATATCCGCACACTGCTCTTGACGTTTTTTTACCGCTATATGACACCGCTCATTGAGAAAGGCCATGTGTACCTTGCCATGCCGCCGCTCTATAAAATCAGTTATGAAAAAACATCGCTGTACGCTTATGATGACAGTGAGAAGGACCGGATTTTAGCTGAATCAGGTTATATGCCGGAACGTATTGCAATTCAGCGCTACAAAGGACTTGGTGAGATGAATCCGGATCAGTTGTGGGATACTACCATGGATCCGGTTCAAAGGAATATTATGCAAGTCCATCTTGACGATGCTATTGAGGCAGAACGTATTTTTTCAACTCTTATGGGAGATGAAGTAGCACCACGACGGGAATTTATTGAGCAAAATGCTCTTCTGGTATCGAATCTGGATATTTAGCTTGAATAAAGCTAGATTATATAGTACAGTTATAAGTGTTTAGATTAAACATTAGTTTGGTGCACTAGAAAAGCACTTCTCTTATCACTGGAGAACGCCTGTTTAATGTTAATTTTTATATTTAGAAGGACGATAAAAAAGTATTGCCAATTTTTCGGTTGTTGTTACTGCATAGTAAGCGGCATCTACTGTCGAACAGGACAGTAACGTGGGTAATATCGTTGAATAGATCTGTTTAGATCCTAGCAGTAATATTAAACTTCCTGAAGTATTCAGGAAATATTTTTACTAAAGGGAGGTCAGTTAAAACTGACCTGTGTATTGATAGCGGAGATTGTATGAAGAAAATTATTTCTGTGATAGTACTTGCTTTTGTGTTTACATCGTGTACTAGTAACCCGCCCTCTGTTCCTTCTGAAGGAACAGGAGAACAGTTGTCTGTTTCAAAAGCCATAATGGATGAACCAGATAAAGTATGGAAATTAACGGAAATACGGATTGAGAATGAAATAATAATTGTGCAACGGGCAACTGATCAAGCTGATCTGTTTACCCTTGAATTTAAGGAAGGATATATTTATGGTAAGGCTGCGCCAAACCGTTATAAAGTTCCTTACATAAATGGAGAAAATAAGCGTTTAACTATTGGTAATGCTACAAGCACTTTGATGATGGGGATTAATATGCCGGAAAGACCCACAGAATCTGAATATTTTGCTTATTTAAGCAAGGTCAGTCATTATAAGATAGATGAACAAGTGCTTGTTTTGTATAGTACAGATGAAACAGGTAAGGAGGTGATATTGCTTTTTTTACCGTTTGTAAAGATGGACGAGGAAGAGATACTCTCTTAAATTAACTGATTGAGGGGTGAGTGAGTGTAATGCTCAAAAGTGATTTTTATCTTCGTTGATGATATTATTATTGAATAGTTCTGCTAGATCCTAGCAGTAATATTAAACTTTCTGAAGTATTCAGAAAATATTTTTTTACTAAGGGAGGTCGGTTAAAACCGGCCGGTATTTATCCTCCTTGTCAAATAAGGAGATATACCGGAATTTTTTATGAAAAAGATCGTTGTTCTTTTTGCAGCAGTGGCATTGGTTTTTGTGTCTTGTAAAACAACTACACCCACTGAAGAACCAGAGCCAGAAGTTGTAGCGCCAGCACCTGCAAAACCAGAGCCAGAAGTTGTAGCGCCAGCGCCTGTAAAACCAGAGCCAGAAGTTGTAGCGCCAGCACCTGCAAAACCAGAGTCAGAAGTTAATTTTGGTGAAATCCGGGGTAAACTATGGAAATTGAGTGAGATACGGTTTATTGATGATACCATTCATCTTAGAAAGAAGGGCAGATCAAAAGATCCACTTGGTGAATTCTATACTGTATACATTAGTGATAGTGAAATTGCTGGTACAGCTGCACCAAGTACTTTTAGAGTTTCATATAGTGGAGATACCCTAGAATCATTGAATTTTGGTGTACTTGAAATTGATCCGTTGACCTATAGTGGTACTCTTCCAACATTGCCATTTGTTGAAGATGACTGCCTTGCCTATGTAGATGGTATTAAACGGATAGAACTGATTAAGGATCAGGCACTTATTCTCTATACAGAAGAGGAAAATGGAAACGAAGTATCTTTAGTCTTTATTACTGAGAATTAAGCTTTAAGTTATCAGTTGCCAGTTTGTTTATGTTTGAAAATTTTATATAATCTGGCGACTGATAATTTCCCTAACGAATGTAGGAGATGCTATGGCTCTTGAACAAGTACGTGAATATCTACAGCGATGGAATCGCGAAGGAGATATCAAAGAGTTAACTAGTTCTATGGCTACCGTTGCTGATGCAGCACGTGCATTAGGAGTAAGCGAAGCACGTATCGCAAAAAGTATTTCCCTTAAAAAGAGTGCAGGTGCCATAGTTTTAGTGGTTGCCGGTGATATGAAGTTGGATAATCGAAAATTTAAAGGTAGTTTTGGCTTCAAGGCAACGATGCTTTCACCGCTAGAAGCCTTAGCTTTTACCGGACATCCGGTCGGTGGTATTTGTCCTTTTGGATTACCACTTGGTATTGAGGTCTTCCTTGATATTTCCCTCCAACGTTTTGAAACAGTCTTTCCTGCCTGTGGCAGTAGTAATTCAGCGATAGAATTGACCATTGCACAACTGCAAGAGTATTCCGGCAGTAGCATTTGGGTTGATGTATGTAAAGCACGATAATAATAATTAACAATGAATCATGCACTTTTTTAACATTATGATTAAGGTAGTATCTGTATGAATATACAAGCTTTAGAAAAAATTGCCCTGAGTATACGGGCATTAACCATAGATGCTATTCAAAAAGCTAATTCTGGACATCCAGGGCTTCCTCTTGGTGCAGCTGAATTAGGAGCATTGCTATATGGAGAATTGTTGAATCACGATCCATCTTATCCGCACTGGATAAACCGCGATCGGTTTATTTTATCGGCCGGACATGGTTCTATGCTTTTATATTCAGTGCTTCATCTAGCCGGATATCCTCTTTCACGTGATGATATAAAACATTTCCGCCAAGTCGGTTCTCCGGCTGCGGGGCATCCGGAATATGGTCTTGTGCCTGGTATCGAAGCGACTAGCGGACCGCTTGGTCAAGGTATTGCTATGGCAGTCGGTATGGCAATAGCAGAAACCATGCTTGCCGCACGGTTTAATACTGCAAAGCACCATATTATTGATCATTATACCTATGCGTTGGTCGGTGATGGCTGTTTGCAAGAGGGAGTCTCAGCTGAGGCGAGTTCTCTTGCCGGGCATTTGGCTTTGAATAAGCTCATTGTTTTTTATGATTCTAACCATATCACGATTGACGGCAGTACGGATTTGTCTTTTACTGAGCATGTAGCAGCGCGCTATCTCAGTTACGGTTGGCAGGTACTGTCTGGTTCTATGTATAACTTTGAAGAAATAGCGCGACTTACTACCGAGGCAAAGGCAGAAACCGAAAAACCAAGTCTTATTATTCTGCAATCTATTATTGGAAAAGGATCACCACATAAACAAAATACAGCCGAGGTTCACGGAGCGCCGCTTGGTACTGAAGAGGCAGCTACAGCAAAGCTTAATCTTGGTATTCCAGAGGATTTCTATGTGGACCCGGTAGCACAAGAATTTTTTGCCGGCAAACGGCTTGTATGGAAGGCTCAACGGGAAACATGGCAGAAGCAATTTGAACAATGGGGAACTGAAAGTCCAACAAAACTTCAAGAATGGGATAGCTTTTTTAATGATAGCCTCAAGGTAGCATCAATGCCATCTTTTAAGGTCGGTGATTCTGTTGCAACACGAGCCGCCGGTAACAAAGCACTTGGAGTACTTGCAGCGGTAAATGAACAGCTTGTTGGCGGTTCTGCCGATCTAAAGGGACCAAATGCTGTCGGTATTGCTTGTACAACTGCTTTTTCTGCTGCGAACCGGCAGGGACGCTATATGCACTTTGGTATACGGGAATTTGCTATGGCGGCTATTTCTAATGGTATTGCACTGCATGGCGGTCTACGAGCTTTTTGTGCTACGTTTATGGTATTTTCTGATTATTTGCGCCCGGCATTGCGCCTTTCGGCTTTAATGAAGCAGCCGGTTATTTATGTCTTGACTCATGATTCAATTTTTGTTGGTGAAGATGGACCAACACATCAACCGGTAGAACATCTAGCTGCATTGCGGATAATTCCGGGCTTGCGAGTATTGCGACCAGCCGATGCTGAAGAGACAATAGTGGCATGGGAAATGGCACTAGAACGACACGATGGACCAACGGTGCTTGCATTAAGTCGGCAAAACATACCGGTCTTTGCAAAAGAAGACCCGGATTGGCATAGTACCATCCGTACCGGCGCTTATATTGTCAAAAAAATAAAAGACCCAGATTTAGTAATTATTGCAACCGGTTCTGAAGTAACCCTTGCACTGGAAGCTGCCGCTCTTGTACCGGAAAAAAAAATACAAGTAGTTTCTATGATCAGTAGGGAACTCTTTGAAGCACAGCCCAAGCTCATTCAAGAAGCTATAGTACCACCGGGTATACGGGCATTCTGTTGTGAGGCTGGCGTCCGCTCAGGGTGGGAACGCTATGCTAACCCGGAAGATATTCTTTCTATAGACCGGTTTGGCGAGTCAGGTCCGGCTCAAAAAGTTGCGGAACATTTAGGTTTTACCGCTACTACCCTTGCAGTAATGCTACGTAAACCGGGTAAAACTCACTGTTGTTGAAAGATATATTCTTGAGCAGTAGCAATAATCACAAACAGCAAACAAAGAACTCACTAATTCATTCCTCAGTATACGCTCGCTCAGTGATAATGAATGATGCTACGATTATGTGTGGGATTTCCCTGTCTAACCTCAGACAAGAAAAATACGCACAGCAGTGTGCAGCATGGTTAAGCAGGAATCTAATCATGCTATACCAGCCTCCTGACAGAGCGAGGTTTGCTGATTGGTTAAAGGTACTTTAGGGGTGTCGTCAAAAAGCGAGGAAGATAGATCTGAGATAGAGAGCGGCAAGAAAGGAATCAGAGCGTTTAGCATACCGAGTAGCAATACCTCTGTACTGTTTGAGCCACCGAAATACATTCTCAATGAGATGGCGCTTCTTATACAGCTCTGTGTCATAAGTCCTTACCACCTTCCGACTACGCTTGGAAGGAATAACTAC
>JAISMB010000072.1 GCA_031276945.1 Spirochaetaceae bacterium | reverse complement strand
CCATCTTAATCCACTTCAATATCTCAGAGAGACTCTGCCCTTTCTCAGGTGTGATGAGAAAGTGAAAATGGTTACCCATGATGCAGAAGTTCCACAGCTTAAACTTGAAACCTTTCTTGATTGCTTCTTCAATCACGGTGAGAAAGAGTTTTTTCATCTCATCCGGCTCTAATTCAAAAGCGTCTCTGTTTACTTTTGAAGTAACATGATAAGTCAGACCTTGGTCTGTAAGCCCACGGGGCAAATTATGACTAGACATAATACCTCTATAAGGGAGCTGACTCTGTGTTTTGATTCAATTTAGAGCAAAATATTTTTTATTTATTTTTGAGGGCAAGGTCTGTCCTATCAGGATTGCCAACGGCGCTCAGTCGGGCTGACAGGAGGCGGTCTGTCTTCCCAAAAGCCGAGGTCTGACCTACCCGCCTATGCTCAATCAAGATAATGTTTTACCCGCTCTCCACTTAAACCCCTTATCAAAATTAACCGGTACTAGTATACTTTGTTGTTATGAGACCCTCCGACCGGCTTAGTCGTGCTACTGTTAGATTCGTATTTATTATTGGTCTTTTATTTATGTTTTGGGGAAGTGCTTTTCTCTTGGGAAGCCTGAAACATGACTCAATGCCTGTTATTTTCCTCTCATTCTTATTCTTTAGTGGGGGAGTTATCTGTGCAGTATCGGCGTTGCGGCTGCGCAAGCGTTCGCTCTATCTCTTTTTAGCTGCTTTTTTTATACAGATAGGTCTTTTTCTCTTACTTTCAGCGCTTCACCTCTTCCCCGTGCCTTTTTCAAAAGCCTGGCCCTTCCTTTCGATATTTTCCGGTTTGGCGCTTTTCCCCACAGGATGGCATCGCTACGGTGTTCTCAAGACCAATTATATTGTTTCATCAGTCGCTTTTATGATTTTAGGCTCAGTCCTCCTGCTCTTTTCGTTTGATATGGTATCATTTTCATTCGCACAATTTGTCCTTAACTGGTGGCCCCTCATCATTATCTTAGCCGGACTTGTTCTGGTACTCCTTGCCTTGGCGACTAAAGACACGCAGAGGAATACTTCGTCATGAAGAATATCGGCTGTATAGCAGCCGTTTTCTTTCCCGCTATTCTGCTCATCACCGCCTGTACTGGCAGTCAAATATTTCAATCTACTTCCACTTCTGCCGCGCCACCCCAGCCCTTTCCTGAGGGTCAGTCCAGTATTACCGATGAAATCCGCTCATTTGTTGAAATTGGGACGCCAGAAACACTCTTACAAGCCTCTGATCTTATCCGCAGTACATCGTTTGTAACCAGCACCGAATTCGGACGAACCATGAATATGGTGATTAGTATGTTTATGCAAAAACTCTATCCTGATATCCCCTTTCGAGGGCAGCCCAGCGATCCGGTGCAGACGCACCGGTATACCAAGATCATTAACGACATAGCGCAAGGTCTCTGGACCCCGCCGCCTGCTGCTTCTCAAGATTACCTTGAATACATCCTTGCCTGTTCCCTCGTTTTATCAGAAAGCAGACGCGAACAACTGATGCGGATAGAGCCGTATCTGATACAAGCCGGTAATCTTAACCCCCGCTCAGTGCTTGCCCCCTACTTTCTCGGACTGACCTATGAGCATACCGGCGATATGCACAAGGCGGGCAGTTATTATGAACAAGTCTACCGCCTCTCAGCCGAGATGTATCCGGCTGTCTTAGGACTTGCCCGTGTCATGCTCAACACAGGAGAGAGTCAGCAGGCTATCCGTCTCTTGCAGGATATGCTCACAAGACAGCCTGATTATCTGAGTATTAAACGGCAGCTTGCCATAGCCTATTATGAGCATAAAGACTGGGATAGAGCTGAATCGGCGACCCGTGAAGTGCTTGAACACAATACTAAAGATAGTGAGCTTATCCTTATGCGCGCGCATATTCTCGTTGAGTTAGGGCGCTTTGCACAGGCACAACAAGCTTTAGACACCTATGCGTCAACGAACACGGGCAATAGTTTGTACCTGCTGTTGCGGGCGCGAGTCCAGAATGAAGGTTTTCATAATCGGGATGCGGCGCTTAATTACTTGCGATCTCTGCTGCGCTCCTCCTCATCTGACGATGAGATAGTTATCTATACCGCCACGCTGCTTATGAATTCTCCGCGCAGTGATGAGCAGCAGGAAGGACGGACCTTGCTCCAGAGGATTGCCGCCGGTACCAGAGAACCATCGCTTGCGGTTATAACGATGTTGCTCAAGGATGCGTTGCGCCGAGAGGCATGGCAGGAAGCAGAACCGTACATGAACCATATCCTTATGCAACGGCGGTTGCCCAGCGATCTGCTTGATGCCTACACCGTGGAACAAGGAATGGGGAATACCGCGCAGGCATTAGCGTATGCCCGTGAACTCTATCAACAGGAGCCGTCAAACGAAGAAGGTGTTATCGCCTATATTACCGCACTCATAGATACCGGACGCACTGATGAGGCACGCTCGCTTATAGAAAGCAAGCTTCCAAAAGTTCCCTCAGGCACTATGAAAAGCCGCTACTACTATCAACGGAGCCGGCTGCAAAGGAGCGAGGATTTGCTCCTCAGTAATCTGCGCTCCAGTCTCTTTGAGGATGCCAGAAACCTTGATGCACTCATTGCTATGTTTGAATTCTACCACCGTAAAAAAGACTCCCGCGCTCTTTCATACCTCAAGCAAGCTTTGGCGCTCTCCCCTGAAAACCCTCAGTTACAGCGCTATAAAGCAGACTATGCAAATTTATTATAAGGAATAAAAGGAATAAACTATGCTTTCAAACAACAAGGCAATTCGACCGGTAATGCACAGCGATGCTGCATCACTGTGTTCACTGTACAACTACTACATTGAGCATACGGTTATCACTTTTGAAGAGGATACGGTATCGCTTCAAGCTATGGAAGAACGAATCCGGACCATTACGGCACGGTATCCATGGCTGGTCTGGGAAGATGGAGGCGAGGTCATAGGCTATGCGTCTACGAATAGGTGGCGTGAGCGACCTGCCTACCGCTTTTCTGTGGAAAACTCTCTGTACCTGCGGCACGGCTTTGAAGGACAGGGGATTGGTAGCTGTCTTTTGGCGGCGCTCTTGGACAAGCTGCGCCAGACTGATCTGCATGCAGTCGTGGCTGCTATTACCCTGCCTAATGAGCGCAGTACTGCTGTGCATGAGAAGTTTGGGTTTAAGATGACAGCCCGGTTCAATGAGATTGGTTTTAAGCAGGATCGATGGCTTGATGTCGGGTATTGGGAGTTGCTCCTCTGAAAGGTTTTTACGGACGGCACGCTTTGATTATTGGCGGGACAGGCGGCATAGGCAAGGCTTTAGCGTACGAACTTGCACAAAAGGGAGCTGCCATCACGGTTCAGGGCGGTTCATCACAGCAGCGTCTTGATACAACCCTTTCGTTGCTGCGCAGTACCGGAGCAGTAGCACAAGGGTTTCTCTCCCCGATCACCAGCAGCAGCACAGTGCAGCAGGTACTCGCCTGTAGCGCGCATCCTGATATACTCGTCTGTGCATGGGGACCTTTTAAGCGCGGCGCCCTTGAAACCATGTCCGCTTCTGATTGGCACGATCTGGTCTGGGCAAATCTTATCTTCCCCGGTATGCTCATTTCAACCGTACTGCCTGAGATGGTGAAACGGCACTGGGGGCGCATACTCTTATTCGGCGGCACTAAGACCGATACCATTCGCGGCTTTACGACAAGCGCTGTGTACTCAGCGGCAAAGACCGCTTTGTCGGTACTAGCAAAATCTGTGGTACAACAATCAGCAAAAGACGGTATATGCTGCAATGTCATCTGTCCCGGTCTGACTGATACCGAGTACACCGATACAGAGGCTCTGCGCTACAACCGCAGTCATGGTCTTCCCCCGCTTAATCCCAAGGATATTGCCCGTGTTGCACTCACCGTACTTGAGAACCCTCATATAAACGGGGCTATAATTCCGGTTGATCAGGGGCTGGTGCTGTAAGACCGAGGTCTGACCTATCCGTCCTGTAATAGGAGCTTACGTGCCTTTAGGTGTGTATGCATCTGTCCGGCGGTAGCTACGCCGGGTTTCTGCCCGTTTTCTATTTTTTAACCGGCAACGCCGAATTTTCACTAACTTATGGTTTCTAATTGTTGTATCTCTTCCCGCCATGCCTGCCTCTGGGCTATTTTGTCTGCATAGTCAGCGGCAGTTGCCGCCCCTTCAGCAATTTTTACCGCAATATAATCCGTATTAGCAAGCAGTCTTTTCAAATACCGGATACGTTCAGCGTTCTGTTTAGCATTTTTAGGGCTGGCAAACCGTGGGTGTAGTGATCTGTGGGAATGGAGCGTAGCGTGGAGACCAGAGCCAAAACTCCGCCCGAGCCGCTGCCAGCGGCGAAGCGTAAACAGTCCCGTTAGGCGCAGTGGTGCCGTTAAACACATTTTTTAATCTATTTCTTTTTCCATTTCTAAATAGCATAAATATTGCCCTTCCTCTACTGAAATTATTTTATAATCATAATATTCATATCCACATTTCCTATAAAAAAATACTGCCCCTAAAGATGATGCCAATGTTATTTTCTTGTAATTATTTTTCTTAATTGTATTTTCTAATTCTTTCAATATTATTTTCCCATAACCTTTATTTTGAAAATTTGGTAAAACAAAAAATCTGTTAATTTCATTTTTATCAACAGATCCGGTTCCTATAATTTTTCCGTCTTCTAATATTATTTTTGTATATTCATTTGGTAATTTTTTTCTCATATTTTCCAATGAATGATGATTATGAAAAAATTCAACTGCCTGTGCTGGATAATATTTTGGATAAATTTCTCCTATTGTTTTATGCACAACATCAAAAACATCTATAAAATATTCATTTTTATAGTCAATTATTTCCACGTGAATTTTACCTCCAATGCACATAACGTTCCGGTTGTTTACGAGGGGTTGTCGGCTCAGGATAAGGGCTTGCTTATTCTTTTTGTATCCATCCTGCACGCCCATCGACCGCCTCTACATAGAGCCACTCTTCATGCGTAGAACGTACCGTAACAATTTGACCGTCATCAAAATACGTGTTGATTTGAGCGGCAGTATCCGGTATGCGATAAACAGCGACAGCGTGCAGCTCCAGAGTGTGCGGAGCATTGAGAAGCATGATACTTGAGTACAGCAGTATACCGATGCAGAGAGCAAGAAAAAGCCATTGGAAGCGGCTTTTCTGAAAGAACATGAGCACAATGAGAAGAGTAATGCCGATCAAAAAATACCATTGATTCTTGTACTGCGGCAGAGAACCATAGCTGCCCTCAATTGCCGGATCAGGGGCAGCTACGCTCACCGGTTCAGCCTGTATATCCTCGGCAGCACCAGCACTAGCGATAACCGGCACGGTGAAGCCGGGTATACACAAGTGTTGACCTTCGTACGGCAATTCACGCGCTGCAATCGTCAGGGGCGTTTCAGTTAAGGGAATACATACTACCCGTGCTACGATGCCGGCTGCCCGCTCCGCATCGGTTGGTGCATGGTATTCAAAAATTGTCTGTGCCGGTAGCGCTGTATACCAGATCGTATCCGCAAGAGAACCGTTAAACCTGCCGCTCACGCGGAGAATACCAGCAACTTTTTCCCCCACCCGTACTGAGCGTGGTATATTTTCCCACCTGAATACTGGTGGACCTGCCGGTAGTGTAGGCATACCATGAATAAAAAAAGAAACAGGCTCGGTAAAAAGAGAGCGTCCGGGTAAAATGATTTCAATTGGTGCTACGGTAATGGTGCCGGCTTGTTGCGGGATAAAAACCATTTCAACGGCAGTAAAGGGACCTTTTTTATCCGGCATAACAGCAAGAGTACGCCGCAATTCAGTATTGACCCGGTCAAGTTGCAACGTAGTACCTAAATTCGGCATGCTGATACGCACTTCCTGAGAAGAGGGGTAGTCAATAAATAAGAAAATACTCACCCTTCCGCCGACAACCGGTGCATTGAGCGCAGTGCGTATATGCACTTCCTGTGCGGAGAGGGTCCAAGGGACTAATAAAGTCAGAACAATACAGGCTAAGGCAGTCATAGATAGTTTTTAGCGGCTTAACTGTTTTACCGTTAATCCCTTATCCTTTACTATTCGTTGCATGATACCAAAAGCGGCAAGCACTATGATAATCAATACGGTGGAAAGTACGCTGGCAAGACCGAAACGCAGGTTTTCTGAGAAATTATAAATCTGTATAGTCAGATGATACCAATGCGCTGAGATAAGGAAAATAACCGCGCTTACTGCGGTCATTGATCGGACAAAGGTATACGACATACTGGTTAGAAACGCCGGTCGTATCAACGGTAAAACCACCGAGGTGAATACGATTGATGAATCGGCTCCTAAATCTTGAGCCGCCTCTTCTATCGCCGGATCTATTTGCCGTAAGGATGCGGCGCCGGTTTCTAAGCCTACCGGTAATTCTCTTATAACAAAGTTTATAACAATAATAGCCGCAGTTCCCACGATGAGCAGCGGCGGCTTGTTAAAGGCGAGGATATACGCAATGCCGAAAAGCGTGCCGGGAACGGCAAACGGAGTCATTAACAGCACTTCAAGCACTCTTTTGCCAATAAAGGTACGCCGGACTATGATGACTGCTGCGATCATGGCAAGCAGCCCTGCGAGAGGGGTAGCAGCCGCGGCAAGAATGACGGTACTGGTGATTGCCTGTTTGCCCCGCGACAGCGCCTCAGCTATATTTGAGAGCGTAAAGGTGTAGTCTATACCCCAGTTTTTGACAAAACACCCGGCAACGATAGTACTGTAGAGAGCAACGATTAAGACCATACAAGTCCATACAAAAACCGCAAGAACAAAGCGAACCGGCTTTGTTGCAAGTTCTGCCAGTTGAGTACTCGGTTTGCCGGTTATAGTGATGACGCTTTTTTTATTAACCCAGGAGCGCTGAGCAAAAAATGCGGTCAAAGTGGGCATGAGGAGCAGTAAGGACAGCGCAGCACCTCCGCCCAGATTATTCCTGCCAGTAACTTCAATGTACGTTTCAACTGAGAGGACCCGATATGAACCGGCAAGGAGCAGTGGATTGGCAAAGTCCGCTAAAGAGGTCGTAAACACCAGAAGCCATGCCGACAAAAGCCCCGGCACCGCCAGAGGGAGCGTAATGGTACAAAACGTACGGAGCCGGGATGCAGAGAGATCAAGGGCGGCATCTTCAATAGTTGAGTCAAGCGATCTCAGGACGCTTGCAAGAGTCATGTAAGCTATGGGAAACATACTGATTGTCTGTACCAATACAAGACCGCCAAGCCCATAAATTGATACATGTTCTAAGCCGAGAAGCTGATGGGTAATGAGTCCATTGTTGCCAAAAAGTAGAATAATAGATAGGGTAAGAGAAAAAGGCGGTGAAATGACCGGCATGGTTGCTAAAGTACCGATGAGCTTCTTTCCCCTGGCGCCGGTTCGTTCTGTGAAGAAAGCAAAGATAAAGCCTATAACGGTTGATACCGATGCGGTAATGATGCCAAGTTTGATTGATCCCCACAGTGCCATAAGATGTTCAGCCGACAGAGCGCGCTGCCAAACAGCAAGAGAAAAGCGCCCGGCATCAGTAAAGCTAAGCCGGAAAGCTTCAAAGAGCGGATAGGCAATAAAGGCACCGGCAATAAAAAAAAGACCAATAACACTGTAGCCGGTAAGAGGGTCGCGGGCAAGCAGTGCAACACCTCTACACGTTACAAAAACCACCCATGCTACAAGGGCAAGGTTTATGAGAAGCCGCTCAAACTCGAGAGCTTGACCGGTTTGTATGAGTATCAGGAGCGCACCTTTAATATCAAAGCCGGACTCATCAAGTACCGGCAAAAAATAAGCTTGCAGTGCCTGTTCATTGCCGAGTCTGATAGTCTCAGGCGCGGTGTAGGGGACTAAATAGTAAATGCTTTCGAGCGCCTTCTGGAATAGCTCGCTCTCCTGTTCTGTTTCCCAGTATTGTTTGAGCAGCAGGTTTGAAGCGGCAGCCGGATGAAAGTTCCACTCTTCGTCAAGCTCCAGTATGAGCGCCATCCCTCCCTTTATTTGTTCCGGCAGAGCGCTCAACCACTCTTCATAGTACGCGGAGTCTTTGGGGACAGTCCGCGCCCAGAGTGTTACCTCGGCCAGTGTTTTATCGGCATGGTAAGAGCGGAAACTTTTCAAAAGCGCTATTGTCATCCATACAGCGCATCCGGCAAAGACAAGAGCGGCTATCAATAATTTGATGAGGTTTTTTTTCATTTAGTTAGTATTGTGAGCTACCCAACGCTTTTAGCGAAGGGCTTCTTGTTTCACAGACCAAACTTAGACCGACAGAGCAAAGCCTGCCAATCCAGCGGTTTCAGCCTCCGCACGCATTGTATTCCTGCGCCCCGCAAGAATCTTTATTCCTTCTTGTCGTATACTGTGCGCCGCTTTCCTATCTCTCTCTTCAGAGTATCCGCATCCGCACGTATACCTCCTGTCTTCCAATGTGAGTTTATTTTTTATCCCACACCGAGGACATATCTTTAGTTGAGGGGAACCATCTAGCCACTATGACCGTTTGAAACAGTTTCCCTCTTTTAACAAGTCTTATTTCAATATGTTGACGTATCTTTATCGTTTCGGCTTATATCCTTTACGCCAACCTTTTGTAAAAAATTGGTCGCTCTACCGCGTCTACCCGTTCCAACAGGCATCACCGGTAGAGCAGACCGCCGCTTTTATTGCTCTGTCAAATCGTATCGATCCAGTATGGTAATCTGGTCATCATCAGATGATTGTATCAAGAGTACCTTTCCTTGGATATTGACGGTAGAAAATGGGTTCACTGCTACTGAAGATTGCGCCTGTTTCTTGAGGTCCGTGTCAAACCGGCTTAAATAGTACATACCCCCTGAGGTAACAATAGCATAAAAACTATTCTCGTTAAACCAAAGCAGACTTTCAGGGGCAATATTTTCATCATTTTTATTGATTATTTCTAAGGTTGCGAGGTCAATCTCCACAATCCGGATTTCTGCACTACCTTGTCCGCCGCCTGCCACGGCAAAAAGACGTTTATTGTACATGGTGAATGTCCGTGCATTGAAGGTATTAACGATAGAACGGTTAATCTCCTTACCATTTTCAGGATTTATCGTTACTATGTAGCCGAGAGGATTGGATGCAGTGGATAAAAGTACTCCCGGAATACCGACAGCCTTTGATGCCGGAGGCACCGCCAAAGTTTGCTGATCTTCAGCTATTTCTTGCCGATCCTTCTGTGCATCCTGCGTTTTTTCTTCAGCAAACTGCCGCAACTGTTCGACCTCTTCTTTTTTTTCTTCAACCGCGGCTTTGCGATCCGCTAAGACTTCTTCTTTTTCATCCAGTTCCTTTTCCCGCTGCTGAAGCTCCTCTTGTTTTGCCACTATCTCTTCTGCTTTTTCTAGGTCAGGCGGACGGTTCTCAACTATTATCTCTTCGCGTTCCTGTTCTATCTTTTCACGTTCCGCGCTCACTTCTTCATATTCTTCCTGAATCTGCGCTTGTTCTGTTTCAATTTCCTCTTGTTTTTCTTCTGCCTGTTCTTCCGCCTGTTCCACTTCCCGTTCTTTCAAATCAACCATTTCCTTCCGCTGTTCAATACCCATATCTTCTGTACGCCGCAGTTCATTAACGACGTTTTCATCAGAGATAGTAGTCGTATCAACCGGTCCTATGGGACGCAGCGGAATTACGAGGAGCGTTTTCCCGGGCCATTCATCAAAGCGTATCGAAAGACCGACTTGTTCTTGGCTCAGAGCGCCTATTAAAACGGTTTTATACCGGGAAACAAAATAATTCCAGTTGCTCCGGTATACTGCATTGTAGGTAGTGATGTACGTTGCAAGCAAAGCGGCGTCTGCGGCGCTGTAGTTATAAGCACCTTCAAGATAGCCTTGAATAATAAGACGGAGATTGCGTATATGATCAACGCCGACATCAGCGCCTAGTCCAAAAATATCAGCATCTAATTTATCGCCCTCAGGCTCGGTAACTGAATGAATAACAAAATAACGATTACGCGCTCCGGCTGTACGCGCACCACGGTTTATAAGTATACCAAGGCTATACCCTATGTCTCTGATCTGCGAGCGCGTATCAATACGCGTATGCGGACCGTCATAGTTGAGAAATGAGACCGGCGGCACATTACTGATCTCCTCTTCATTGACTTGGGCGTAGCTTGCGGCTGCTATACAAAAAAAAGTGAAACAAATACACAGAACCTTTCTCATTGCAGTACTCCTTTGAATATGAGCAGTATACTAATTTTTTGATGATAAGGGAAGAGCATAGTGCTATTCCTTTAATCAATTCCCGCTGCCTTGCGGAATCGTGCGACCGTAGCTGCGGCGATTGGTCGTGCTTTTTCTGCACCGCGGGCAAGAATAGCATCCAATTCGGCAGGGTCAGCCATAAGAGCTGTAAACCGCTCTCGAAGCGGCGATAATTCCCGGTTAACCACGTAAAAGAGTTCTTCTTTTGCCTCTCCCCAGCCCATACCACCTGCTTGGTAGCGCTCTGCAAGGCTTGCCTCTTCTTCTTTTGTTGCAAAAAGACAGTAAAGTTGATAAATAAGCGAGCTTTGCGGATCCTTTGGTTCAGCAACCGGCTGAGAATTGGTTACTATACGCATGATGAGCCGGCGCAGTTCTTTTTCTGGTGCAAAAAGCGGTATGCTGTTGTTATAGCTTTTACTCATTTTCCGTCCGTCAAGTC
Source organism: Spirochaetaceae bacterium (assembly GCA_031276945.1). Lineage (GTDB taxonomy): Bacteria > Spirochaetota > Spirochaetia > Treponematales > Breznakiellaceae > BOBG01. The sequence continues at coordinate 983 of JAISMB010000072.1, read as the reverse complement.
CCGGCACGACGGCAACCTGCTCCTGAATAAAAGCCTGCGGTATTTTAAGCACTGTCTGCTGGTAATTAAAATTAACAGCTTGGGCAATATCCGCCGTCATTTCAATATGCTGCGCCTGATCCTTACCCACAGGCACAATATCAGAGTCAAAGAGCAAAATATCGGCAGCCATCAATACCGGATAGGTAAACAATCCCATATTGATACCAGCATCGGGGTCATTGGTATTGCTATTTTCTTGTACCGCAGCTTTATACGCATGCGCCCTATTCATAAGCCCTTTTGCCGTAAAAGCCATGAGCATGGTTGTCAGTTCAAAGGTTTCTGGAATAGAACTTTGACGGTAGAATATCACCTGTTCCGGATCAAGCCCCGCTGCCAGCCAGCCGGCTGCTATTTCACGGATGCAGTGCGACAAAAGGGCAGGGTCTTTTATCGTGTTTAAGGCATGGTAGTCGGCAATAAAATACCGTGCATCATAGCGCCGCGCCAATTCCAACGCCGGTTTTATAGCGCCGCAATAATTCCCAATATGTAATATACCGGTTGCTTTTATACCGGTAAGCGCAATTTGTTTCATATTCTGAAGCATAGCCGGAAAAGAACGAGCTGCGCAATATGCAAGGTCTGACCTACCTGCCTCGTGTCGCAGGCTAAGGTGATAAGGCGAGGTCTGACCGCCAAGCTGTGTCAGTTACCAGAGAGACAATGCTGACAATGCTGTGTTTTCGATGGTATGCGCCGCTATACTGCCAGTCTTCAGGCTTTTTCACCAGTCCTGCCGCGACAGGGTTCTGATCTATGTATTCAAACACAGTCCAAAAGTCTCTTTTGTCCTTTATCTCCCGCGAATAAAACCGGTCTCCCCAGAAATGACCGGTCTTATTGTGCCGCTTGTTCCACCGTATCGCATACACCATCTTAATCCATTTCATTATACTGGACAGACTTTCCCCTTTTTCAGGCGTGATGAGAAAGTGAAA
>JAISMB010000045.1 GCA_031276945.1 Spirochaetaceae bacterium | reverse complement strand
AGACCTCCCCCCTAAGTCAGACCTCCCCCCTCAGTCAGACCTCCCCCCTACGTCAGACCTCCCCCCTAAGTCAGACCTCCCCCCAACGTCAGACCTCGCAGCGCCGCTTAACATTTGTCGATAACGAATTATCACTTTTCTTACTTGAACCTCTTGCACAAAAGCGGGGGACTAGAATAGTATTAGCACAAGCGGAGAAGACTGAACCCTCCGCTAGTTTTCGATAAGGAGTGTTCGAATGAAAAAACAAACAAAGTTTGCTTTTCTAGGTTCAATGGGAGCAGCGGCGGTGCTTACGGCTGGATTGCTGGTCAGTAGTTGCGCGGGGTTTGATCTGGGGACGGCTGTCGGTACTGCTCAAGTAGTCACGAGTACGTTAAAACCCAATGGTGTCTATGTGGGGGTCTTGAGCTACGGCTCTAATGCAACGGTCTTGACCCCCACCGATGCGGTCTATCTGAGTGATGAGGGGCTTCAAAGCCTTACCGGAACAGAGGGTTACTTAGATGCCTATAGCAGAGATACAAGACCAGGAACAGTCTTGTATTACGCCGCACACAAAGTACTGCACGACCTCAAGGCAACCGAAGGCTGGCTGCCGGCAAAGGTTGACAGCGTCAACTTTATTACGTTTACCGATGGCTTTGAACAAGCGTCGCTTGAGCGTTTGGATGCCTCTCCGCTCGGCGGGGAAAAGCCTGATAGTGCTGATTATGGCGCCTATATTCACAATCGCATTCTCAATGATACGATTAAAGGGCAGCACATCGGCGCTTATGCGGTCGGTGCAAAACGCAATGACTCGTATGCAGCGGACTACGATAAAAATCTGAGCAATTTGGTCAGCGATGAAGCCTATCGGATTGACATCAAGGATCCGAGCCAGCTTGAAGCGCAATTTGACAAGATCATTGCCGGTTTGAACAGTGTTAAAGTTATTTCATCTTTAACGCTCAAAGTAGTCGGGGTAAGAAGCTACGACGGCAGGAAGATACGGGTTACGTTTGACGGCACTGATAATGCAGCGGCTTCTCAGAAATTTGTTGAAGGCACGCTTTCAGGCACAACGCTGACGGCGATTGACTTCACCGGTGTCGATGCCGGTGTGAGCCATGGAAGTTCCCTAAACGGCGGCAAAGCGGATAGTAATTTGGCAACCCCCTTTACCTTTGACAGCTTCCTCGGTTATGAGCCGAATAGCGATACGGTACAGATGTGGGTTGAAAGTGCGCCTAACAGCGGTCAGTACACGACCTTAGCCGGTAACGATGCTGGTGGTTTTGAAATCACCGTTACTGCCAAAAAGACAGCTATTGTCTATTTACTTTTGGATGCCAATAGTCAGTACACTGATGAGCAGATTGCAACAATCCGTCAGGCTGCAAAAGATTTTGTAACACGGCTTTACAATGTCAGTCAAGACAAAGCGTAATTGTTGATCGTTTGATACGGCAGACGGCACACTGTGCGAGAGTGTGCCGTTTTTTATTTAAGGAGATAGCTTAGCGCTTAGGAATTGTCTTTCTGCCTGCTCATACCGCTTTTTCCCGCTCGTCCAAGCTTCCCCCCTTTATGCCTTTGCTTATCCGCCGTTCCGCAATGCTCTCAAGAGAAAAAGGGGTATTATTCTGTACCCGCCTCTGGAAAGAATACCGCAGTTTGCTTTTTCTCATGCTTTGACTTGACAAAATACCGGATTTTGTGTTAGGGTGAACGCATTCCGGTCATGAAGCCGGGCGCTTGGCTCAGTTGGTTAGAGCGCCACGTTTACACCGTGGATGTCAGAGGTTCGAATCCTCTAGCGCCCAATAGTAAGTGCTTTGATAAAGTCTTGCATGAGGTGAATCAAAAACTTATAAGAATTGTTATAAAAAGAGCTACAATAGTGAAAAGTAATCGAGCTGAGATTGATCAGTTTGCAATCAAGCAAAAAGGCAAAGTATTAGCCAACACATTTCTGGACGGTAAGGAAAGTTCTTTCCAGAAAATATTTGACGAAATGCTCAAAACGCTTCCAAAGACTCAGCATTTAGCCTTCAAACAGGGTGCTTTTGATGCCTTTATTGAGGAAATAATCCTTCCTAGTTCTAAAAATGATGAAAAACGTCTCTTCGCTGTAGGAAAGGGGCTTGCTACCATCGTCAAAGACGAACGTTTCGCCGCTCTTTACAAACACTTTAGTCAGATCATCTCGCGGTATTTAGAAGAACTCTCACAGTGTGAAGAAAATGCCCGGCTCCAGTATGAACCGCAGTTGCGCCAGAAAGAAGAAGAATTATCACGCCGCTATGGTCAGACGGTAACGCTCGATCCGCTTCAGGATCCTGACTTTATAAAATTGTATCAGCAAAGCATACACGATCTCAATGAGAATTATACCGCCATTGTCAATTTAGTCCGCGAGCAAATACTGCTCTTATTCTCTTTCTGAAAATAAACGCCGCCTTTCAGACGGTTTCCTCCATGAAAACACTCAGCGTTCTCTCAAAAATCTTCCCGACTGAGCGGACTTCCTGTCCAAATGCCTTCACTCAAGTAATTGACCTTCGCACCCTCAATAAGAATCTGCACATTATCTACAGTGGGAAATTCGGTAGCAGTCCATACAATCTGCTTCAGACAGGCATAGTAGCCTTCCTGCCCAAATTGGTTATACTGCAAGTCCTCGTTTATATTGATATAAGCCGTTCCATTACGGACATCAGTCGATAAAATCATGGTGTTGTCAGGGATAAGCGATATAAGATTTTGGTCTAGTTCTGCGGTAGTAGGTCCTTGAAAAAGCACCCGAAGCACATCAAAGAGCGGTGTATCGGATACCGGCAAAACACGCTCTGTTTGTATTTGCGAGATGGTGCCGGCATCATCAACATGAATAAAATACACGATGCGTTTACGTTCGCTGATTACCGGAGTCGGCTCTGGCTCAATCGGCTCTCTTTCCGTATCAACGCTGATAGTCTCAGGCTCAGGCAGAACCGTTTCCGATTGCGCCGGTTCATAAGTCTCAGGCTCAGGCACAGAAATATCAGCCGGTACTGTAATAGGTTGCGAAACAGCCGGTTTACTTCCTTTCTGTATAGCATAATAAATGCGTTCTTGGTTGAGCAGTATAAAAACCACGACCGCGCCCAAGAACAAGATCCAAAAAATAAGTAACCCATGATTTTTTAGAACTGATTTTTCTGCCATAGCTGTAGTATACGCCATTCATGCAGCGTATGCAATAAGAAAGATTTCCCCCGGCGCCTGTGCGTATTCATTGCCCCACGTCCCGCTTGGGCATTCTGTTTCCCGCGCTCTCTTATGCCGCACCGTTGCGGGAAAGTCCGGGACTAAGTGCTTGAGCTTCCCGCCCTAGGGCGTAGAGTCAAAACCCTAGGGTTTTAAGTCTACGCCCTAGGGTTTTAAGTCTACGCCCTAGGGTTTTAAGTTCCTGCCCGAGGGTTTTGAGTTCCCGCCCTAGGGTTTTGAGTTCCCGCCCTAGGGTTTTAAGTCTACGCCCTAAGGTTTTAAGTTCCCGCCCTAGGGTTTTAAGTCCACGCCCTAGGGTTTTAAGTCCACGCCCTAAGGTTTCAAGTCTGCGCCCTAGGGTTTTAAGTCCACGCCCTAGGGTTTTAAGTCTACGCCCTAAGGTTTTAAGTCTACGCCCTAAGGTTTTGAGTCCACGCCCTAGGGTTTTGAGTTCCCGCCCTAGGGTTTTGAGTCCACGCCCTAAGGCGCGCCGTTAAAAGGAGAGGGAGATAGATATAACAGAGAGAGCGGCAAGAAAGGAATCAGACTGTTGAGCAGAGCGAGTAGCACTACCTCTGTACTACTTAAGCCACCGAAATACACTCTCAATAAGATGGCGCTTCTTATACAGCTCTGTGTCATAAGTCCTTACCACCTTCCGACTACGCTTGGAAGGAATAATTACCCTGCTTCCAAGGTCTGACTTAGTTAGGAGAAGGAGCTTCTCCGTGTTAGGAGAAGGAGCTTCTCCTTGGAAGAGAAGAGGCTCCTCCGTGTTAGGAGAAGGGCGTTCTCCTTGGTAGGAGAAGGAGCTTCTCCTTGCTAAGAGAAGGGCGTTCCCCTTGGTAGGAGAAGAGGCTTCTCCTACCAAGGTCTGACCTACCCAAAATAAGAGAGGCAGGGTTTGTGTAGCACGAAACCCTGCCTCTCACCTCCAGTGATAAATCAGACTTTACAGAGTGCCGCCAATGACGACCATGCGCCCATCGGTTGTCGGGGTAATCGTGCCGCCCTGAGCCTTTATGTATTCAATAACAACATAGGAAAGTAAGAGCGATGTATTGAAAGGATTATCGGCTTTGGTCAGCACCGTGTAGCCATCCCCGCCTCCGAGCAGGTAGTCGTTGGTGCAGAACCGGTAGGTTCGTGCCGGATCAATCGGCTGCCCGTGTATGGTCAAGTCTTTAATGGTATTGTCAGTGTAATCAAGGGTATAGCGCACTTCTTGGGAGAATTGCGGGAAACCGCCTGCGCCCTGCGGTATAGTGGCAATAAAGTTAAACAGCTCAATGAGCTGCGCTCCCTTGAGCGAGACAATGTACAGATAGTTTTCAAAGGGCAGTATAGTGAGTATCTGTTCTTGCGTGATAGGTCCTTTGGGCAACTCGGCGCGCATGTTACCGCCGTTATGGAAGGCAAAGTCAAGCTGCTGGTTGTACACCGTCTGGAAATACCAGACATTGGCATCGCAGATCAGATTGCCTAATGCCGTCTCTTGCCGTCTTGTCAGCCGGTTGCCAAAGACAAAGGTATCAGCAGCCTCTCCCACGACTTCTTTTAAGCTGGCATTGGCTTTGTCAATATACGGCTGCAATAGCTCGGTTACTTCGGGGTCAGGTCCAATGGGAATAGCGTCCCAATCAAAAGCAACTAAGCTTCCGTTCCGTACTGAGATTTTGCCCTGCCCAAGGTATTTGCCCCATTCATTGGCAGAGACAAGGTACGTACGCCCGACGCGTTTGGGTTCAGCAAAGTACGAATGTGAATGACCGTCAATAATAAGGTCTATGCCCGGCACGGCTGCGGCAAGCTCTGGCGAGGTAATATGATCCGGCGCTTCCTTAACATCGCCTATATGCGTAACCGCAATGACAATATCAACCTTTTCCTGATTACGCAGTAGAGCGACCATCTCCTTCGCCGCCTCAATCTCATTGATAAATACCAAAGTCTTATCAGGGCTGGCAATGATTTGCGTGCGCAGGGTCGTAATGCCAAAAAGCCCAACGGTAAAGCCATCGTAGTGTTTTACGAGGTAGGGCTGCGAGAGGTACTTGCCATCGGCGGTCTTAATATTGGAAGACAGGAAAGGAAAGGCGGCTTGGCTAAGCTGTTTTGCCAGTTTCTCCGGTGAACCGTCAAATTCATGATTGCCAAAGATGCCCAGATCATAGCCCATAGCATTGTAAGCTAGTATATCAGGTTCAGCCGCAAACATATTGGAAAGAGCGGAACCGGTGTTAATATCGCCGGCATCAATGAGCAATACCTGCTCATGCGTCGCGCGCACTGCTTTAATGTAGGCGGCACGTTGGGCAAGCCCGCCTCGATTGCCGTTCGGCAGCACCGTACCATGATGATCGTTTGTGTGCAGCACGGTCAGCTCATAGGTTTTAACTGCCTGTTCTGCAAGACCCTCCGCGAATACCGGCATCGTTAAAACAAATAAACTTGTTATAAGCGCTAAGCTCACGAGCCGCCCTGAACAGTGTTTCTTCATAAAATCCCTCCATGAAAGATAAGTAAAGATAAGTTATGTATGCTATAATGAAAATCCCGCAAAATGTCAATGATCCGGACTTAGTTTAACGTATCTTTAACGTATCTTTAACTTGCCAAAGCAGGTTATGTGAAGTATGTTAATAGTATGCAGTTCAAGTCCACTCGATCAGATAACGTGCCAGTCTCATTTAAGGATGCAGTACTGCACTGCTTGCCTCAAAACGGCGGTTTGTATGTCCCCACTTCTGTGCCGGATATGCGGCAGTTCTTTCTGCACATGGATGCTGATACCAGTTATCTGGAATTAGTTTCAGCAGTGGCGCCGGTGTTGCTGCACGGTGAACTCAATCCTTTTTCTGCTTTACGCGTTGCAGAAAGCGCCTTTGACTTTGAACCGGAACTAGTCACGCTCAATGAGCATATTTCTATCTTGAATCTCTCAGGCGGGCATACCGGCACCTTTAAGGATTTCGGCATAGCTTTCTTGGCTGCGGTTATGGAAGAGTTGCTGAAAACTTCCGGTCGGGTTATCGCTCTTTCGGCGACCCGCGGGGAGACCGGCATGAGCATAGCGCGGGCTTTTCAGAGCAGGCGTAACATTATCAATATTATATTGTATCCGCAAGGACCGATTTACGGGCTTGATCCCAAGGATTTTGTGCCAAACGGTGGGACTCTTATCCCCATTCAAGTCAAGGGGACCTTTGATGATTGTCAGCGGCTGGTCTTTGAAACGCTCCATGATCGGTCTTTTGCGGAGCGCCATTTACTGACGAGTGCTAATACGATTAACGTAGGGCGGCTGCTGCCGCAATCATTTTACTATTTATATGCCTTTACCAAGATAAAGAAGCAGCTCAGAGGCGACTTGGTTTTCAGCATTCCGTGCGGCAACTGCGGCAATTTAATCGCCGGTTTGTACGCATGGCGTTTCGGGCTGCCGGTCAACAGCTTCATAGCGGCAATGAACAAGAACAATACCTTCCGGGATTTTATAAACGGTGAAAACTTTAGCCCTCGGACCCCGATACCGACCTTCGCCCCCGCTCTTGACGTAACTATTCCTTCTAATTATGAGCGCTTAGAAGCTTTTTACACTGAAGCGCCGGCGGTAATGCGGAACATGGTCTTCCCCATTACCATAGATGATCCGACCACCTTAGCGACCATAGCAGAAGTATGGGACAAGCACGGTCTTATGCTCGATCCGCATACGGCTCTTGCCTTTGCCGCCGCGCTTAATTTTGCCCATACGCACGATTCAGCTCATATTATTGTCTTATCAACGGGGCATCCGGCACGAACAGCCGCTATTGTGCAGAAAGCCATTGGTATAGAGCCAGAATTACCGGTAGACTTAGCATGGCTTCACAGTCAAACAAAACCTCTTGCCTCCATC
>JAISMB010000098.1 GCA_031276945.1 Spirochaetaceae bacterium | reverse complement strand
TAACATGATAGGTCAGACCTTGGTCTGTAAGCCCTCTGGGCAAATTATGACTAGACATAATACCTCTATAAGGGAACTGACTCTGCTTTTTGATTCAATCAAAGCAAAATATTTTTTGTCCTTTTTTTCTGAGGTCTGATTTATCCTGCTGATCCTGCTGCCGAGAGGGTAAGTCAGACCTCGAAGCTGGGGGGCAGCATTTTTTCTTTATGCTTGCTATACAAATTAACGGGTTTCGAATAGAATCTGCTCTTATGAAGATAAAAGCAAACTATATTCTGAGAATCGACTTTATCTTGATTCTTTCTACTTTAGGATTGATTATTGTTGGCATATTCTTTATTTATTCAGCAAACATAACGATATCAACAGGCGTACCCATTACCGATGAATATCGCAGACAGATAGTCTGGGGAGTAGCAGGACTATGCCTTATATTCACGCTCTGTTTTATTGATTTTAGGCGTTTATATAAAATATCAATCCACCTCTATATCGCGACACTGCTTATCCTCTTGTATACCTATAAATGGGGGCGGGTTGTCAACGGTGCACGCGCATGGATAGGCATAGGAACATTTGGTATACAGCCTTCCGAATTTGCTAAAATCACTACAATACTCTTACTTGCCCGATATTTAGACAGTTCACGGCAGAACTCTACCTCGTTTTTCCGGTTCTTAGTTTCCTGTATTATTGCCTTGGTACCCATGGGTCTTATTCTTATTCAGCCTGATTTCGGCACTTCACTGGTCTTTATTCCTATACTGTTACTGATGACTTTTATTGCTGGTGTCAGTATGCGGTATATTGTTTTTGTTATCGCGCTGATAACGCTCACCTCTTTTTTTACTGTCATGCCTTTGGTGCAAAGCTACATTCTTAAAACGGCCATTCCCGTCTTTGAAATGTTCAGCAATACTACTATTACCCTCATTACCTCAGGTGCTCTAGCTGTGATACTGCTCTGTGCGCTGGCTGGTTTAGCGTTTTCCAGAAAGCAGTATTTCTTTTGGATAGCCTACTGCTCCGCAATTAGCTCTTTATCACTTGGCTCCTCTTTTCTTGTACGGAAAATCCTCAAAGAATACCAACTTAAACGGCTGATTGTATTTTTAGACCCGAATGTTGATCCGCAGGGGGCAGGCTGGAATATTAAACAGTCCATGACCGCAATCGGTTCAGGCGGGTTTTGGGGTAAAGGCTATCTGAACGGTACGCAAAGTCATTACCAGTTTCTGCCGCAGCAGAGTACCGATTTTATCTTTTCAATATTTGCTGAGGAAAGCGGCTTTGTAGGCGGCGCCTTTGTTTTTAGCCTCTTTCTTTTAATTTGTCTGCGCTTGATACGTATTGCGAAAATTACCGTAGACCCGTTTGGACGCTATATCAGTGCCGGCTTAGCCGCCGTCTATATTTTCCATTTTACTATCAATGTCGGCATGACTATGGGGATTATGCCCATAACCGGTATTCCACTCTTTTTTATGTCTTACGGCGGTTCTGCCTTACTGTCGTCAATGCTCGGAATAGGATTGGCAATGAGTATTTATATCAGGCGATTTGAACGTTCGCTCTACAATGATTGAAGCCGCCCTCAGCGTGGATCGGCGGTTAATCGCTTGAGCCTTGCGGGTACTCTTTAGTTTTGAGAGCTTCAGCCGCAAGCATAGCCGCACTGCCGGTAGCAGCGTGCCGATACTGTTCTTGCTGCTTTACCGCCTCTGATACGGCTGCGAGAACCGCCTGCGCCTGCTCTATACTGATGCTGGCTTTCGTAGAAAGCAGAGCCGGACTCAGTGCTAAAAGGTCGTGTAATGAAGGATAAGCTTTAAGCAGTGCAGCAGCACGTGCAGGACCAATACCGGTATTTGATTCAAGGATAGAAAAACAGAGATCTTTTGAGCGCAGTTTTTGATTAAAGCTTGTTGCGACCCGATGCGTTTCATCGCGGACAAACTGCAAGACTTTAAGCGCCTCAGACCGGCGGGAGAGTTTGAGGGGGCCTGCATTATGCGCCAGCCACAGCTCCTCATCGCGTTTAGCAAGACCGACAAGCGCGCAGTCTATACCAAGCTTTTTGAGGACTGCGGAGGCAGCGTTTACCTGCCCGATCCCGCCATCTACTAAGATTAAGTCCGGCAACTGCGCCTCTTCGCGCAAAAGCCGTGCATACCTACGGTACACAGCTTCCCGTATTGCCGCATAATCATCAACAATGCCCACAACCGTTCGCAGCTTAAAAAGCCGGTAGTTCTTTTTATCAGGCACGCCGTTCTTGAATGAAACTAACGAAGCGACCGGATGCGTGCCGTTCAACTGGGCAACATCAAAGCCTTCTATCCGATTCGGTCTCTCAGGCAAATGCAGAATGGCTGCCAGCTCATCTAAAGCCGGTCCTGCGCCGCGTTCTTTAAGCCTTTTGCGTAGGTCCTCTTGGGCATTCTGTTGCGCCATTGCAAGAATAGCACGATGGCGTTTATGATCCGGACGCAGCACTGCCGTTTTATTTTCAAAATGCTCGGAAAACCAGCGCTGCAAGGTGGGAAAAGCTCCCTCACAATAAATGATCGCAGGAACCGGCCGTTCTTGGCTGTAATACATCATAATAAAGGTCTCAAGCGATTCGGTATCGTCTGCTGCTGACTGACTACGGTACAGTTCTCGAGCAACTAAAGCGCCCTCACGCAGAGAAAAAACCGCAAAGGTTGCAAGCACCCCTTCACCGGCAACGGCAATGTAGTCGCGGCTTTCAGGAGCAAAGTCAAGTACGCTGCTTTGTGTACTAAGCATCTCAAGAGCTTTAATACTATCGCGTACTAAAGCTGCTTTTTCAAATTGCAGATTAGCCGACAGTTTGCGCATATCCTCTTTAAGATCAGATGCCAGCGCTTCATGATCGCCTGACAATAAACGCCGCACTGATTCTGTGATGAGCGCATAAGCTTCAGCACTGATTTTGGCGCAGCAGGGAGCCGGACAGCGACCAATATGATAATAAAGACACGGATTACGCCGTTTATGAAACCGGCGGCATTTACGCAGGGGGAAAGATTTTTCAATAAGAGAAAGCAGAGTACCCACCGCTCCGGCATGGGGAAAAGGACCGTAGTAAGATGCGCCGTCATCAAGCCGCCGCCGCGTCTTACTCACGAGCGGGAAAGCGTCAGCACTGATCTTGATAAAAGGATAGCCGGAGCCGTCTTTGAGAGCTGCGTTATACTGCGGACAGTGTTGTTTAATAAGAATATTTTCTAAGAGCAGCGCATCATACTCATTTGCAGTGATAATAGTCTCTATATGGACCGCATTATGCACAAGCGCCGCGGTCTTCGGATCTTTACTGCCGGAAAAATAGCTCATAAGACGGTTTCTCAGCACCTTTGCCTTACCAATATAGATAATCCGGTTTTCGTTATTCCGCCATACATACACGCCCGGTTCATGCGGCGCATTATGGGCGGTCTGTTTCAGGGTATCGTATGTACTCATTCTGTGTGCCTTAAAGGGTAGGATTGTCCGCCCTCTCTATAAGAGAAGGGTGAAAAGACAATGCTGTCAAGTGAGCTGCCCAACGCTTTTAGCGGTGGGCTTCTTGTTTTACAGACCAAACTGAGACTGACAGAGCAAGCCCTGCTAATCCAGTGGTTTCAGCCTTCGCTTGTAATCTCCTGAAAGAGGGAGAGGGAATGCTTCTGTCCAGAACATTATGCACAAATAGGCTATAACTGCTCTAAAAACACCGGCTGATGATAACCAGCCGCTCGCATGTGCAAGTATCACTCCACTGAACGACCGGTATGGATTTACTCTGCAATTTCCCTTGATCTGTGGTTAGTTTATGGTTTTATGGAGCTCCTCGGTTATGCCGGTAAAATCATCAGTGCTTATCAAGACATCGTAATTATTTGTTGGAATTAAGACCACCTTGGTTTTATCCGTTAGATAGACCAATGCCTTATTCCCGTTGTTTAATTGCATCCAGCCGACCTGATAATGGGGCAATCCAATGCCATTGGTTCTCCATTTTATGCCATAGTCCCGCTCATTATGCAAGTCCACCTGTTTTATGTCGTTTACCTTTATGTCCTCAATAGCTATGCTTCTCCCGTAAAACAATGATTTTATGGTCAGAAATCCATTGCCAATAACAAGCGATTGTTTCTTCGAGAGATAGAGTATTCCAATAAAGGCACCGACTAGGGGGTGTCGTCAAAAGGAGAGGGAGATAGATCTGAGATAGAGAGCGGCGAGAAAGGAATCAGAGCGTTGAGCATAGCGAGTGGCGATACCTCTGTACTGCTTAAGCCACCGAAACACATTATCAATAAGATGGCGCTTCTTATACAGCTCTGTGTCATAAGTCCTTACCACCTTCCGACTACACTTGGACGGGATAACTACCTTAACTCTTCTCGCATGGGCAGTCCATTAACTAGTTCACATCATACCCTCTATCGGCTAACAAGACTTTTACCGATAACTCTGCCATTAAGGGCGGTGCATAGGTGCAATCCGCCTCCTGCCCCGCTGAAACTATATCCGTCCACATGGACTTTGCTATACGTTGCATCTATCATAAGCCACTGGGTATCTAGTTCCCCGATAAGTTCAGCGGCTCTTGTTTTCCAGACATCCCTATCCCACCAGCGGGAAAATCTTCGGTGTGTATTTTTCCAGTTGCCGTAGGTGGTAAGTCTCTCCAAGGAACACCGGTTCTGATAATCCATGATACTGCGTTGATAAAGCGTCGATTGTCATGAGCCATTCGACTCTGTTTACCTGCCGCTCCTGGTAGTAAGTCTTTTATTTTTTCCCACAGCCTATCACTGATGTCGTGTCTGTGCAGTGCTTTTCCGTTTTCTTTCATCTCTTTATCTTACTTTATTTCCTTACTTTTGACGACACCCCTAGGGCTGTATAATATGAGTAGGAACGTCTATGAATGGTGCTGGGACTGGTATGAATCGTATGAGAGCGGTGCGGTGACGGACCCGGTGGGTGCTGCTTCTGGCAGTCGCCGCGTGGTACGTGGAGGGAGTTGGGTCAACCCTCTCGAAGCAACGGCACCCCGACGTATCGGTGGAACATCGCTCTGGGGTTTCGGGTGGTGCGCTCGGCTGTTGCGGTTGCGCAGACTGAACAGCCTGAAACAAAAGCGGCTGCCCCAACAGTGCAACAGGAGCAGGAACAGCGTGCAGCAGAAGCCGCGGCGGCGCGGTATAATCCTGTCGTCAGAGATGCCGCTGCCTTTGCACAGGCAATCTCAGCTCTCAATAGCGAGAGAACCGGCGGCACGTATACCATTACCCTCACAGGCAGTATTAACGCCGATCCGGTTGTCTTTACCAGTAATGCCGCTAAAACCATCATTCTGAAAGGGGACGATAACCCGCGCACCATGCGGAACAACGGCAGCAGAGCGCTCTTTACCGTGCCAAGCGGTATAACGCTGGTGCTTGACAATAATATCTCACTGAACGGCAACGATAAACAGGCGGTGATTGTCGCGGTAGACGGCGGCACGCTTATTATGAAAACCGGCTCGGCTTTGTATGGCGCGGGAAAGAACGGCGTGTCTTTGAACAACAGGGCTTCTTTTACGATGCAGGGCGGGGATATAGGAGATAACAGCGCGAACGAGAAGGGCGGCGGCGTGTGTGTGGCAAGCGGTACATTGAGCAAGAGAAACCGAGGAACCATTGACGATACCAATTCGGCACGAGAGGGGAAGGTGGCGTATGTTTATTCGTCCAGACAGCGCAACACCACCGCAGGTCCGGGCGTAACGCTCAACAGCAATATAGCCGGCGGTTCAGGCGGTTGGGAATAAAATCCAAGCGTCAGAGCGCCTTTTGAACGATAACCCGCAGGAGACTTCTGATCCCCTGCGGGTTTTTATGCAGTAGGTCAGTAGGTCAGACCTTAGAGGCAGGATAAGTCAGACCTCGGAGGCAGGTAGGTCAGACCTCGAAAGCAGATTGGTCTATGCGGGCTGCACCTGTTATAGACGAAGAGTGGTGCGCCGCTTATACTAACAGTGGCGTCCTGTTGAAACAGGCTGTGCCTGCGTTGACAGACGGATAGACGCCCCCTCTTGTAAGGGTATATCAACAGATAAGGAGTGTTTTATGACAATTCGTTCTTTTAGCGTGATTGTTCTCGTCTCGGTATTCTTTCTCAGCATGGGAGCCTGCAAAACAGCCTCACCACAGCCTGCTTCACAGCTTGAGGAGGAGGCTGGCTCTTCTCGTGAAGACTCGCTGCAAGCGCAGCATCCTTTAGAGCCGGAACAGGTAGCAAGCACTACCACGGCGGCGCAGACAGAACAGAAGGCGCACAGGGTAGAAACAGCGGTAGCGCATGATCCAGTAATCGCAGTCGCAGAGCAACAGGAAACGCATAATCCAGTAGTTGCAGAGCAGACAGAACATGAAGCGCATGATCTAGTAGTTGCAGCGGTAGAGCAACAGGAAGCGCATGATCCAGTAGTTGCAGAGCAGACAGAACATGAAGCGCATGATCTAGTAGTTGCAGCGGTAGAGCAACAGGAAGCGCATGATCCAGTAGTTGCAGCAGCAGAGCAGACAGAACAGGAACAGCGCATTGAAGCACAAGCGGCGGCGGTCAAGAATAGTTTTGTTGTCAACGATGCTGCCGCTCTTGCGCAGGCAATTACCGCCATCAATAGCGACAGTACGGACAGGACCTATACGCTGACCATCACCAACAGCTTTGTCAGCGAGCCGCTGGTCTTTACCGACAATGCCGCTAAGACCATTATCATTCAGGGAGACAGAATTCCGCGCAGTATTCTGAATAACAGCGGCGTGCTGGTGAGCGTGCCAAAAGGTATAACGCTGGTGCTGGACAACAATATCACGCTGAACGGCAACAACAAGGCATTTGCGATTGTGTCGGTAGCGGAAGGCGGGACGCTGCTTATGAAGAACGGCTCAATGGTGCGCGGCGCGCAAGAGACCGGCGTATTTGTAGACGGCGGTACGTTCACCATGAAAGGCGGCGAGATAGTGGGAAACACAAAAAAAAGCAGTAGAGGCACAGCCGCAGGCGGCGGAGTCCATATAAAGAATGGGACCTTTACCATCTCAGGCGGCGAGATAAGCGATAACACGCTCTCCGCCTCTTCCTCCTATGGCGGCGGCGTGTATATAGAAAGTAGTACCGTTACGATGACCGGCGGTAGTATAAGTGGTAATACCTCCTCCGACTCCTCCTCCTACTACTCCTACGGCGCCGGCGTAGCTGTCTACAAGGAGAGCAACTTCATCATGGAAGGTGGCAGTATAAACGGCAATACCTCCTCCTTCTATGGCGCCGGTGTGTACGTGGATACAGGCACCTCGTTTACCATGACAGACGGAGAGATACGCGGGAATAAAGCAGGCAGTGCAGGCGGCGGGGTCTACGTGAACGGTACTGGTATATTCACCAAGATCGGCGGCGGCACGCTTGACGATACGAACACAGCCAAGGAAGGCAAGGTGGTCTATATCTCTATAGACAGGTCTACCTTCAAGCAGCGCACAAGCACCGCTGACCCAAGCGTCCGGCTGGACAGTCTCAGGAATGGGCAGGCAGGCGGCTGGGAATAAAGTTCTTATCTGACCTTGGAGGCTGGGTAGTGGACAGTGAGCAGTGGCTTGTGAGCAGTTTTCTCTTAACAACGCAAAGACGAGCAACTTACCACTAATCACTAACCACTGAGAAGCAGGCTAGGTCAGACCTCGCTGTCAAAATAGGGCAGACCTTGGTGGCAGACTAGGTCTGCCCTCGCCCCTTCTTCTCTCCGCCCGCTTAAACACTTTGCACAGAACAGTGCAAGACAGGCAGGTCAGACCTCCACCATAAGGCAGGTCAGACCTCCACCATAAGGGAAGTCAGACCTAGGACAGACCTCGCCTTTACCCCTTTAGGACAGACCTCGCCCTTACCCTTTAGGACAGACCTCGCCGTCAAAATAGGGGAGCGGGGCGGACTACGGCTCCTTGACCAAGTTCCTTTTCTTTTCCTATACTTTTGCTATGAAAAAGCATCTGTTCTTTCTTTTAATAGTAGTGTCAACGCTGCCGGTTGTAGCGCAAATACCAAAAACAGTTACTGCCACGGCGATAAGCCTGCGCGGGGAGCCTCTGTACCCCGAAGGCTTCACCCATTTTGCGTATGTCAATCCCAATGCGCCTAAGGGCGGCTCAATAGTATTAGATGCCTCCCCCGACACCACCTACGATAATTTCAACCGGTATGCTTTGCGCGGTTCCGTTTCCGCCGGCTCGGAATACTTTTACGATACGTTGATGTGCGGCTCTGGAGATGAATTCTTTACGTACTACCCGCTCATTGCAGAACGAGTCGAGTATGCAACCGACTACTCCTTCATTATCTTTTCCATAAACCGGGCGGCGCGCGACCAAGACGGTTTTCCGCTTACGGCAGAGGATGTCAAGTTCTCTTTTGATACGTTTATGACCCAGGGCGTGCCGCAGTTCCGCATCTATTATGAAGGCATAAGCGCAACAGTGCTGGATACCTACCGGGTACGCTTTGACCTCGGTTCAAGCGGGGACAAAGAAAAGATGCTGGAGCTTTGCCTCCTTACGATTATTCCCAAGCGCTTCTGGCAGAACCGTAATTTTTCTGAACCGCTTATGACTCCGCCTGTCGGCACAGGACCCTATCGTGTGTCTGATTACAAAATGGGGCAGTCCGTAACCGTGGAACGGGTCAAAAACTACTGGGCTGCCGATCTGCCGGTTAATAAGGGGCGCCTTAACTTTGATACGATACACTACGACTACTACCGAGATTCAACGGTTTCTTTTGAGGCGTTCAAGTCCGGCGCCTACGACTTTCGTGAAGAGATGAACGCGATGAATTGGGCTACGCAGTACACCGGTAAACTCTTCACCAGCGGGCAGATAATAAAGAGAGAAATTCCGCACGATATACCGCGACCCATGCAGTGCTTTGTGTTTAATACGGAACGTCCGGTCTTTCAGGATAGACGGGTGCGTCAGGCGCTCAACTACTTCATGGACTTTGAATGGATGAACAAAAACCTCTTCTATGGGCAGTACACAAGGACCCGCTCCTTTTTTCAGAACACCTCCTACGAAGCAAAAGGACTGCCGACTATAGGTGAGATCGCTGTTCTCAATCCTATCCGTGATAAGATTCCGCCTGAAGTCTTTACTACCGAGTATCAGCCGCCGGTTACTGACGGCTCAGGCACTATCACAGCTCAGGCGCGGCGTGCATTAGCGCTTTTAAGCGCCGCCGGCTGGGACCTCAAAGGCGGCAAGATGATACAAAGGTCAACCGGTACCCCGATGCAATTTGAAATACTGATTTACGACAGTTCCGATGAGCGCATTGTAATACCCTTACAGCGCAACTTGGAGCGTTACGGTATTAGTATAAACATCCGGCTGATTGATGCCAGCCAATATCTAAACCGGCTGCGCTCCCGTGACTATGATTTTATTACCTATACCTTTAGCGCTATGGCGTATCCGGATTCTTCCTTGGTATTCCCCTGGCATTCGGCGTATCTTGAATCAACATACAATGCGGCTGGTGTGCAGGATCCGGCGATTGATTATTTAATTGAGGGTATTCTGACATTGCAAGAAGAGAAAGATGCAGAGGCGTTGCTGACATGGGGGCATGCGCTGGATCGGGTCTTAACCTGGAACTTCTACGTCATTCCTCAATGGTATCTTTCAAAATTCCGCATTGCCTACAAAGATAAGTTTGGTATACCTAACCGGCGTCCCCGCTACGAAATCGGCGTGGATACGTGGTGGATAAAATAAAACACAGGGATGCGCTTACGTGCATCCCGTCTCATGCTTCAGTCTATCTTCATATTCCTTTCTGTGAACAATGCTGTGATTATTGTGATTTTTATTCGATAGTTGTCCCTCCCACTGATGAGCGTCTTGACAGCTACGTTGATACCCTCCTTGCCGATGCAAAAGAACAGATTCATACCTTCGCGCTGACCCATCTTGTTAGCCTGTATATAGGCGGCGGCACTCCTTCTCTTCTCGGTCCGCAGCGTCTTTCCCGTCTGGTAACCGGTATTACTGCTCTCAGCGCTGCCCCGCTGGTAGAAATAACGGTGGAGGTTAATCCGCAGTCGCTGAGCCGGACGTTTTTAGAAGTCTGTGAGGCAAGCGGCGTCTCACGTATCAGTATTGGGGTGCAAACCTTTGACCAGCGGTCCCGGCAGGCGGTACATAGGGCAGGCAGTAGCGCACAGGTTAAGCAGGGATTAGAGCTTTGTGCAGAGCTTTTTCCTTCCGCTTTTTCCGTTGATCTGATGAGCGGTCTTCCCTTTCAAACAGAAGATGCGCTTGCCTCTGATATTGAAACGGTGCTGTTGTACAAGCCGGCTCATATTGCCCTCTATGCCTTGACTGTGGAGCCGGGAAGCTGCCTTGAGCCGCTGCTGCCTGATCAGGATAGCGCTGATGCGCTTTTTATACAGGGGTGCGCTCTGCTTGAAACGGCTGGCTATGAGCAGTATGAAGTATCGAACTTTGCCTTGCCGGGCAAACGCTCGGTGCATAATATCAGGTACTGGCGTATGGAACAGTGGATAGGATGCGGCGCTGGCGCTTCAGGCACTATCATTGACGAGGGGGCAGGGACGGGCTTCCGTCTTACCTACAGAGCCGATGCGGATGCGTATCTGCATAACCGGCACAGTTGCTACACAAGGGAAGCGCTGAATCGGAAAACACTCATCAAGGAGACCGTGCTGATGGGGTTTCGGTATGCTCACGGACCTGATCTGCGCTTATTTAAGCGGCGTTTTGGCATTGAGCTTGCAGCTTGTATACCCCGCACGCTCGTCCGGTGGCAGGATAAAATGGTAAGGGCATCATCGTATGACTGTCTGCCTTCCCACGTCTATGCGCTCTCGCATGAAGGTCTGTTGTTTTTGAATGCTTTCTTACACGATGCATTTGACGAAATCGACCTCACTGTGCCGGATTCATAGGTCTGTCCCTGCCTGCGAGGTCTGTCCACTGAGCCAAGACTGCCGTATATTTTGACGGCGAGGTCTGACCTATGGAGGGGAAGGTCTGACTTATGATTTAAGATACCGCACCTCTCAGTCAAGACTCCCGCATCTCAGAGCCAAGACTGCCGCATATTTTGCCTGCGAGGTCTGACCTATGGAGGGGAAGGTCTGACTTATGATTTAAGATACCGCACCTCTCAGTCAAGACTCCTGCACCTCTCAGTCAAGACTGCCGCATATTTTGACGGCGAGGTCTGACCTATGGAGGGGAAGGTCTGACTTATGATTTAAGATACCGCACCTCTCAGTCGAGACTCCCGCACCTCTCAGTCAAGACTCCTGCACCTCTGAGTAAAGACTGCCGCATATTTTGACGGCGAGGTCTGACCTATGGAGGGGAAGGTCTGACTTATGATTTAAGATACCACACCTCTCAGTCAAGACTCCCGCATCTCCGAGCCGAGACTCCCGCATCTCTGGGCGGAGACTCCCGCATCTCAAAAATATTAAGAACGGAGGGGGCAGTCCGCGGTGCAGAAGAGAGAAGAAGCTTGACAAACCAAGAAATAAGAACTTACAGTGTATAGAGTATTGCGTGAGTTCTAGCCGGATGCGCAAGCAGCAATTCCTAAAAGGAGAACAGTATGTTGAAAGATTTGTCCCCCCTTGCAAAAAAAAGAAGGGACGGGACAGGGTAAAAAGGCAGGAAGACAGACTCCTTTTGGTCTTATCATCTGTTTAGGCGCGGGCTTTAAGTCCGCTGGAGGTTTTGATGAAACGTAAAAAACTATCGCTTGCTTTTATTTTCAGCGCCCTTTGTTTAATTACTCTGTTTTTAAGTATTTTGATCCTGTTCACGGTCTTTTTTGTAAGCCTGCGTCAGGTTTCCTATACCCAAATCACCACGACCACCAAAGAAAGCACCGCCCGCATGAGCGATCAGGTGGCGGCTATCATCGAGTCCCATCAGGCGCTTTTGGAGCATACGGTAATCGGCGCCATCCCCGCTATGCGGGAAGAACCTGTGGACAGGGACAAGTTGAGCCTCTTTTTTGATGATATGCAGGCTACGTTGGACAATGTCTTGATGATCTACTGCACTAACAATCTCCGCTGGAACGACCCCGGAGGGTATTGCGCCTCCAGTAATGCCTGGAGACCGCAGGATAACTGGAATAACCTTGAACGTTCTTGGTATCAAGACGCCAAAAAAGCCCAAGGTGCGGTTGCTTTTACCCTGCCCTATATTGATGCGGCAACGGGGAAACTCATTTTTGCCATGGCGCGCACTGTGTTTGATGCGGATAAGACGGATCTCGGCGTCGTTTCCGAGAACGTTTCTATCGCCTCTTTGGACTCTATTCTCGCTGAACACATCTCCCTGCCGCAGCAGCAGACCTTTTTAATTACCCAAGACGGACTCTTCATTACCAACCCAGACGAAAGTGCGGTGATGACCAAAGACCTCTTTACCGAGCTTGGTCTTGAACAGTACCGCAAGCAGATCTTGTCCGCTCCTTCTTTCTCAGCTTTGGATGAAAATGTCTTCATTGCATCCTTCCGCATACCGCAGGCAAACTGGTTTCTCCTCTCGATCATACCTGCTTCAGTCATCTTTGCAGACGCAAACCGCACGCTCGTTACCATTTGCATCATTGGTATAATCCTCTTTCTGCTGGCTGTGCTGATTCTTTTAGTATGCACCAGATTCATCGTTAAGCCGTTCCAATACCTGCAATCCTTCTCCTCGCACCTTGCCGCAGGGGACTTTTCCGGCATAGTTCCTGATTACGGCACAGCTGAAGCGGCGGGACTTTCTGAGGGCTTTAACACTATCAATGAGCGCATCTCAACTTTAGTCAAAAATATCGCCGGTTCCTTCCAGCGGATGCGCATGCAGGGAGCTGAACTCAAACAGGTTATTGACCAGTCATCGATGGCAGCCGCGGAAATCGTCCAAGCTATCCATGATGTGGACAAACATGTCAAAGAGGAATCGGGCATGGTCGGGAAAACTGTTGCCCAGATCGATGACAAAATCTTTGCCCTCAACACCTTAATTCAGCAGCAGGTCGCTCAAATAACCTCTTCTTCCTCCGCCATAGAAAGCATGATAGCGCACAATGAAGAGATGCAAAGTCAGATTACCGCCTTAAACACCCAAATACTCCGCTTGGTAGAGAGTTCCAAGACCGAGCAGGGACATATTGCCCGCTCCACGCAGGCAGTTCATCAAATCGGCGCGGATTCGGCTAACCTTGCGCAAATGAACAAGATCATCAGTAATGTGGCGGATGAGACGAACCTTTTGGCGATGAATGCCGCCATTGAAGCTGCGCATGCAGGGGAATTGGGAAAGGGCTTTGCGGTCGTTGCCGGTGAAATCCGCAAGTTGGCGGAAACCGCCACTGTTCAGGCACAAAGTTCAAGCGGCACGCTCAGCCAGATTCAGCAACGGATCGCTGAGATTACGGCGGTATCGAGCCGGATAGAGAAGGCGTATGCGCAAACTAACGACTTGATTCTTCAGAGTAACGAGGTTGTCAATATGGTGAAGTCGACTATAGAGAAACAGTCGGAGCGTTCGCAGCAGGTTTTGCAGAGCCTCAAGGAAATCCAAGCCATAACCGGAGCGGTAAAAACGCAAGCGGAAAATATCAGAATGGAAGCGGACGTATCACGGCAGATGGCAGAAAAACTTTCGGAGATGAGCGCCATGATTCAGCTGCGGGTAGGTGAAGCGGTGCAGAGTACGGAACAGGTTTTTGCCGCCTCGCAGGTGGCGCACGGGTCGGTTACGGAGAACGAAAAAGGTTTGGACGCTCTGGACGAAGCTATTCAGCGCTTTACGGTGAGAAAATAAGCAGCGCAACGGGGGCGCCCACTATTTGCAAAGAATGTGTTGCGGGGCGCTCTCTGCTATCCTGCCCCCTCGCTTCCCTATTAAGAAAAAACTTATCCACGCCGGTTTACAAAAGGTCGCCGTAAAGGATAGACGGCGCAATGATACAGATACGTAACAACAGAGTGAAATAAGACTTGTCAAGAAAGATAGATAAGAGAGGTGCAAAAGGATGTCTGAAAAGGGCGGGCTACGCTAAACACTAAAAGAGAAACGGGAGCGGCGTCAGGTATGAAATGCTCAGTCTTCCGCCTGCAAATAGACGCTTCCCGCCTCTCACAAGAAAAGAAGGACTACCTTGCAAAACTCTTCCTTGACAAGAAGTAGTTTAGCAATGCCGTTATCGCCTCCGAAGCCCTCTATGCCTTCTATGTATAAGACAAAAACTGTCAATGTTAAGAAAGAAGAAGCCTTTGAAGAGCGTGAAATCACAGTCCTCTCAAGCCACATGCGTCAGTCTGTCAGAGAGGAAGTCCACGACAAGATACAAGCTTTGTCCGTATTAAAGAAGCGGAGGAAAAGGTCTGAATTACCCCGCCTTCAAGGTCTGTCCTATTTTGAAGGCGAGGTCTGACTTACCCTGCCTTCAAGGTCTGTCCTATTTTGAAGGCGAGGTCTGACTTACCCTGCCTTCAAGGTCTGTCCTATTTTGATGGCGAGGTCTGTCCCATCTTTCTATCTTTACTAGTGGAGGTCTGACTTACATTATAATGGAGGTCTGACTTACATTATGGTGGAGGTCTGGCTTCCACTATGGTGGAGGTCTGGCTTCCCTTATATCGATTTAAGGGCTGAAACGGGTCGGGGCAGACTATGCCGGGAGCGGAGAGGGCAAACGCAAAACTGGCTCTGCATATCACTGGTTATACGGAGAACAAGAAGCGGGAACAGACAGAGAAAAGCGGAGGACTGGACTTCGGGGATAAAGGATAACATCGTAGACAGTGAAGGGAATATTTATAACAGGGCATTTCACTAAACAAAGCGGCTAAAGAAAGTGTCAAAGAAGATGAACAGGCTCTATGTTAAAGCTAAGAAACGGACGAAGAACCATGAAAGACGGCGAAAGATACTCGATAAAGAATACGAAAAGATAGGCAATAAGAAAAAAGATAGAACGTCAGACAATACCGGAAGAGAGGTATGGCAAATTGTGTCAAGTTTTACAAGCATCAGAGCATATACAAAAACACAAAACCGGAAAACTCAGTGCATGGACGGGAGTTTATTCTACCGGAAAGAAAGGGAAAGACAGGAAAATAATCAATGTGGTGTTGCGGTTTTTGCAAGGAACGGCATTACAAGTTATAACAGGGAAGGATAGAATATGACCATAAAACCAATAAACGATATAAAAAGATATGGTAGCCATTGGGAGGGTTTCGCTCCCTCTGCATCCAAAGGAGAGAGGCTCTGCTTTGGGTCTGCTGCTCTATCCGACTTCTCAATGGCATACAACATAACAATGGAAGTAATTGAAGATCACCATGAAGAAGGTGATCAAGACAAAAGGATATGGTGAACCGGAAGGGATTCGAACCCTCTGTAATTATCCGACCGGCGGTTGTCCCTACATACCTGCATCAGGGAGTATTCTCGGCTCTCACCATAGAGCAACTATAGCGGGATAATTAAGTATAGGTCAAGTCAAGGAAGGAGGACATGAATGATAGATTATGGGTATATAACCGGTATTTTAGCACAGTTTGAAGGTAGGGCAATCGGACGGGGGTATATCCCCTGTCGGCACGGGACATGGTATCCTGAAGGAGCGGACAAGGGAGATATACGGGGACAATCAGGCGTTACCATTGCCACAGGGGTTGACTTAGGGCAGCAAAGCGAAAAAGGGTTTGCCGAACTTCCTTCAGCATTACTGGATAAACTCCGTCCCTATTTGGGACTCAAGCGGGGTGAGGCAAAGACCGCACTTATTCACCGTCCACTTGAGTTGAGTAGCGAAGAGGTCAAACAGATTGACGATCTTATCCACAAACGCTACATAGATGAAACTGCCGTCATGTTTGGGAGGACAATCTTTGAGGGAGCGCCTAAGCAGGTACAAGCAGTGGCGGTAAGTCTGCATTATCAATTCGGTACCCCTGCACGCAAAGACTCCCCCGCATTAGAAAAAGCATGGGAAGCGCTGCGTTATGGCTTGTATCGGGATGCGGCAGGCTATCTGCGTAACCATGAGTTGTGGAGTAAGTCTCATCGGGCATATAGGTCACGGCGGGATAGGGAAGCGGCGTTGCTGGAAGATGCAATATAGACCCCCAAAAAGCCGCCTCTTAAACGTTAAAATTAAACGGCTTTTGAACGCATTTGAACGGTATTTATGAGGAGGTTATGAAACTATGCCTGAAGTAATGATATTTAAGACCGGCAAGTACCCACAGGGAGATTTTGGTAAAGAGTGGATGCAGCACATGGTCGATGCGTATGATCCTGAAAAAAAACATTGCAGCGCCGGTGGTCATCGGGCATAGGCTTTTTACCGAAAGCGATGAAAGTCAATTTGTCCATCCCCCGACCAACAAGGTCTGACTTACCCTGACCGAGGTCTGACTTACCCCTGACCAAGGTCTGACTTACCCTGACCGAGGTCTGACTTACCCCCGACCGAGGTCTGACTTACCCCTGACCGAGGTCTGACTTACCCCTGACCGAGGTCTGACTTACCCCTGACCAAAGGTCAGACCTCGCCTGCCTGCGCTTTGCCGCTGTTTTAGGTCTTGACTTTCTGATTGTCCTTTCAGTATCTTCTTGCCTGTACGGGACTGAAGAAGCGCTTTTTAGCAAGGAGTTAAGAGGAATTAAGTCTTACAGTCATACCGTATGAACATAACCGTAAAACAAAGGAGTAAACATGAGTATAACGATAAACGAAGATACCTTTGAACAGGAGGTTATCCGATCTACTTTGCCGGTATTACTTGATTTTTGGGCGCCGTGGTGCGCTCCGTGTAGAATGATTGCACCTCTTTTAGAGGAGCTTGCAGAAGAGTATGCGGGACGTCTCGTTATTGGCAAAATTAACGTTGACGAAGAAGCGCAACTGGCATTACAGCATGAGATTGTAACAATTCCTTCTCTTATTCTGTACCAAAATGGCTCAATCATTAAACGGCAGATCGGCGCTCTCCCGAAACATAATCTGGTTGCTCTGTTTAACAGTGTTCTCTAGGTCAGTCCATCCGTCTGTATCTGACGGCTGATACTGGGTCAGTGGGCATAAAAAAAGCCGGCAAAACGCCGGCTTTTTTTATGCGTCTTCAGATATGCGCATAATTACCACTTAAAGTTCATTCCAATATCAAGCGCCATCGTGGTAAAGTCGCCCGGATACATACCAAGCTCTTTTCCGTAGAGCGCGGCATCAAGTTTGAATATAAAAAGGTCCAAGCCAAGACCGACTGCGGGGAGCAGATCGCGCATACCGGCGCGCACGCTTACGATGTTGAAAAGCGTAACTTCAGCGCCGACTGTGGTATCAAGGAGTGGGTCGCGCATTGTTATCCATGCGCCGTCTTCTTGTATTGTGGAGTCAATATATTTGCACAAACCAACTGCATCGTTATGATCAGCCATGACCGCTATTCTGAGCAGCTTGCCTAAGTTGAAGGAGTAGGAAACGCCAATCTGAACGCTCGTTGGTATAGTATAGACGTCTTCGCTGGGTTCCCAGGTTGGATCCTCATCCAGCCCAACGTAAGAACTAAGGTTCATAACTTCTTTGGCGTAGCTAAAAACATCGCTCCAGACCACGCCGACGGTAAAATCATCATTGAAGGCTGTCGGGAGGAAGCTCAGATGCACAGCGCCGCCTAAGTTGGCTGTTCCACCGACCAATAAGGGGAGTTTTGAAAGACCGAACATATCCAGAGTGAAACCACCGTCAATGTCTTCAAGTAACTCGGTGAGTCCTTTGTTGACATTTGCCGTTGCCCGTCCGAATATTTTCGCGCCGATACCGGCGTCTATTTTGAAACGGTCGCCTAAGTCAAAGCGGTAGGCATAGCCTACGTTCATGGTTAGATCGGCATTGACGCCCAATTCTACGTTGAGTCCTTTGATACGTGCATCAAGATAGATGCGGTCGAAAACGCCTATGCCAAAACCGCCGCTGACAAAGCCCAGCGCCAGAGGTCCTTGAACATCAAGTCCGAGCGGCAGGCGCATGGGGTCCGTGGGAATCAATGCAAGAACCTTTTCTGGTTCAAACCCACCTTTAAGCTCATAAGCTACCTTGTTTATCCAGAGCGGGTTGGTTGCTGAGAGTGAAAGATTCAGGACACTGAATTCGTTCTTCCGTCTTAACTCTGCCGGGTTGACAAAGAGCGCATCAACACCGCCTGCATACGCCACATGATCTCCACCCAATGCCCGACTGCGCGGGGAAGGCATACTAAAAGAACGCAATTCTTTTGTTTCGGCGAATGCACCGACTGTCAATAAGAGGCATACGCCCGCTAGTAGTATCTTTTTCATAGTTTATCGTTGTTTTCCTCCATAAAATAATTCCACTCCACAAGGAGTGGAGAACATACAAAAACCTATTTAGTCATATCGTTCAACATATCTTTTAACATAGTGCTGATAGTTCCGTTGCCTTGGTCAGCGGAAGCGCCGATAAGCGCCAAGCCTAATTTCAATTCAGGGCTAATTAAATCTGTTTCCCCCTCGCCCTCTATTTCTACTGTTGTAGAGATGGTGGGAATAACAGAAGCTATGGCTATAATGTCTGTTCCGCCTATAATAGCGCCCAGCTTGGTTTCGTCATTGCCAATATAGCGGATAACTGCATCAGCAATCGCTTTAGCATCATCACTAGCACCAGCAGCATCTTTAACAGCGTTAGCCAGAGCTTCAGCATGAGGGTGGGCATCAGAATTGTTCTTAGATGCAGCGGCATACACAGCGGCATAAATTGCGGCAGTGGCTGTACCAGTAGCTGTACCAGTGGCACTAATAGTAGCAGAAACATTGCCGAGATGGTTTTGATATGTTCCAACGGCAGTACTGGCTGCTGTTGCAGCAGTTGCCAGACTAGAACCATCAGTGATCAGTGTGCTGATAAGCGCAGCGCCTATCCTCATGCCATTATCAGCCTCGCCTTGGCTAATGGCAGTACTGCTAACCGCGGCTTTGAGCGCAGTAACTTGACCTGTGACAAATCCTGCGATAACAGTAGCCGCACCTTCAGGAAGATCGGCGACTTCAGCAACGGCTTGTGCCGCTGTCAAAGTGGCAGCACTAGCGGCACTATCATCACTACCAAAAATAGTATTTTTGTAAACGTCAAAAGCGCCGAGAGCGGCGGCAGCTCTGGCAATAGCTTCAGTAGCGGCGTCATTACCAATCTTAGCTGCATCTTCCTTCGCCCCCTTATAAGCCATGCGCGCTCGAAGCAGAGCAGCATTATTCAAGGCAGTGCTATCCGCCTCTTCACCCGGTGTAAATTTCTCTATTAGATTGTCGCCATAGCTCTCCAGCCTGTCATTGTCAATGCTGCCCGATCCGCCCTTGTTAATATCAGCGATCAAGAGCGTAATACCTACCAGCGCCATATCATCTGCCTTTATCCCACTATTTGCAAGATTGCTCAGATCATAGGTGTTATTACCTGTACTACTGGCAAAGGTGTCTTGTAATGCTTTCGTCGTTGCCTCTGCGTTAGGTAGGTTCGTCAGTTTATTCAAGAGCGTTACCGCCTTGTCCATTCCGTCTTCTCCTCCCTCGTTTTTCATAGCATCCAGCAAGTCTTGTCCACCGTCTACTAACGTGCCGCCAAGGTTCACCGCATCTATGGCTAAACTCACCGCCGCCACCTGCAATTTCTGTTTCTCCGCCGGATCTGTTGCGTTAGCAATGAGGTCTTTAATTCCTTCAAGCAAGCTCAAAGCCCGTGTCGGATCCCCGTGGGCTTCGTTAGCCAAAACCTCAATGTTACTGGCGCTTACCTTTACTTCAGGCGCATTGTGCTTACCACCAAGTGGAGTAGTAAATGCACTTTCGAGGGATTCCCCAAAATCGCCTATGTCGCAAGAAACGGACAGACCTACCAGTGCGATTGCTGCACTAAGCAGCACCAATTTTCTCTTCATACAAAACTCCTTAATTTAAGTCAAATTATTCGCTTTAAGACTGTTCCCTGCCTGCCTAGGCATCTCTCAAGGGCAGGAACTATATTAATATATACTACATTCTTACTTTATTTTTCAAGGAAATGTGAAAAGATTATGCAAAATTCGGTACAGTACGGCACGGCATCATGCAGCACGGACAGACCTTTGATTATAAAACTAAAACCGCGATGATTAAGAAACAGGAGGCGTATGAAGAGCGTGAAATCAAAGTACTGTCCACGCTCAAGAAGCAGGGGAAGAACGGAGGCAGGCTCAAGTTTCCCGCCCGCGGCGTTTATCCGGATGCCGGACGCTTGTAAAAATACATGAATCGCCTTATACTATACTAAATTGAATGTTTAGCGGGCGTATCGGCAGGCGGGGCTTTTTAATACAGA
>JAISMB010000152.1 GCA_031276945.1 Spirochaetaceae bacterium | reverse complement strand
GCCTATCACTTATGTCATGTATCTGCATTTCTTTTCCACTTTCTTTCATCTTGTTATCTTACTTTATTTCCCTATTTTTGACGACACCCCTAGCGAAGATTATACTAGTCTTTACATTTTTTGAAAAGGCTAGTATATTATCTTAAATAATTAAGAAGAGGATATTTTTATGATATTTACTTGTGAACGAAATGTATTACTCAAAGAGGTAGCGATTGCACAAGAGATCATTGCATCAAAGAATGCAACATCTATATTGTCAAACATGTACCTTGAGGTAAAAGAGGCAATTCTGTCCATAAAGTCGACAGATCTCAAAGTTAATTTTGAAACCACGGTACCAGTCAATGTTGAAGAATCAGGTTCAATGACTGTATTTGGTGATAAATTTTTGAGTATTCTTAATGCTGTTCCTGAGGGAGAATTGAGATTTGGACAGACTGATACAAGAATAGATATCATACCCAAGGAGAGTGATAATGAGATAAAAAGTGAAGATAAGGACAAAAAAAAGAATAAAAAATTTAAATTTCAGCTAAAAGGAATTGTAGCAGAGAATTTTCCAGAATTTCCCACTGTCAATGAAGATAGCTTTTTTGAGATTCCGGTCAAAGATTTTAAGGAAATGGTAACACAGACCATATTTTCAGTATCGGATGATGAAACACGCTACTATATGACCGGCGTTTTTTTTGAAAAATCCGAAGATAAACTCATCATGGTTGCCACTGATGGACGGCGTCTTGCTTATATTGCTAGAGAAACAAACAGTTCGGTACCAGATTTTAGTGGTGTTATTATTCCGCCTAAAATACTTAGTATTATAGGTAAACATGCCGGTGATGAAGGATTACTTGCCATTTCGGTGACTGAAAAAAATATTTTTATCCGCTTTGGCTCGTATAATTTATCCTCAGTATTAATTGAAGGGATTTTCCCAAATTACCGGCGGGTTATTCCTGAATCACAAGATTTTACCGTTATAATAGACCGAATGAAATTATTCAGTGCTATACGGCGTGTTTCTCTACTTTCTGAGGGGAATTCACGTAAAATCTACCTAAAACTAGCGAATAAACTTGCCTCGGTAGAAATAGAAGAAAATGAATTTGGAATGGCACAAGAAGATATAGACTGCCAGTATGAGGGACCGGAATTATCTATAGCATTGAATTACCGCTATCTTGAAGAACCATTTAAGGTGATGAGTGAAAATGATGTGTGTATACAATTCACTGATGTAAATAAGGCAATAACTATACGTCCTGAACCTGAAAATATTTTCTTTCATATTGTTATGCCTATGCAGATATAAAGTATTTTGTCACTAATTAATTAGCACATGGTCCACACTTAGTAGACCATGATTTATGGAGGTGAGGGGAATTGAACCCCTGACCTTTTGAATGCCATTCAAACGCTCTAGCCAACTGAGCTACACCCCCAAAGACACTTAAAATTTAATTATTAAGTATTTAGTAAATTATACAGGGAAAGACATATTATTTCTTCCCCTGTATAAAGCAAACACATCAAAGGCGATTATTAACCTAACCGAGATCTTAATCTAATCTTACCAGGCATCAACCATATCATCTTGATCACGATCATCTTCTGCAAAAAGATCAGTTACTGCACGAAGATCATCAAAATAGACATAATAAGTTCCAAAGGCTTCTGTTTGATCAAATTCAATTCGCAGTCCTATAATCTTAATTCCCATATTGTTATGGAAATGATAATTACGCTGTACTATACCACTCTGGCCATCTGGTGCCTGAGCCGGTACCGCTACAGTCAATTTTTTCCAACCCTGGAAATTCAGTTTACCGGCAGAAAGTTCAAATTGGCGCCCAAAATAATCCTGAATCAATATCTTTAACTCATGGTTGAAATTACGACCTGCTACCCAGATTGAAATAGTCTTAGTTATCCCTTCAATTGGGATAGGACGTGTCGGATAGAAAGAAACACTACTATACCCCCGACGAAGAAAATCAACACGCGCTCCTAAAACATAATCATCTTGAAGACCTAAATTTGCTTCTTCTTCAAGAAGTTTTTTACCGTTAGGATTTGCCTCTTCATTATATAGAAGAGGCCCACCTTTAAATAGACGACTTGTGACATACCCTTGATCAGAAGACATAACGGAACGCCAATAACCGTCATATTCAAATTTATCAACTGAAATCTCTTTAAGGTACTGCTGTGCAGCGGTAATCCCAATTTGGCTAGCATTTGGAGTAGTTTCCTGTGCAAACACAATTCCCGCACACAAAAGGAATAAAGCAATAACACTGTACCGTTTCATCTAATATTCTGCTACCAAAATAACTAGTAGTCTCTGTGCCTCTAAAAATATGAGCCACTCAAGATTACTTTTTCTACCAAAATTCAAAAGTAGCAGACTCCTCCTTGGATAATTTTTAAGCTCAAACAACGTTTGAGTTTTACTAATGTATTTTCTATACACCTTGTCCGGAACCGTATCTATCACTGTCCAACAAATTCCTGTCCCCAAAATTCTTGGACTTTTGCTGGATCTGCAAGATCATCACCATCGTAGATAGCTTCAAACGTATCGGTCAACACTTTTAACTGGTTAAAGTAAATATAAAAGTTATCAACCCGTTCGGTTGGCTTTGTCCAGATACGGAATTTAATAAAATGCACGGGGGCAAGTCTCGGAAGGATTTTTTTGCTTTGAGGAATATAAGACGGCACCAAAGCTCGTAGATTCTTCCAACCGGTGTAAGAAATGTCTCCCATTTTAATTGCATGTACTCCGCCATTGAGATCCCTTATATAGGCTTCAATGTAAAAATCAAGATTAGAACCCCACACCCATAGGTCTAAATACCGTACCCGTCCCGGAATGGGGATTTCAAATACCTCATCATCCTTGGTCGGATAAATATCAATCCAATTGTATCCTTGGCGGTTGAATTTACCCCAAATACCAAGGCTGGGGTGTTCTTCCTCCTTGTTTCGATACAATGCCGATGGCCAGGTTGCAACCGTTTCTATTTTAGGGAATACATCAGTTACATCACCTGTTTCCGCGTCTGTCAATTTTGTAGCAAATTTACTGGCAGCCTGCTTCCATACATACTCGGAAGTACCATCAAATGGCTCTAAAATATGAGCTTCCAAAGCGACTGCGGCATCATCACCAAAAACTGACACTACTGCTATACATGCCACAAGAATAAGGCAAATAGCCCTGAAACTACCATGTTTCATCCCAATACTCCTTTCTCTAATCATCTGGGGAATATATTCTAAAAACGATTATACTTCCCTGTGCAGTCTTTGTCAAACCCCCTTTAGTAATTTTTATCCGAAATTTACTAGAATGTGCCAGTTTAGACTGCATATACGAATTTTCTGAATTGACACATTATTGAGGTCTAATGCTATGTACGGCATTTTTTAACATTGTCAACAGTCTCTTTTGTGAAATTCTGTCAGATAGTACAATATTATACGAAGGAAGAGCTGTATAATTCTGCTTTCTCATTTTACGGACAGCCTGCATTGCCAATCCAAGATCCGAATCATCAAATATAAGCTTGATTTGCCGTGAACTGAGTGCCGGATCAATCCATGAAAAAAGAATAACGGGTGTACTATAATCTTGGGTAAGAAACGACGTTAACTGATTACTCTCTATAATAACTGCACAGGCGCTATCTTCAGGGACAGTATTTTGTATAAATAGCGGCTCTGCCGTATAACCTTGTTGTAACAAACCGGCGGAAAATGCCTGCTGTTGTTCCGGCAATAAGGTAGTATCTTGAAATACTACTATGGGCTTATCAGGATTTTCAGCAGCAAGTAATGCGGCACACAATCCTGCCCGGTATAAATCAGTTAGAAAATCGCTGGTAATCACAGGAACTGTTCGTTCCTGTTGATCATTACTCCGA
This sequence comes from Spirochaetaceae bacterium, assembly GCA_031276945.1. Taxonomy (GTDB): domain Bacteria; phylum Spirochaetota; class Spirochaetia; order Treponematales; family Breznakiellaceae; genus BOBG01. Next base: position 5,913 of record JAISMB010000152.1, on the reverse strand, counting down.
CCACCAAGGATCAAAACCTTTACTGCTGGAAACTGTTGAGCGTAAAGCTCAGCGCTATCAGCATAACGGTACGGGAAAAGCACGCATAAAGGAGAGCTGACGGCAGACTCTACTGCAAAGACTACCAGATCCGTATTGATATTTTCAGCAATAAAAATAACCCGGACCCGCCGCCATAAAGCAAGTGATAGTTCAATACGCTGCCTATCAAAACGCTCTTTACCATAAAGCAAAGTAAATTGGGCATCAGTTACCAGCACCACCGGTGAGCGAAAGCAGAGCAGGCTAGCAGCGATGAGTACCGGCAGAGGGGCAATGATGGCTAATTTTTGTAGTGTCATTGTATTACCATACCACGTACTGCAAGGTTTCGTAAGGCATACGGTATCTTTACCGGCGAGTTCTTATCATCAAGAGGGCTATATCTCCCTGCCGGACGCCGGGTATGCGGGCAGCCTGTCCAAGGTTCAAAGGCTGTACTTTTGACAGCTTTTCTTGTGATTCGGCTGAAAGACCGGTAATTGCCCGGTAATCAAGCTGTGGATCGAGCTTTATGGCATCTAATTTGGCAGCACGAGCAACGGATCGGCTTTCTTTTTCAAGGTATCCTGAATAACGGCTATCAAGGAAAGCTTGCTTCACGTACTCATCCGGAAAATCAAGCAGTTCCGGCGCAGCCGTGAAAATACTTTCAACCGGCACCAGAGCGTCGCTGAGGGCATGGTCTAGGCTCTGACCGGCATGAGTGCCATTCGTTATTTTTCTTGCACAGAGCAAAGCCCGAATTGCCTCCAGAGTCTGTACCTTACGCTGGAATCGCTGCCAACGCTCTTCACTAACCAAACCGACACGGCGTCCCCGCGGACTAAGACGGCTATCCGCGGTATCATGGCGCAGAGCAAGCCGGTATTCTGCCCGACTGGTAAACATACGGTACGGCTCTTTGGTGCCGACTGTGGTAAGATCGTCGATCAGAACACCGATATACGCCTCAGAGCGGCTTAACAGCACTGGTTCAGCCTTGCGCATTTTTTGTGCCGCGTTTATTCCGGCAATAATGCCCTGCGCCGCCGCTTCCTCGTAACCGGACGTGCCGTTGATCTGCCCAGCTGTAAAAAGACCGGCAAGTCTCTTGGATTCAAGGCTTGGATAAAGGTCAAGCGGGTCAAGATAATCGTACTCAACCGCATAGGCAGGACGGGTTATACGGGCATGTTCAAGACTGGGGATACTATGAATAAAAGCCTCTTGGATCTCTTCAGGCAGGCTGCTGGAAGCGCCGTTAAGGTACATTTCTGTGGTAAAAAGCCCTTCCGGCTCAACAAAGAGGTGGTGTCTATCCCGCTCAGGGAAACGCATGACTTTATCTTCTATGGAGGGGCAGTAGCGCGGACCTGTGCCGACAATTTTACCGGTATACAGAGGCGAACGGTGGATATTTTCCCGTATTATGCTATGCGTTTCCGGGGTCGTATAGGTGATCCAGCACGGTATTTTCGGGCGATCCGGAACAGTTCCCGGTTCCACATCAAAGGAAAAAGGTTGCAGCTCCTCACTTTCCTGCTTTTCCATACGGCTCAAATCAAGGGAATCGCCTGAAAGACGGGCGGGCGTGCCGGTTTTAAGCCGCCCCAGAGGAAAGCCGCGCCTGCGCAGATTTGCACCCAGCCCCAGCGCCGCCCCTTCTCCCAGTCTACCCTGCGGTGCGTCATACTCACCGATAAAGATTCTGCCCTCCATAAAAGTGCCGGTGGTCAAGACCACAGTGCGGCTGCTGATACGCTGCCCCCGCTCGGTAACAATACCGTTTACTCCGGCGTCTGAGACTAAGAGGTCGAAAACCGTATCCATCATAAGGGAGAGCCTGTCTTGCTGTTCCAAAACAGCACGGGCAGCGCTCTGGTAAGCGAGTTTATCAGCCTGAGCGCGCGGCGCCTGCACCGCAGCCCCGCGTGAGCGGTTGAGGATGCGGTACTGTATCATGGTTTTATCAATGAGTTTGCCCATCTCACCGCCGAGGGCATCTATTTCCCGGACGAGATTCCCCTTGGAAAGCCCGCCCACGGCTGGGTTGCAGGAAAGCGCCCCGATTCGGTCAATGTTTTGTGTGATAAGCAGCGTCTGGAACCCCAGCCTACTCAGTGCAAGTGCAGCCTCAATGCCGGCGTGTCCGCCGCCTATGACAATACAATCGTAATCCATCCTCCATCTCCTTATTAGATTCTTAGGTCAGACCTCGGCGTTCGGTACACCGCGGACCTTACCACGTAGTTATCGGCTCCCTGCCCCGGTAAACATCTTAAGCCGCACTGCATCAACACTTCACCGAGCGGTCAGACCTTGCCGTCAAAATAGGGCAGACAGGGTGGGTCAGACCTCGGCTTATAAATATATGCAGACATCAAGAGAACCGCTGCCGACTCTCCTGAATGCCTGCACTACAGGACCGCACTGTCTGCCTTAAAATGAGCGGATAGGACGGACACTGTAGACACGGTTTTTTTCACCGTAGTAGGTGCTCTGGTAGCCATCACTAAAGCCCTGATACCATGACTGATTATTGTTGTTACCTTGTGTTGACGACCAGTAGTAATTATTCGTAAATCCGAGGGTGTAGCCTCTGACTTTTAGATTCGTATACACATAGCTTAGTTCATCTTTACTGGGCAGAAACCAATCGGTAAAGCCGGCGTTGCTGTAGGCAGTGCAAAGGTGCGCCGCTGTCCCGCTGCGTATACCGGACTGCCGCAGTCCGCTTATGAGCAGGGCGGTATTTGCCTTCCCCGTACCGAGTAGATTGCCGGTTCCATTCAGAACAATGCTTCCCCATTCGGCGGTGCCGGCATCGGTGGGCGCACATTCCAAGTAGCGCCAGCCACCTGAGTACTCAGTTTTTACATAAAAGATACGCCCGCCTGCCGGTCCGAAGTCGCCTATCATATAGCCGAAACCAGCGCTTACAACACCGTCAACCTGCAAATCAACTTTAACCGTTTCATGGTAGCCGTCAACAAACTGCATTGATACGGTATACGTGCCTGCGGTGTTGACCCGCACTTTCATAGTGCTGTTCGCCCGCAGTTCGCCGACATACTCGCCGTCAACATAGGCTTTTCCCGCCTGCCCCGCGTATAGGGCGATCTCCCCTATGACCGTTTTCACGTGCGTGTCAACGATTTTTGACTGTGCAGAACCGGCAATGCCAATAATAAACACAAGCCCAAATGCTACAATGATTTTTTTCATACTGCATCTTCCTTAACACCGGGCGGACCCGGTACACATTATTTTTGGCGCTGCCAATAGGCATAGTGTCGCCAAAGTGCTGAACCCAGACATAGTTACTGGTATTCTGCGATGACGACCAGTAAAAGTCTATCCCTTTGAGTTTAAGCTCCGTGTACATCGCACGAAGCTCATCCCTGCTAGGCAAAACCAGTCGCTACCCGCCGTAAGTAAAAACCTGACACAACTGCGCGGCTGTGCCGTTCTCCCAAAACCGGCGGACTGCGTCCAGAATAATGCCGGTGTTTTGCCGCCCGGCACTGAGTTCTACCCTTGTCGTCTCAAGAGAGGCGCTGAACGCTCCCCAGTGCGCCGGTCCTATGTCCTGCGGCGTATATTTTTGAGGGACGGACAGACCTCGAAGGCAGGGTAAGTCAGACCTCGGTGTTTGGCAGGTAGCTACCAGCTCTCTGTCCATGTACGTGTCGGCTTCATGCTCATGTAGCTGCCAGCTCCTTTACCATGGAGGCACTGCCTCATAATTTCGAGGGACGGACAGACCTCGAAGGCAGGATAAGTCAGACCTCGGTGTTTGGCAGGTAGCTACCAGCTCTCTGTCCATGTACGCAACGCAGCTTCGCCTTAACTCACGACATGCTTTATGCAGAGCGGTGCAAACAGTTCGTGCAATACAGGCAGGTCGGTCAGACCTCGGTTTTACAGGAACAGCGGGAGACGCATAGTTGAATATGCACCGGCGCTGATCACCACAAGAACTAAAAAATGCCGTATCCTCTCCTCCTAACGATAAATCATCCCCAATCATACCATGAGGGCTGAGACGGCGGCAAGTAAAGATGCAGGGCTTATTGTCCACGTTCAGCTAAAGCGCGCTGCGCTTCACTAATCTCATCGTAGGCTCTGGTTTCATCAGCATAAATGAGGGAATTCTCATGCCCCTTGCCCAAGAGCAGCACGAGATCGCCTGCTTGGGCAAGCGAAAAAGCCTTGCGCAGTGCAGACGGACGATCGGGGATACAGAACAGATCGACATTACGGATGCGTTCCGGGCAGCCTGCTGCAATGTCTTCCAGAATTGCAAGGGGAGGCTCGCCGCGCGGGTCTTCATCGGTCAAGACCAGTATATCAGAGTAGTGCGAGGCGATTTGCCCTTGGAGCGGACGCTTTTGGGTGTCGCGCTCACCGGCAGAACCGAAAACGCTGATAATACGTCCGCCGGTTTTATCAAGCCGCGCACGAAGCGGTGGAAAAATCGTCTCAAAGGACGAGGGAGTATGGGCATAATCAACAATGACTTCAAAGTTCTGCCCCTGCGTTACCGCGGTCATGCGCCCCTTAACCGGCACAAGATGCGCTACCAGCGGCGCAAGAGAGGCAACCGAATGATTGGTCAAATGCGAGACGGTCAGGAGCGCGGCAAGCACATTGTCGGCATTAAACGCACCGGGCAACTGGTCGGTCAGGGTGATGCTTTTGCCGGTTTCGCGTAGATACACCGTATACGTATTACCGTCTCCAGTGCTTTCAAGAGCCGTGATTGCAAGATCAGCCTCCGGGTCTTTGCGGCTGCTATACCGATAGACCGGTGCCGCAGTTGCACAGGCAAAATAGTCGGCGCTGGGATCAGTACTATTCATCACGCCGAAACCGCATGCTGGGTCAAGGGAACGGAAGAGATTGGCTTTATCAGAACGGTACTGTTCCCATGTGCCGTGAAATTCAAGATGTTCATGGCGCACGTTGGTACAGACCGCGGCAGTAAAGGCAATATCACCGAGCCGGTTGGTCCGCTGGGACAGTCCATGAGAACTTGCCTCTACCACAGCGTATTGACAGCCGTTATTGAGCATTTGTGCAAGGAGCCGGTGAACTATCGGCGCTTCTGGAGTGGTTTGGTGTTCGGGATTTTCTCTTTCATGGACACCATCACCCTGTCTTACGGTGGAAATAAAACCGGACTTCTTCCCAGCAGCGCAGAGCAACTGATGGATGAGGTACACGGTAGTACTCTTGCCTTCAGTACCGGTTACACCAATGACCCGCATTTTTCGTGAGGGAAATCCATAGAATGCGGCGGCAAGAGGCGAGAGCGCATACCGGCTATCCTGCACCTGAAGATAAACAACAGACGGATCCGGCGCCGCAATCGGCTCTTGGTGAACAACGACTACCGCGCCGCGCTTGAGCGCATCACCAATAAACTTATGCCCATCAGTATGTATGCCCGGTAGCGCACAGTAAAGATTGCCTGGCTGCACCCGACGCGAATCGTACTCAAGACCGGTAACTACCGGATCGCTAGTCGCTCCGCACCGTCTTATAAAACGCGCCTTTTGAGCGCATAAATCAAAAAAAGAGGACAGACCTCGTTCCATATCTGTCATACTAGTACACCGGTGGATAAGATGACAAGCATAGAAAGGAGGACAGACCTCTGACGGACAGACCTTGAGAAAAAAAGTTTCAAAAAATACTGCCAAAATTGAAGCAAAATGCCCAGTTGCATCCATATAGCTAGTACTATGAACCATAATTTATTAAGAGGAAGAACAGACCAAGGTCTGACCTACCACGTTACTTCGAAAGTAAACCGAGACGCTTTTGAATTAGAGCCGGATGAGATGAAAGAACTCTTTCTCGTCATCATTGGACAGGCAAAAACCAAGA
>JAISMB010000065.1 GCA_031276945.1 Spirochaetaceae bacterium | reverse complement strand
CTGCGCCGAAGGCGCATAGCATAATATTTGAACAAATTCGCGCCGAAGGCGCTGTTCATTATATTTTGAAAAATGATTTATTTTGCACTGATGTCAGATTTCAGATTTATAACCGGTGTCTGTTATATTAAATTATAAAGTAAAAAATTTGCTTTTCATTTTAATATATAAAAAATATTTCCCTATGTTTTATATATTATTGTTTTTATGATTTAGTATTAAAATAATTTTATAAAATGATTTAGGGGGTATTGCGTATAACGTTTCGGCTGTTTACGACGTTTTTGCAGCCCGAATAAGGGCTTGCGTAGCAAGACCAGGGCTGCAAAAATGTGGCGAAGTTTTGGCGTGGGAATGGAGCGTAGCGGAATGACCTAGCCGAACGGAAGCCAAGCCCGCTACTGCGGGCGCAGCATATACTACTACTTCCTGTTATATGAACAATATTTTACAATTATTTATGATACAATCATTTATATCTTATTTTGTTTCAAATAGTCTACACATAGTCAACATAAACTTCTATCTTATCCTTCTCTTTCTTTATCTTCCTTTATATTCTACCGAAGAATAATTAACTATGACAAAGCAAAAGGCTATACCTAATCAATATGATGGACCCCAATCACTGGTAGACACATACGAAACCAAGTATTTCAAATATCTGCAATCTCTGCCTGAAACCTCAGAAGACTTTATCGCAGCTTTCGGCAGCCATGATATTCAGAAAATTAAACTAGCAATAAAAAATATCTCAAACTCCATAAATAACCATGTCCTTCTCATCGGTCTGGCTTGTGTTATTATTGACCGTGAACAACTCTATATTGACGCAGGATACAAATCATATTTGGATTTCGTGAAAGTTCTTTACGAAGAGACAGGACTTTCTCCTCAGAGTTTTTCTGCCGCAAAGATAATTGTTGAACGCTTTATTGATCATAATTCAGAACTGAAAAAATATGGTTTCACCATCGACCGTAATACTAACAAGCTGCTGTTTTTAGAAACGGCTCTTGCTAATCATGCCAATAAAGCCGATGTCTTCAAACATATTGCTCAAGACAAATATGTAGACTTTGTGGCATATTCCAAAACACCAGATGGACAGAAGGTATTACCGCCACCACAGCCAAAAATAAAACTTGAAAAAGGTAAAATACTGATTGATGGTATCAATATTTTGAACTTCCCGGATACACTGCCGGAACCGGAAAAGGAAAGACTTGGAAAATATCTGTCAGAGGTTTATGCCATACGCGCAGCGGGGAACGAACCTTTGATTGTCGAAACTTATGATGAACATGAAGCAAAAACCTTAAAAAATAGAATAGCAAGCTTACTCAAAAGAATCAGAGCCAACCGCTAAACAGGAATTACTTTGAATACTCTCAGTAGTTTAATTATGAACGGAATAAGAAGACCCAGCACAATGCCACCTATTCCAGCTAGAATGGTAGTGCGTAGACCATGGATTTTCGCTACTTTAACCTCAAATTCCAGTTTTACATTCTCTTTTTGAAGTTCGGCATTCCATTCATCACTCTCCTGCATCCTCTCTCCAATCTGTTCGTTGAAGGTTTCTAAGTTTGTTATTCTCGTCAATGAGTTCTCGTATAAATCCGTCAATTTCTGTAAAGATGTCTTCGAGGCTCTCGCATCTTCCCAGGCTTGTTTCAAGGTCTCTTGTAAGGCTGTCAACTCGTTCCGTAAAGCTGTCAATTCTACTTGAAACCTCGTCTTTATACTTTCCCATGTCTGCAAGGTTATGTTTGAGTTCTTCGATTTCTGCTCGTTGTTCTGCGATAACAGATTTATTGGCATAACCACCAGCAGTATGATTGCTAGTAGTGCAGGTCGAAAAAACGAACGCAACAATAATCGGGATAATAACCATGATTTTTCGCACATTACTCCTCCTCTTTTTTCCTCTTGCTTCATACGTGGAAGAAAAAGTGTCCCCATTTTACCTTTTCGTTATTAACTGGCTTGAGCCATTCACGGAAAAACTGGTAGTTTACAACAATATCGTTTCCGCTTGACCGCCAATCTTCCATTGTGTTACCGTAAGGGTCATCCCAGATAACACGGACAGGCTGTGCCGTAGTTTCCGTTCCGTGATATTCCGCGTCTTCCCATTCAGCACCGACCAGACATACGATGTGGCCGAGTGGTTTTTGCCTCCGCGTTGGAAATCCGGGAAACGTACCAGAAACAACCACTGGACGACCGTCAATAAGTTCTTTGAATATAGTGGTAATTAGACGGTTGGTAGAAAAGGAAGTAACAGTTTTTCCTATCCAGCGATTAGTGTATTCTGAAAGTTCATAGTGATTTTCTGGATTTTTCTCGGCAGTTTCTATAAACTCTCTGAGATTGTCCTCTGGTTGTTCATAGTTACCTTTTGGAAAAGTATACCCAAGATACGAGAGCGCCATAATCATTGCTGTTACATTACAACTTTCCAATGGTTTTTTTTGATTATTGCGCTGGGAATAATTGACTTTCCCTCTAGACACGTTAATAATTTTCACGGTTTATTCACTTCCTATTCCAATTTTTACCCGTTGTTCAAGACGTGGCAGCCAGTATTCATTGTAAAAATGGTCAATATAACCATTACCGTTTTTCTTTTTATAAGATTTATACGCTGTCTCCGCATCCTGCGGCAAATTGCTTTTGTTTAGGATACGGAGTTTGAGAACTGAGGTTTCTGTTTCCTGTAGTTGGTCAAGCACAGCATCCAGCTTTTTATTGTGTTTTTTTTGTTCATATATATTTGAGTAAATATATAACCGCCCTTGCTTATCACGCCTGATACGCGGTATAAAATACAGTGTAATGATAAGTAAAATTGGAATAAGCACCATTAAATACTATTCTGGTAATTCTTTAATTAAAGACTGTAGTGTCTCCCACATAACTCTTGTACTCTCTTTCTAATAAATTATTGTTTAATGTCCCAGAAAATAAAGAAGCCCCCTGCAAATTACGCCGTAAAAAACGAGCTTGTTTGCAGAGGGCTTCCGTATTTCGGTCAGCCAAAATATAACTAATAATATCCTATTAAAAAAGAAATGTCAAACATCTTCTCTCGGTAAGGGGAAATCTTTTATGCTGCGAAATCTTCTGCTTCACTATCTTGTCGGCTGTGCCGACTTGGTGAGCCTGCTTTAAGGATTGAGAAACAATGGCGGTGTGTAACAAACACCGCCATTTTCTGTTATACCTCCATAATCCCAGTATCCTCGCTTTCACTTACCAGTTGCTTTTTTGAGTGTTCATCAAATTTCACTGTTATGGGGTAGTTTGCCGTCAACACCTCGATCTTGTCTCTCGGACGCATGGCACGGTTTGTCATTGAACTAGCCATTTTTATACCTACCGTATGCCATCCATTCCGGGTAGTAAATTCGCTCAGACTTTTATTGCGGTAAGAACTCAACAGAAACTTACCTTTAATTGTTTCCAGCAATCTAAGAAGGTTGTCGAAATCCTCTTGGCTATACCCATCATAATGACCTTGGTCAGCACCCACATAGGGCGGGTCCAAGTAATGAAAGGCCTCCTCAGTATCTCGACTACGGATTATCCTCAGAGCATCGCAACACTCGATTTGTACCCGTTGAAGCCTGATTGCATAATCTACCGTAAATTCCTCTCGTTTGTTACAGAGTTTCTTGCTAGTTCCTCCGGTACGATCATAGCCGAAAGTTGCGTCCAGCATACAGCCGTAAGAGCTATTTGCCAGCATCCATACCGCCCATGCTCTTTTAATACGGCCAAACATTTCTGGGTTATTATAGATGATCTGTGCCTCATGGTGTTTTTTCCGACTGTGCAGACTTATCGCTATCTCCTTTTCCAACGCAGAAAAATCTTGCCGACAAACCTCATAAAAGTTAATTAACTCACCGTTGGTATCGTTTATTACTTCTATCCTAGACGGTTGCTTTACGAAAAATACTGCGGCTCCGCCCAAAAAAGGCTCACAGTATATACGATGCTCTGGGATCAGACCCAGAATGATTGAGGCAAGCGTCTGCTTACCGCCATAATACGAAATAGGTGTTTTCACCTTTTAGCTCCTAAAAAGAGCTAAACCTAGAAGACAAAGGAAACCGATAGCTGAAAGTACCCAAAGTACTGAGGGTAGGGTGGGATCAGGATTTCCTGAAGGTGTTATCGCACCTGTCCGGCGTCTTCACCGCCGGGCTCTGCCCTTTATATTTTTTGACCTTCTACAGGTCTTTTATCCGGCAACGCCGGGTTTATACAACATTAAGTTCAGCCAGCCGCAGCCGTATCTCATTGATACGGGAACGACACCAGTGACGGCGCTGGTGCAGGTCTGAGTCTGTGTTTGCTAACACCTCTCCAGCCTCAGACGCCTTGATCACTTTATAATCCTTGCTATCCAATTCGGCTTGCAAAGCGGCTTCTTCAATTGTCAAAGCATTGATTTCCTCCCTTGTAGCTTTTACTTCCTCCGGTTCTCCCAAGATTATCTCTCCTGATACGTCAATAGAGGCGGTACTACCGGCTTCCTCCCATTCTTCTTCGGTAACACTCTTTTCTGCTTCAGATATACTGTCAATCTGCTTCATAGCAGTCATATCCGTATGATGAATGACTGTTCCATTTTTCTTTGCTAAGTAAATCATATTATCCTCTTATGTACACTCCGCCATAAACAAGTCATTATACAACTTGTCCATAAAGCGTATTTGATGATACGCATTAAAGCGTTTTTTATAATTTCCTCTCCACGACTGGTATGCGGCCCGGACATCTTCATAGTTCATTTTCTTTTCTGCTATTAACACCTTAAACTTTCGTAACTTCCGTTTCATCCGCAGAGCTGAATCCTTACAGGGTCTTCTTAATACTCTACCATTCTCCAAAAGAGAATACTTACCCTTGAGAAACACAAATCTTTTATTCAAAAGGACAATTTTCGTCTTCTTTTCGTTAATCGTAATTTTTAACTTCTTACATACCTCTTTAATCTTTATTAAACACTCTTTTAAGTACTCTTTATCTCTATGTATCAAGTAAAGGTCATCCATATAGCGTCCATAATATTTAATATGCAAGGTTTCTTTTATATAATGGTCAAGAAGACTTGGATAGAAAATTGCTGCAATTTGCGATACTTGACTGCCCAGTCCAAGCGATACCCCATTACCAAAAACACTTACAAATTGTTTTGTTAAATCTAAAATCTGTTTGTCTTTTATTTCTTTATTCAACATTTCAAAAAGTATATTATGGTCTATACTATCAAAAAACTTTGAAAAATCTATTAACAGACAATATCCTTCATTGTTTCCGTTATGCCTATAAAACCTAGAAAGATGGGTTATTAACCGTTTTAGGGCAAAATGTGTCCCTTTCCCTTTTATACTTGCACCATTATCATAAATGAGACCATTCGATAAAATAGGAATCAAAGCCTGATTACAGAGACATTTTTGTATAACACGCTCTGAAATATGCACCGATTTTATACGCCTGACTTTCCCCTGTTCACGGAGCGTGAACTCCACAAAACCTTTCTGCACGCTTTCTCCAGCGATAAGTTTTCGCTGTGCTTCAATAATATTCCGTAAAGCGTTTGCTTCATAGCGTTGGACAGATTCTTTCCAATTCACACTAGACTTTGATTCTAAAAAAGACGCATATAAATTATCTATATCAGTAACACGTCCAAAATTGTCAAATTGAGAAAGTTTTTGCTGTCTTTTTTCAGTACGTTTATCTTTCCTTCTTTGATACCGTGCTTCATGCCTTTTCTTACTTGTCATATATACTCTCTAAATAAAACAATTTGCAAAAACACCTTGTATGGCATCCACCGGCAGATATGAACAAAGTCATCATTCACCGATGGGTTGCGTAGTATGCCACTTAATGTTACCAGGTATGAAAGTGCCTAACGCAATCCGGCACCCATGCAAGAAGCGTCCACCTGAACATATCAAGACTTATATTTACAGGCACTAAACCTGTAGGACATTTTCTCCTTCCTGTGTTGAGTGCATCAACCGTAACGGTCTACCATGTTGCACTTCACGGAATCGGGGGCGCAGCCTCCCACACTCGCCGCAGTAAGGTTATTGCTGTAGCCATTGTAGTTAACATAAGCGAAAAACCCAGCCGCACTCGAATAGGGAGTTTGTAACCACCACAATTGTTTACTCCCATTATACCTCTTTGTTCTATAAACAAATGATTTTTGGTATAACGGAATTTGAATCGGGGTAATACCTCCAACGCGGGCGGCAATGGTCGGAGACGTGATTGCCGGCATATACACTCCCTCGTCTCCATAACACGGCACTCCAAATACCTCAATTTCAGACGGCAACCATACCGTATAAGTCGACCATACGTTACTACTTTTAGTACTATGCAGTTTTCTTATACTGTAAAGGTAATTGCCTATTTGTGCTTTAAGAGCGTTCATAAACGCCGCCGTGGTAACACCAGATTTATCACCTGTCCCATTCCCATACATTCCTTCCAAAAATGCCCGCAATTCGGATTCGCGGTAACCACCAGTGTTATCATTGCTTGAATTCATACACTTATTAAGCGGAATATCGCGAAAGGTAAACAGAATATGATTTTTGGCATTTTCCGCATCTCCCATACCTTTATAGGTATTAAATCCAGCAATAACTATCCGATTATTTTTGTACGTGTCATTCCAGGGTTGTCCCGCAGTTCCACTATTCTCCGCGGGTATTGCCGATAAATCTATGCCGTCTATATAGTCTCCAAGTGCCAATCCACTGAAATTAGGTTTTCCAGTCCCATTACACCTTGTGGAAAGTGCTGCCATAGCTGCCTGTATAGTGTTCACGCCCAGCACATTCAGCAAATTTCGACCAAAGCCGTCAATATCGCCACTGCCCACTGAATCCATCTGTTGTTTAAGGAACAATATATTGTCCCCAAGTTCCTGAGCCTGCCTATTATCAATCCCTCCTGGCCCTGCCTCAACAGGGTCATTAAGTTCTAACTGATAGATTCCTTCATGCCACTGTGCTATTAATGGTAAATTCGCCATATTATACCTCCTCTTTTAGTAAATGATTGTCCACTGACCTTCAATGGATATATCCGATTCCTTGTAAATTGGATTTGCACGTACTCGCCGCGAGAATAGCGTATTATCCGCACAAACTAAACCGAATTCCATAATCGCCTGTCCATTATTTTCTGACGTAAGCAGGTTCCACGAAATCGTTACCTGCCCCATTGCAGGATAGGTAAATCCTACCACTGCTTTAGTAAACGCATTGGTGATGACTGTATCCTCAACAGTGGGCGTACTTCCGTTTGTACCAAATGAAATCTTCGTGATATTTCTGTTCGTGAAGTCCCCCACGATAAGCCGTGCCATCTGGTTTCTAGCACCATTCACAATGAGATTTTCATCTTTGAATGCTCCAATGAGTTCTTTGACTTCTCCTCGGTGACGGTATACCTTGTAGTCAAGGATACCCCGCATATCCTGTTGGTCTCTTAGCTGGACAGGACAGCCCATAGATTGGCTCTCTACCATAATAAATCCTCCTATGCAATATTTTATAAAGGAATAAGAACACCGGCATTATGCTTGATTCTGTTATTCCTAACATAATCGCCATTATGAAAATGGTGATACCGAATTCCAAGAGCGAAACTATCATAGACCGACTGCGTTTCCTCAAACGGAGAAAGCTCTATCTGCATAGCCATCTTTTCACTTAAAAGACTAAATTCAGTAGTATTATTCTCTATACGTAATACATAATCTTCTATCACCGGTATGTTTTCGTTAAACTGAAAACCCATATTGAGAGACTGCTTTTCGTAAGCATAAGTATTACCAAGTCCAGTATGTTTTTCGCTGCCATTATGCCGCAGGATTCCGTTATGATAAGTTGAACCCGCGGCTGTATCCTGAAAGAGCAAATTTTGAACAAGCGCAAGGAAATCAAGCGCCCAGCCACTGTGAAACATCACCGAGTTATGCCTTTGCCTTCCATCATGGAAATATGGTTTACGAAACCGGTCGGAATCGTAAACTGTGATATTTACCTGCGAAGATTCTCCAGCGTGAAAATTATCTATAGCTAATTGATTAAAGGCGAATACTGAAATAGTATCACTCATCGAATGGGTAGAACGCCCATTATGCTTGGCGTATCCCTGGTATGTAATAGTTCCGTTGTGGAATAGTTGTGAAATCTGGAAATCACGTATGCCAAGCTCATACAGTAATGCAAGCGAATCACGGTATCCCGATTCTCTTATAAGCGGAAATCTTATATAGCTTGTCGCTTCAGTTTCATATCTGCCATTATACCTTATGAATCCATTATGATACTGTGTGCCGTTATGGAAAGACCTTTTTAATTCGGTCGGCAATATAGTGTGGCCATCACGAAGAATACGGCGATTATGATAAATCCTGCCTTCAAATTCTTCTTTTGGATTATCATAGTGAAGCTGAATAAGCTGATTATCAGTAGATTCCAGTTCCTCAAAAAAATCAAAGAGTTCTTTAGTATAAAATGAAACACCTGCTGGGACAATTTCAGCAAGTATCCGGTTAAAATTAAGTCCCGGTGTGCCTTCTCCATCATGTTCGATGATAATCCCAGCAGGATAATCAGGCACAATATGAACAATCTCTGAAGAATAAATAAACTTTATGACTTTTATTATGGAATTGACAGTACCAGTGGAGCTATTAAGCAATACCCTTAATTTCAAGTTTATTCTGTAATATTCATCGGTATTCCCTGCTCGTGTAACTCCGAGCAACTTACCTACTCGGTCTAATTGAAGACCCTGCAAATTATCAATATCCCATATATCTTTTAATTTTTGTATCTGTCTATCAATGTCAGCAAGACTGCTATCACCAAACGATACGAGGGAAAGCGGGTCGCCTTTGCAGAGCCATTGGGGCCAGTAGGGAGGTTTATTGTATTGCTGCCAGTTTATTAGTTCAAAATCTTTCACGTCAATAATTCCGCTACACTTATTCGGCTGGAGTCTAACAATGCTATTTCAACTTCACTTATGTTTATATTTTCTTCTCCATACACATTTTCATCAGGAGGAGTAAGATTTTCAGTTGAAGCTATTTTTATATCCACAAAACCTATGCCGTTAATATCGTATACGGGACGGAATAGCTTTTGACGTATAAAATCCACACCCACTGATATATGCTTTACTGTCCATGCCATTATGCTGTCTTTTATGGATTGCGCTATGTCAAGAGGTAGGTCTTCTTCTAAATTACGTCCCCACTTTATTTTTATCCATATATATTTTTCAAGAGGTCTGCTAAAACCTATATTCCAATTAAAGCCTTCATCATCGACCACAGTGATAACTATGTTACCATAGGCTTGTATTCCCGCAGGACCAACTTCAAATATTTTTTTTGCTATCTCTTGCTCGTCCCCGCCTATAACAATAGTTTCATAACTGCTCGGAGGACGGTTATTTACTACCACGTCCTCTCTGTTTGAATAGACACGGGCATACGTTACTCCCGGAAGATTTAATACCTCATTTCTTATAGCGATCTCATTGGATCTTGTTTGTTTTTGCCGTTCCTCTAAATTAGAGCGTAACTCCGCATCGCTCTCTATTTCTCTTCCTAAAATACCGGAAGCATAGTTTATAGCGGATTTAAGACCGCTTATAGAGTTCACAATGTTAGTCAGCATACCTATTGGCACGATAATCACGCCTCGCTTTGTACATTCATACAGAGCATACTGCCCAAGCAAAGGAAATGAAAGGTACGTATCGTCTGTAGCAATATTAAATGCCTCATTACCCAGTGTGAGGTATACCTTTAATCCATCTTTGTCATTAGTCATGGTATACTTGTCAGGAAATTGGTCTTGTAAAACCGACAGAAAGCCGGCTTGTATACTAACTTGGTCATCTTGATTATCTGCCATGTAGGTTATAGTGTCTTGCCCTAACTGGAATGAATACGCATGGCTTTCAATAACATCTTTAACTTTCAATACAAAGCCTAACAAAGAAGCCTTACCTATCGTGGTTACATTTTTAAGCTTAAATGACTGCCCATTTATCTGATTCAACCGCAGTAGATGTCCTTTAGGAATAACAGTTCCTTCTTCTCCCCACAAACATACTGAGACAGTAGTAGCGGCACTCATGTATCTTTGCACATTCACTAGATTGACCAGCCTGTCTAAATATATCCCATAAGCATCGTCTACATCAGTTATTGCATATATTTTGCCTAGTATTTCCCACAATAGGGTTATTTTAAGAGCTTGGTTTTTGATATAAGCCCCCTCTATAGACTCGTCGCTTATATCAATATCATAGCCAAAGGCTAATTGGAACGCCTCTCGCTCTTCCTGTACTATAATTTCATACGGTTTAACAATAAAACCTTTATCAGTTAATCCATATTCCATTCTCTAAACCTCTACCGGCACGGTATCTGACAGAGTTTCACCCGTATCAAGCTGAACAGTAAAATCAATGGTCAGCGTGCGTGTCGCAGGGTTCATGGACGAATCAAAGCGAAACATTTTTGAAATGCCCTCTATCTTCATTATTTCTGACTGAATACCAGCTTCAATTATTCCACCATGTAAACGCTTATCTAAATCCTCATTCGGTATATACGGTACGCCTATCTCTCTATTAAAAAACCACTCACCCTTTACAAGGGAGAGCGTATGTCTAATTTTTTGCGTAAGGTATTCAAGCCGTGTTTGAGTAAATACCCATCGGTAGTTTTCTAATTTGAATTTATCACCCATCACTACTATGCTTTTCACGCAATTACCCCCGTACCGCCGCCTTCTGTAAAAGGAGGGTCTAATACAGTCTCTACCTTACCACTTATTAAATAGGTATACACTGTATCCGCAAATATCTCTGCAAAATAAGCATCACCGCCTTCCAGCATACTATTCATAGTACTGAAACATGCTCTTAGTGCCATTTCTATGAAAGATTTATCACCTTCAAATTTCCCTTTGCTGGTTCCGGCAAACGGAACAGATGTACCGCTCGGAGGTGTAAGCATACCTACGGTAGCGCCTTTGATGGTATCATCTACCTTGCATACGTCATCAATAGTAGTGGCAATCCATTCTGCTAGAGCGTCGTTACCAATCTTATTGATAAAAGTATCATACAGAGCTGATCCTAGATTATTACTGTCAATTAACATTTTGCCTGTTCCGACTCCTCTATACGAACCTGCTGGAGTTGTACCTTTGTCTAAAGTAGCGACTTCGCCTGTGAGAATAAAATCCTTTAAGGCTGTACTAAACTCGTCCGCAAAGTACCTATCGCCGTCTCCTTCGTAACTTCCCATAGTCTTAAATATAGCTACAAGCGCCTCTATTAGTTTATCCTTCTCCATATCACTCTCCTAACAAAGCCTTTAAGTCGAGTTGCGCCTTAGTTATAGCCTGTATTATAGCCGGATTAAACGTATGAGCGGCAGGGCTTCCTTGTGTTGCCGGATTCGTGGTGCCAAGTGCCTGTAATAATTCGTCTAATATAGTTCCCAGATTTTTATTACTATTGCTAAAAATATATTTATCATCATCTAATACCAGAGACGATTTTGAATTAGCCAGTAGTGCCTTATTACCACTTAAATCTACCTTGCACTTCTCTGTCTTGAGTGCCACGTGATCGGTCTCTAACAAAGCAAAAACAGTGTCTCCAAAAGAGAGTTCTGTTTTTTCCTCTGCCATAACAATTTCACTCACGTCTTTTTGTATAATATGCAAGCCTTTTTCTTTACTCGATATAAAATCAATAGCCTGTAGACCCGGTATACAGTAGCAGTCGCTTAAATGAAACCGTCTGAGATCTCTATCTTCTATACCACTTCCACCGTTGCTTTTCCATTCTTCTAAAGAACGCTCACTAAAAAAGATTACTACCTCATCATTCTCTTCAAGTGGAAAATGTATAGTCAATTTTTTAGTACCCATGAAAATCACCGGCACATCATTTATAATGGGTAAATCAATATATTCACCCGTTCCCAACTTCCTTTTCAGAGATGGTTTTACTTTTGCCCGCCGTGTAGTGCTATCATATTCAACAATAACACCCGGACAAGTGGTATGCACCATGCCTAAATTATAAGTTATGTATTCCTTAAAAAGGTCATCCAAGTCTTGCATTAGACACTTATCCCTTCACATTCGACATAAAAATCACCTACCCTGTTGTCTCCCTTAAATGTTGCCCGCATAATAAGCAGTTCTCCATTGTAAGTGCTAGACTCCACTTTACATCCCGCGCCGGGAATTAGTTCAGGAAACAGTAGAGCCTTAAAACTCCATTTATTACTCGCTTCGCTTTCAATATCACTATCCCCTGTTTTATCACTTATAGGCTGGGGAAGTGTTAGCAGTCCGGTATCTTTGTTAAGTACAAGCCCTGTAGTCTCTACTATCTCTCCGGGCTTTATGATATATAACTGCTCATTTTGAATGGTAAAAGTAAGATCGAACTTATTTAATACGGTAGTGAGTATATCACACGCATTACCTATATCAGAAAAACCTCCCGGATATTGAGCATCGCTTGGGACATTTTCAATGCCTACACTGGGAAGACCTATGGCATCAATAAGCGCTTGTATTATCGTAGTGGCTTCAATATTCTTATCGTAACTTATTGACACTTGTGAAGCCATAACTGCTGTGCGAGACTCCTTGACTGCAAGTTCCGTAACATAATCAGTCTGCATACGTTTACGCTGACCTTTTACCACATCTCCAAAAAATAGAGCGGCTATGGTTTCATCTTTGTACCCCGCCTTTAAGGTAATATGGTTGCCAGCTACACATACCTGACTGGAGGTATTTTCAGACAGATTATATATTTTAATAGTACCGGTATTAGGCTCCTGTTCCTGCGTTTTTTCAACAGTGAACTCTATATAAAGGTCTGTTATCTTAAAGCCCTGACCGCCTTTAGGTCCAACTACAATTTCAATATATCTCTCAAAAGCCATCGCTATATTCCTATTAAATAATCACCATTATCATCTTGCCATGTGCCATAGCACAGCTTATAGCGTGAGGAAAAATCATCCCTCCCCACTTCCGCTGTGGTTATATCGTCCATCAAATCCTGTATCCACAATTCACCAGTCGGTAAATCTGGACACGATGCCTTATACTTCTTGAGCAGGTAACTACCCACGGAAAGTCGTACCCCTCCGAGAATAAGCTTGCCTTGACTGTCCATAATTGACAATATCCAACCCTCTAGCATGCTATTCCAAGATACGTTTAATCTATAACGCTTTTTAGAGAGGTCAACATCCACATTCCACCGGGCATTTTTATCACTGTATTCTGGCAAGTTCCATTGTTCAAAAATCATACTTACAGCGTTGGTGAAAAACCAAACTCCTTTTCAAAATCTGCCGCCTTAGCCGGACCGCCCGCTTTTATCTGTTTAATATACTCCTGTTGATACTGACTTAAGGGCGGTGTTTCTGTTGTCCCTTTCCCGGCATTAGCAGTACCAGCAGTCTGGTCGCCACTTCCACCACTGCTCGAACTCACTGATATAACAGTAGTCTCGCTCTTTACTACCTTAATTTTTTGCAATTCCATAGTAAAGGAGAGGTTAGCACCCGTGCTGACATCCCTATCAACCTTAAATGAAGTGATAATCATGTTGGAAAAACTGTCTAACCCTAAGACTACATCGACAGGCTGCTTATTGCGTTTTAATTGCAAAAGCGCATGGTAAATATTTTTATTGCGCCCCAGTCCTTCACCATTCATTGAGGTAGCACCGACAAAGCCTTGTATAGTTATTTTGTCAGAATCTTCTGTAACATGGTCAACTATGTTAGACCCTTCCTCAACTTGTATGTCGGTCAAACTATTGCTAAAATCATAGCTTTCTGACACAGCTACATCAAAGCTAACTGAACCTATGCTCTTGTTGATGACTGTGGCGACCATTTATTAACGCCTCCGTGCTTCGGTAGTAGGAATATTTGACCGAGAATTATTTATAATATTTGCAAATGAACTCTGTATTTGAGAGTCTACTTGCCGTGCTATGGCTTGCACTTGCTCTTGCGGAGTTCCTACCGGGACGGTTACATTCATTGTTGTATTTGCATTCACCGTAGGAGCACCACCAGTGGCTATGGAGGTGCCAAGGGGTTGGGCAGAGCGAGCGATTGTTTGTTGAGTAGCCGCTTGTACTGCCTTTGCCTGTGTTGCTGAAGATACCGCTGGCGTAAGAGTGCTTTGAGCTACTGTTGAAAGTGTTGTTTTCGTAGCCGTAGCAGCAGAAGACGGTGCTAGGCTACTGGTTTTATTCCCTGTAGTCTGTGTAGCTTTTATTGGTTCACCAGCATCTCCTCCAGTAAAAAAGTTCACAACCCCTTCACCTATACCGCTGAAAAAGCCTTTTACACTTTCCCATCCTTCTTTTATCTTATTGATAAAACCGAATAACTTTTCTTGCAATCCAGTGAAAAGTTTGGTGAATGCCTCTCCGATAAAATCTATAACCGCACTCGGTCCCTGTTTTATTGCTTCCCATAAACCGGTAAAAAACTCTTTGAATTGCTCAAAAGCTACTGACAAGCCTTCTATAAAAGCATTGAAATAGGATTTTAAGCCTTCCCAAACAGCCATAGCCGTATCGACTATTCCTTGCCAGAGAGCGCTAAAGAATTCAGTAATAGTACCCCAGAGGGCTTTCAAATTTTCTACTACCCCTCCTATCCAATCCAAAAATGCCGTCCAGAGCATAGTAGCTGTATTTGTTATGATATTCCAGAGATTTTCAAAAAATACTATAAGAGCTTGGAACGTCTCTTTTATGAGAGCGACGAAAGAGGATAGAGTAGCTAAAAATCCTTCCCATATAGTCGTTATAGTGCTGATTATGCTCTCGAATAAGGTATAAAAAAACTCATACAGAGCATTCCACACTGCCTTTATATTCTCTATGAGTGTATTAATTATAGTGAATAAGCTATCCCATATTGCACGAGCGGTATTGATTATCCCTTGCCAGAGGTTACTAAAAAAATCAATCAATGCGTCCCATAAAGACTGAAAAATAGCTATCAAGTTTTGTATATTGGTCTTAAAACCTTCCCATATCGTGAGTGAGACAGTAACTATAGTGTCCCAGAGGTTCTTAAAGAATCCTATGAGAGCATCCCATATCATCTTAAATGCTTCTACAATACCTGCTATTGCCTGCTTAAAACTTTCCCAGTCCCCTTGAGAAGCGGCAATTATAACATCCCAGAGGCTGCTGAAAAATTGTTTAAGACCTTCCCAGATTGCTTTGAATGTGTCTATTAAACTAAAGAACCACGATTTAAGTCCATCCCAAATAGCCATCGCCGTGTTGACTATGCCTTGCCAGAGACCAGAGAAAAATGTTACCAGAGCGTCCCATATATTTTTTATGCCCTCGACGAGAGAAAAGAATGAGTTCATAAGCCCTTCCCATATCGTGAGGGCAAAATCCACAATCCCTTGCCAGAGATTTTCGAAAAATCCTGCAAGAACATTCCATACAGCTTTTAGTATGTCAACAAACGCTGACAGAGTATTCTTAAAACCTTTCCAAACAGTCATAGCGGTATTAACTATTCCCTGCCAGAGATTTTGGAAAAAAGTAACGAATTTATTCCAGACATTTTCAATTGCCGCCGCTAATTCTGGAAACGCATCCTTAAAAGTGCTCCATTTGGCTGTTGCAAAGTCTACTATCTGCTGCCATAGGTTTTGGAAAAAAGATACTATAGTATCCCATGTCCCTTTTATACTGTCGATAATACCGGTAAAGAAATCTCCCAACCCATTCCAGACATTTTCCGCTACATTTTTTATACCCTCCCATAACCCCTTAAAAAAGTCGGCTATCATTTCGCCGCCTTTCATAAGAGCATCTTTTACCTTATCCCAGTTTTTAATAACCAGTACAATAATGGCTATAAGTGCTGCTATTGCTGCTATAATGAGACCTATCGGGTTAGCAGTCATGGCTGCATTCAATGCCCACTGCACCGCAGTCCACGCCTTTGTAGCCACTTGAATTGCCGTTTGAACCGCTTGAAATGCCTTCATTACAAGTAGGTAGCCTTGAAACGCCGCAAATGCTGCTAAAATAGGCAATAGAAAATCTTTGTTTTGTATAAATATATTGAAAAATCCCGTTACTGCTTTTACTAGCGTTCGTATTATTCCACCGGCAATTTCACCCAAAGTGGTGAAAAGAGGAGTAAGTCCGCGTACTTTGTCATCCAAGTCATTCGTTGCCTGTGCCGCGTCCCCAAATAGACCTACCAATAACACGCCAAAAATATCCCTCACTACCTGTCCGATAGAAGATAGAGCGCTTTTCAAGGCTTCAAATACCGGCATGACAAAGGCGCTTATGGGTTCAAAGGCCGCTACTATTGCATTTTTTATATTATTTAATAAAGGTAATGCCGCTTCAAATGCTGACCCTATAGCATCCGCTATAAGCATGATTTGATCGTATGCCCAGAGGAGGGCATCGGCTATAGCCTGCCCTCCCTGCTCAAAGAGTGGTGTCCACGATCTTACTATATCGGCCCAGCCCTTACTGACTTGTGAGAGGTTTCCAAATATGCTTACTAATTTATCACCAAAGAATGAGATTAGCCTATCGGCTAAATCCCCTGTAATGGTTTTTAACGCATCTATAATCGGTTTTAAGAACGCTCCAACCGGTTCAAATGCTGCTATAAAAGCAGCCCATAGATTGTCGAGTAGAGGAATAGCGGCGTCTACCGCTCTCACAAACGCATCCCAGACTGGAGTAAGTAAATCTATAGCCCAGACTATACCGTTCTTTATAGCATTACCTATTTTGCTAAAAAGAGGGGTGAGCATTTTTATATTACTTGCCCACGATGCCGTTATTTTTTCTGCCAGCCCAAACACATCTTGGACAACAGGTTTGAGTGCGTTTATTGCTAAGTTTACTGCTTCAAAAATGGGACTAAGCACTGCCGCAAGCGGTTCAAAAAACGCTACTATTGCATTGCCTATGTTTAGGAGCACAGGGTAGGCGGCATCTATTGCCGTTATTATCAAGTCTACGACATTGTTTATTATACCTGATACTGGAGCTAGAAGGTTCGCTATGCCGTCCCCTATACCTCCGAATATATCTGTTAAACCCCTTATTTTCGGTACTAAATTATCAATAACACTGGCTATTCCATTGAATACGCTTTGCACTAGAGGAGTAAGGGCTTCAAAAAGAGGCTTAAACAAAGCCGCTAATGGTTCTAAGCTGGCTACTGCTAGAGTAGAGAAAGAGGTTAGTACATTCATCAAACCGTAAACCCCTGTTCTTACCAGTTCCCAAAATGCCTGCACAGCCTCTTTTACTGAATCCCAGTCTAAAGCAAGGTCTTCTATGCGGTGAGAGAGTACGTTTAGCGTTACCATTATCTGGTATATAAAAGATATAACTGTTTTTATGGCTCCCACAAAACCATCTATGAAAGTTTCCTGTACTGCTTTGCCTATATTTAATATATCTCTTAGCAGACTTTTAAGTTCCTCTACTACTCCAAATCCTATAGCTTCCGCTGTTGCTGCCTTAAAACTCTTAAACTGCTGAATCAAACCGCCGAGCGTGTTCATTTGTTTGGCAAGCATATTATTAGCAGCACCGCCTTCACCGGTAACTCGTTCTAATGCCATGCGTACCATATCATAACTCACGCCTGCTTTTTCTATTTCAGCCCTCGTCTTACCTGTTGCTTGAGCAACTTCACCGACAACATCAAAGCCTTGTAAGACAAACTGTTTCAAGTCTACTGCATCTGCCTTACCTTTAGCAGCTACTTGTCCAAAGTTCAGAGACATACTGTTAAATGCAACAGCATTACCATTAGCAACATCACCGAGTTTAGTTAAAATATCACTTGCCTCTTCTGCTGCTATACCAAACGATACAAGATTTTGCAGTCCTCCTATAGTATTTGCTGTACCGTAAAAATCAGAAACAGCAGAATAGTCAAGGTCATGTATTATTTGATTTGCTTTCTCTTGGTCTCCAATCATAGTGCCTAACGATACACGGTATCGTTCGGTAGCGGCTGTCGCACCTATAATTTCATCAGTAATAAAAGAAAAAGCCGCCCCTATAGCTTGCTGGGCGGCTCCCACTAGTGTGGAAGCTATAGCAAAGGAAGTAGCCAGAGCCGCTTGCGATTCAGCCATTGCTTTTTGTTTAGCCTTCGTTTCATCTAAACCCTTGTCGTATCTTTTACGATCAGTATCATCCATCTTAAATCCTAAAAGGGTTATTAGTTCACGGACGACCATAGATAGCTACCTCCTTTGTTGAGATTTACGCTCTATTGCTTCGTATTCAGATTTTTGTAATGCGCTTTGTGCTATTTCTATACTGTTATACATATCCAATACGGCGCAGGCTTGCATGACCTCCTCATACGTCCATTGCTCTTTTAGTTCTTGTAATGGTACGCCTTTATCGTGCCACAAGCGCCATAGCGGATATAACTGTTCTATGTCAGGGTCTAAACTTCCTATGTCTCCAAGGGTTCTGACTCGCTTTTCAATATCGGCTCGTCCACTAGCGATGAGGTGATTGTTCTTATTTTCTTTCCAATACCCCTCACCACTACTTCGAAAAAATCAGGATAATTCACCTCTAATATAAATGCTATAAGCGGGTAGATAGTGAATATCTTACCGTCAAAAACAAGGTTCATTGCCACTTCAAAGTCGCTGTTAAGTGCCATTGCGTGGCTTTTACCGTTTGCAGTCCAAGTCGCTACCACATTTTGAAATAACCGTTTAATAAGGGCAATAAAGGTATTCTCGTCCAGATTGCTTAACAGTTTTTCAAGCGCTCCCGCTAGATTTATACTGCTTAAATCTAAGTCCTCTATTTTCTTTGTGTTAGAAACATTATACCCGCTTATTAACTCTAACATTCCTGGCCCGAGTATACCTGCGAGGTAGAATTTTAACCGCAATGCCTCAACTACCATAAACGGACTTACCTGAAAAGCAATGCCGTTTATTTCTTTTTTTCTTGCTTCACGCATACTTCATCTCTCCCTGATTAAAGGATAGTACCCCCTTCAGTAATCACTGCTGCCTGTCCAGTATCAAACGCCCAGACACGATCAGTATTTTCTTTTGCATAACCCCATGCAGGGTCTGCTACTATCCATGCCTGCGGCCAGCTAAACAAAGTCGTCCCATTGAGGTCGGTAATCGTCAGTGGCGCCATACCTAAACCAGTTGCCTTGTCTGCTGCTTTTAATGCCCCGAGGACCGCATTAGATAAGCTGGACTGCTGTAATGTGATTTGTACCCTATGAGTATTATCATTATTCATAGCCCGTGCCACCTCGCCGTCCGCTCCAACCTTCTTACTGAAGAAATCACTGCTCGGAGAAACGTCTACAAACGTCCCATCTGCATACCCGCTTATGGGCGTGCCTCCAAATGTAATAACAACCTTTTTAGGGTCATATGTAGTAACTAGTGGATTTGCTGGCATAATTTACCCCCTTATAGCACTATAGTGCCTTGTATAATAGTTCGATGGACAGCTCCTTCAAGCCTGCCTTCAAATTTCAAATCCGGTAATATCCTCTTAGCCTTATCAGTTACACTGACATTTATAGCTGTAGGATACTCCACCGAAAACTCACTTAAAATTCCGTGCATCACCCCTTCCTGCAACGCCGCTCTCAACCCACCCACAAGTGTTTGGATACCCTCATCGGTAAACGGTATTTTGTCCTGCTGAACCAAAGGAGTGAATACGAGGTTTTGTACTCGAGATTCTAACCAGTCTATGCCCTGTATAACGTCTATGTACTCACCATTAGCTACTCTACCATCGCTAATCATAGGTATACCGGAAATATTCATATACCAGTTGGCATTCTTTGCTTCAATCGTGTTGACTTGCCATTGCTCAAGGTCGTATGCAGGGACGCTTTGTAAAGACTTAAACTTCCATGTAGCACTGCCAGGATGTTTTGTAAGCATTTTTCCAAAACACGCAGTCTCCGGTACCGGGTCATTCGGTGATAAAACGTCAGCAAGGTCATCCTCAAGCTTTGCGTCAGGGTGGAACAGGACTGCTACACGGTCAAGATTATTTGCCTTTGCCCATGCGCCTATGTCGCCAGTCTCTTCATCCGTTACCGTTGGGTCTCCGGTGGTAATAATGCACAGTTTTTTATTTGCCTGCACCCATTGTGCGACCTCTTGTTGATGTTCCATAGTTCGTGCGCTTGTCGATACGCCGTACCATTCGTTGTTTTCTTGTTTACATGCTGATAAAGCAGCCGTCCAATTAACGTCTTGCGCTATAACACAATTACTACCGTCTGCCGCGGCTATTTGCCCAGCATCGTTATTCCAGATAATATCTGGATGGTCGCTGCCACCCGTGATTTCCATTGTGGAAATTTCCCATGCTCCGTACACTGCTAATTGTAGTGAGTTTACTTTATACATCATGCTTTGATGTCCAAACTCTGCATTAAAATACTTGATAATAGTGTCAAGCATTTTAATGCTACTGCCTTCTTCGTCAAAACTTATATCAGGCATAGGCACAGTACCTACAGTCCAGTGTAGAATATTACCCGGTTGAAACGGCTTGTTTGCTAGTGCATACGCTCTATGGACACCGCCTGGTATTTTCCACCCTACATACAACTTCCCAATATGCGGACTTTGTGAAAATTGTTTACTTGCTGCCCGATAAACATAGCCGTCTGAGGAGAAACCTGCCTCTACAATTTCATCCAAACTGCCAAAAACACGCACCCGATGTTTGGGGTCAAAAATTGGAGTAATGCCTACTGGTGAAAACTCGCTCACGACAATATGCTCACTAAAGGAAGCCATTGCCGGTACACTCGTGTTACGGGTAATGGTAATTTTTACGATATTATCTAACTGGTCAGCCATTTTTCCTCCTACAATTATCTCTACTGAGTAAAGCTCTGATTGAGTTCTACTGTTTCTATATAGCCGGGGTTGGTCTCGATAACCCGCAGATACGTCAAATCAAAATCAAAACTTGCGCCGTTTTCCTGCGTAGTCTCGAAACTCTGCGGACTCTCTAAGGTCTCCATCGTTTGCGGAATGACCATATTCAGCTTTCGCAGTTTATCAACCCAGATGTCCGCGTTGAGTTGACTCTTTATTATCTCCAAAACATCAAGAGCGCGTTCACCGAAGCCGTACAGAGTCATATTGCGCCGTGTATGCTGGATGATGTGCTGAACTTTCGTTCCGTCTGCCAAACTCACTTTACTGTAAGTAGGCATTCCGGGATTTACGGTTGAGCGAAACTCAACCATCAAAAACGGTGATTTCGGTCTTGGACCGTTCTCGTTATCATAAATGAGCGGAATATCGGTAATACCCTGAGCTGTTAAAAGCTCGATAAAGAAATTATACAGATTGTCCTTTATGTATTGCCGCTCTGTTATCATTGCGCTCCTTCCTTCGGTCTTGTACAAAGCAATTCCCAATGCGTCATAAGACCGTTATTCCACAAAGCCGCCGTGGTAACCTCGTATTCCTTGCCTTGCCAGATAACCGAATCCGCTTCCGTTTCTCCGTGGGCATCCGCGGAAGTAAAATCCAAATCAAGCGGCGCAAAGCATTTGAACACCTCGCGGCTGCGCTTCCCTTCCGGCAGTAGTTCTAGCGTTTTACCACTGGCAGGTTGCCATGTACCTTTGAACTCCGTGTCTCCGAGTTCTCCAGGTATCCACTGTCCCCGGACGTAACCGCCACCGGTCTTTCTGCGCCTGATAAGGCTCATGCTCTTAAAGAGGCTCATTATTTTTTCACCTTATCAACAGGTTTTTCGATTACCTGATACCGGACGGAGTTCCGCAGGGTGCCAGTATCAATCAAAGGATGGCTGCTTCCTTTCTTGGCAATCGTAGAATCCGCATTCTGCGTAAAAGTGCCATCTCTGATATACGATTTAACTCCGTCCTGTCCGTATTGTCCAAGCTGCCTTAGTGCGGTTTCCGCTGTGATCTTACCTCCTGAAACCTGTCCACTCAACTTCTCCATCGTCTGTGCGGTTAGCTCGTGCTTCCCATCAGCAAAACCACGAATAAAGGGGCGCGGAGGAATAAACCACTTACCGCTTCCGTGTTGACTGAAAGGCGGTCCCAGAACACCCAGTTCATTCCATGCGGCAATCTGAGCAAGAGTGGCGCCGCTGTCAGTAGTCTGTGAACCAACGTCTTCGGTAACACCGACTTTGACGCACAGGGATTTCAGTTTTCCCATCTCTTTGAAAATAGCCTTTAAGCCCATATCTGTATCAGTACTGCCCTTTGCCATTACTTCTTCTGTATGTCTGCCTCAGCGCTGCTCTGCGCCGACTGCCGAGCGGCTGCCTTTACTGGCTGTGTTTCCGCTTTTTCATCAAAGATCAAAAACCCTTTCTCCACCAGTTCCCTGCCGTATACATCATGTTTAATTGCCCATACCTGCTTTTCGTTAAACGTCCCGCCTTTGGGATCAATCCTAACACCGGCAATTATCTGCGGCTGTTTGATTTTAGCCGTATACTTATACTGCTTTACTGCCATATTTAGCAACCTCCATGTGGCTGACAATTAAGTCCAGCCATATTTACACCCATCGTAGGGCGTGATTTAATTAAACCCAGTAGCATCTTCCCAAACTTTGTAGTCTCAAGTCCTCCATAATCTGCCGAGACACTGCCGACCGCAAAACTCACCGATAAACCACCTTCACTCATGCCAGTGATCTGTCCCAAGCCGGCTGCTGCACCAATTCCGCTATTATCTGCACCGCCAGATACCATGAAAATGTGGCAAGCTCTGTATGCTATAGCATACGAATACATCTTTCCAAAAAAGCATTTATCAGTAACCTCACTCGCCATCGTAAGAATTACTGAAAGAGATGGACTAGCCGAAAGTTCCGGGCAAATGATCGCAATTATCTGGCGAGGGTCAGAGGACATATTTTATTCCTTACTATATAGAGCCTTCAAATTCATCCTCGACCTCATCACTTTTAGGTTCAGGATCGAGAGGAATCTGTTTTTTCTTTGCTTTCGCACCTTTTTTGCCACGCCATCTGTCCTTGCTGGTATCCTCTTCTTCCGAGATTTCAAGTGCATTTTCCGATTCTGGCTCAGTGCTGAATTCGGAGATAATGTCCGCATTGAGAGTATCTTCTTTACCAGCTATTTCAGAGCCGAATTCATCGGGATCAATCTTTAACTCACGGAGCCGTTTAGCAACCATAAGCATAATCTCATCAGGAAGGTATTCTCTAAACCACCGTTCCAGAACAGTAGGATTCTCGCATCCTGCAATAATTTTCTTGGCAACCGAGGCAGGTACATCTTTCAGTGTTTTTGCTTTTACGGTTCCTTTTTCCGATGTTACCGGAACTGCAAACGCCGTAATTTCACCGCTTTGTAATTCTGCTTTGATATGCGGTTTTATGGCTTCCCATTCTGCTTCGGAAATCTCGTTAATTCCCAAACGTAGTATCAGCGCGTCGCTAGTAAACGGCAGTGGGTTTTCACTTTTCGGATCGACTATGAGCGGTATACATTTAAGATGCTTTTCTTTCGGGTTATATCTAATGAACATCTGTGCTTCCTCCTTACACGCCGTCCGCAAAAGCAAACGCCATCGGGTAATATATGATTACCCCAGCAGTACTGCTGATACAGGGGATGGTGTATTCACCCCCCTCATGTTCAACCTCAAGCTGCTCAAACTGATTGACAATCTGATTCTCAAGATGATCGCTATCGAACTTACCAACAAAGATACGATTTGTGCCGCCTGCACCCAGTCCTTTAAGCTCATTGAGCCAGTCAATTCTGGTTATTTGCGGGAAGTTATCACGGATATACTTCATAAGCGAGATCGTATTGTCTCCGAGGCGTGTGTTGGTAAGCAAAGTGAACGCACTCAAGGGCAGTAGCAGAGTATCCGGTACTTCAATGCCGTTTGTCGGCTGGATGACCGCATCAAGCATGACATTGATGTCGCGAAGGATCTTATCCACATCCTTATTAACCCACGACTTTGAACCGCCTGTCCCATCAGCAGGCAGCGTTGCTTCGGTAATACCGGGAAAATCAAGCACACCGAAGGTATCACCTACTGGATCGGAGAGAAGCGTAATCTTGTTCATATTCCGTTCATGCGCCCGCCGTGCAGCCAGAGCGCGGCGCTGGTCAAGCCGTTTACCGGCTCGCACGGATTCTCGGATTTCCCTGATAGAATACCCATAACTATCCCCAAAGTCTTTCACCTTAACAGTGTATTCTTCACCGAATACATCCACTCTGGGGAAGTCTTTTGCATAGTCTGCAATGAGTTTTGCCTCACCTGCTTCATTAAAGCGGCGATAGGTGATTTCACTGACACCTTCAGGCACATCACCTGCAATGGGAACTAAAGTCAACCCTTTTAAGGCAGGAGGTTTTGCATCATAGGTTTTAGTTTTGATAAACTCGTTTTCACGAGCGAAAAAAGCGGATTCCGCACGGTCAAGCCGTCTTGAAGCGCTATCTGCCATAATTTACTCCTTATTTCATGCCGCGCAGTTCAACCCGCGCAAGTCCGTCTTGTGCGGCACTCCGAAATAGCGCACCGCTTTCATAAGTACCGTCTTCTTCATCCGTAAACTTTCCGACATCATCCCCAGAGAGGATAATGAAAGCCGGCTTCTTATCTGCCGGAGAAGACCCATCTGCAACCGGAACATAAATCTCATGCTCGGTCTGGACATTTACCGTAGTCTTCGGTGGATAGAAACCTGTTCCTTCTTTGAAACACAATTCCGTATGGCGGGCAACGCCAACAAACTTCATATTCGTAGTGGCTGCCGAGACAAAGGTTGCTTGAGAAGCACCGCCTGTAACAACGGCACTAGCCGTAATGGTAATGCCGGGTCCTTCGAGGGTGAGCGCATTTGCACCTTCAACGATGAATGCCTCAATACCTAGATTCCCTATGTCAGCATTAAGATTTATCGCCTGGACAAGAGCCTCAAGGGTAGTAACGGATGAAGTAACAAACTCTACCGGAGCAAGCACAATGCCGTTTATAGTAACCGCAATTTCATTCCCCGTTACCAGATCAACGGAGGCTGTCAGGGTAACCGCATTGATATACGCCCCGTAAATGGTGTGTTCATCTCCAACCATCCCAAAACAGGGATCGCCGGGATATATCTTTTCTCCTGCGATAAAGGTTTCGGTGTTATCTTTTAAGCCGTATTTCATGCCGGCAATAGCTCGTTTTGGCTCTCCGTAAAGTTCCATATTTATGCCTCCACTTTTTCACCGGTACTCAGACGGCGATTCAGTTCTATCATGCGCTTGCGGGCCGTAACGGAATCGGTACGGGTTTCTGGCTGGTGGTGTTCCCCTGCTACAATGCGGCTTTCTCCATCGGCGCGACTTTCTACTGTTTCCACCGCAGAATCGAACCGTGCGGAAATATAGGTCTCATCCTTACCGTCGAGTTTTGCCTTGGGGAATACCGCAGTAATAACACCTTTCTTAATATCCTCGTCGGACATATCGGCCTTGATCTCCACCCCGGCGCGGTCGGCAACATCCAAAAGAGCCAGCTTTGCCGCAACCAGTTCGTCCAGCCGCTTGCTGTTGGTGACATCCGCCTTGGACTTTTTCAACTCCTCTTCGGCTTTGTCGGCACGGTCTTTTGCGGTATCGCGTTCCGCTTCCAGTTTTGATAACGCCCCCTTATGCTCGGTAGCAGCTTTTTCCAATGCCTTTTCCGCGGCATCGGCACGTTTAACCTGCTCGGTGTATTTTACTACCAAGGTTTCATCTCCTTGAAAATCTACACCGTCAATTTTTATGGTCTTCATTCCCATTTTATTGTCCTCCTTAGACGTAGAAATAGTGTGTTCGAGAACAGCATCCTCGCTGTCCAAATGAATTTGAGCCGCGTTCCCTGCGCGGGCTTTATCTACTATGGCGCAATGGTTGTAACGAATATTCCGCTGGATATGGTCGTATGCCATACCGCACCAGACTGCCCCTTCTTCTGCTTTTTCAAGGTCGCACTCATACCCCATACTCAATGCCCGCTTACCGTTTACTACATCGTCTATGGCATCGGCGCGGGTAATGGTCATATCGATAGCGACATGGAGACCATCAGTCAGTTTGTCAAAAGGGGTATAGCCGTCCCATGTCCGTTCTTGAGTAGTACTGGACAGATTGCTGCCGAGGCTTCCAACGGATAATTCATGGGTGTTATCAGGAGTTACTTTTTCGGTGGGATGGTCATTCGTAACTGGCTTGAGCTTCATTGAGTTCAGGCTATCGGTGGCAAATACTTCCTCCGGGAGTCGCAGTTCCTGTGTAATTGAGCCATCTTCATGCCTATAGGTGAATACACCTACACTGGTAACTATAGCCCTTCCTTGCAAGAATCCATCGGTAGTGCGGATAAAAGGAGTGGTCATCCATCGTGCTGGTTCAAGAGAATCCCACCGTTTTACTGTCTTTTGCTCTCCCATGTTCTCCACCTAGGCTTGCTTGTCTGAAAATAAAAAAGCCTGATAAACCACGGACAGAAAACAATTCTGTCAGAGATTTATCAGGCTTCCGTATTTTGGTCAGCTAACTATTATTTTTAACCTTAAACCACGTTCAAAGTTTTGTCAATAAGGAAATTACACTACTTATTTTTTTAATACCTTCCTGACCTCTTGCGATCCAGAGGTTTTCCTCTGGTCAGTTCTGCTGTTCTTTGATGACAAAACCGGAGATGTTTCTCAGCTACAATATCAACAAGGTATGATGGCTCTCCTGTAAAGGAGACGGTTATCCGTCCAAAGTCAATCTCACGGCTTGCCGCCTTAATGACCTCAAGCTGCTCGTTTGTAAGCTCCATGACGCTCTCCCAACTATTTCAAAATACCATTCTTGGCTATCTGAACCTTTGGACAAGACTGTCGGCAACAGCAAAAATATCTTCAAATCTTGCCAGTTTCCTTATCCATTCAGACGGTATGCCCCTTTCATCAAAGCCGTAATAAAGACCGGCAAGAGCGCCGGTAACCGCCGCAGTGGTGTCGGTATCTTCTCCCAGATTGACAGCCTTTAAGACCGCATTCCGGTAGCTGTCCGTGGTCAGGAAGCACCAGAAGGCGGCTTCAAGCGTGTCAATAACAAAACCGCTGCTCTTGATAGCCGACTCAGGCAGGAGGCGTATATCCCGCAGAAGACGGGCAAATCTGCCGAGCGTATCGTTGCTAATATGAGGCTTGCCTTCCCGAAACTCAGCGCATAATTGGGCATAGGCGGCATCTTTATCCATACCGCCGAGCAGTTTCAGCAGATACTCAAGGTGAAAGAAACACGATGCCACCGATACCGGGTGGGCGTGGGTAATGGACGAAACCGCCTTTGTGAGTGCGTAGCGTTCCGCTTCCGGTTTGTCCGCAAGATAAAACACGAGCGGCGCTGTTCGCATGAGGCTGCCGTTACCGTTTTGGTTCGCTCCGGCGCATCCGGCTTTTTCCGGGGCAACGCCGGCCTTGAGGCGGTTAATGGCTTTTGATGTTGATATGCCGATGTCAAACACCGTTTCGTGCGCCGTGAAAGCGCATTTGTCATACCACTTTATGAAATTTCGGGCTATATCGTTGAGGTCAAAACCGCGGGAAAGTGAATCCGCGAGGCATAAGGTGAGCGAGGTATCGTCAGACCATGTTCCGGGCGGCTGGTTGTGAGTGCCGAAGCCTACCATATCCGTTATGGTGAAAGTCCCTCGCTGCTGAAACTCTGCCGGAACACCAAGGGCATCGCCCACCGCAACGCCCATAATAATCGCTTCCACCTGTTTTGCTGCAATGTTCGCCATGCTGTTTATACATCCTTTTCATAGTTTTCACAGTCTGCACCATCAAAATACACCTCATGGGGCTTGGCATCTGGATACTCGTAAATTTCGCAACAACCAGCATTCGGGGCTTCTACCTTCTTTCCTCCACTCTCAATAAACCGGAACATACACGTCTTGCAGACAATAGTATCCGTAACATGCCTACAGCCCATCATCCCTTCACTTTCCCAGCGCGGTCTTTTTTCCTGCGCCATAATTCTTGCTTTCCTCAATCTGCTTCACGACCTCAATATCAAAAAAAATAGTGTCCCTCTTTTTCTCAACTTTTATTATCCGGAAAGTTGTACCGCGCTGGATAATCGTCTCGTCTTCATAGCCGAAACCTGATTGTTTTGCTATACCGTCCAGTCTTTCATTGCTTAATTCTTCCCAGTCCCAATGTAGTTTATCACCTTCTCCATAATGACTAAAAGGCTCGGCATACATCATCTTCGTTCCCTTCGGACAATAAATATTAAATATATACCCACTAAACCCTTTACCTTTGGAACTGCCGCAGGAGAAAAATGCGGGATCAGTAATCTCGGACTTGCTCTCAATCAAGTGCTTTTGAAATTGAGCCTGTGACCAATGCCGCAGGTTATCTTCAGTTATACCAAGAAAGGCAGCCACGCCGTCCACTGTTGCAACTCCTCTTTGAAGCCATACATCAAAATCATATTCAGAGCGGTTTATCAATTTTGTCATCTTCTTGATTGCATCGGCTCTCCCTTCATTATCTAACGGCACTTTCCCCACACCCTTAAAGTTCTGCCAACTCCCATCATACCCTCGCAACGGCCGGTTAAATCCACCTGAACCTTCGGTATAGGCATAAATAGCTTCACGCTCAGCCAATGAAGCGCTCTTCCATACCTCACCACAAACATCACGCAACGCAGAATCAGCGTCTTTTGGATTTTTTGCCCACAGAGCCGCATCTTTTCTTTCCTGCGAATAGGGATTATCCTCTTTTTTAAGCGTACTACCTTTTTTGAGAGCAGTCAACTGTCCTTTGGCATCCTTTATTGCTGTCTGAATAGCAACATAATGTTTACCTTCAGCCTCAAACTCGTCTAGGTCTTGCAAAAACAGGGTCAATTTCACCTTGTCGCTCTCGGAGAGGGTTTCATTATTGAGCTTGCCTATGAAATAATCCTTCTTAGCCTGAATCCCAGCAGCTTTATCCGCATAGTCCTCTACTGTTACATCGTCTTTCCAAATACCGCTGTAGGTTTTGATTTGAATATCTTCGAGTTCTTTTTCAAATTTTTTAATCTTTTTAGTAAGCAGATTTTTCTGTGCTGCTAGTTTCTTCTTCTCAATTTCCGCTTGGATTTCCGCCTTTTTACTTTGTAAGTCAGCGTATAGTTGCTTATCAGCTGGGGAGCCGTTGTCAACAATAGCGCCACTGTACTGATTTTCCAGAGCCTTTATCTGCTTATCGAGGTCGCTCACCTGCCCCTGAAGTATTTTCTGAGTAACCAATTTTTTAGGCTGTAGCATTGGTTTTGACAGTACCGCGATATTCTGCGCAGCCACTGTATTCGGTTCCCAATACTGTGCTAGCATCTGGTCTGCTTCTCCGACAAGTTCCTGCCAGTAAGCTGTGGCCGTGCAACGGCAGTTCTTAACAATGTAATGTTCCGATGATACCATATACCATCCGTGCGTATTTTGGAGGTTATAAATATGCCCTTCGTAGTCGGATACGATAACTTTATCAATGACTGTATCAAACTCAATGCCGGAGGAATGAATATCAGCCAAATTGCCAAGCTCAAAGGAATCCTTCATAGCAATCTTGATGTTGCCATGAGGCGGAGGGGATATTCCCCCGTTCATTACAATCACCCGGCGCATAACAGAAAACAACTCCCAGAACAAGAAATATGCGAATTGTTTAAGTCCGGCATGAGTGTCAAGGCTATTTCTGAAAAGTTCGGAGCAACCAGGGCTTCCATCAACTGTCGCCTTATTGAGAACGGACTGAACCCACGCAATCGCTCTGATAGCATGATCGTCAGAATGTCCCATTCCACTGCCGAGGAAAGAATTCGCCTTACTGAAAAAGCCCATGCCGCAGTGAAAGGAAAGACAGTCCCTGAAGAGATCAGACACAAACTCGCACTCACCAAATGCCATCGTATCGGCTTCGGAGAAGATCTTTTGAAAAAACGCCTCATCAATATCGGTTTTGACGTAATTCCGCAGTACGCTTTTAGTGGTTATAATATTGACCTTTTGGTCAACCGAAATATCGCCGTGGAAATCCTCATTACCAAGACTAATCCTTTCTCTGTTAAGAAAAACGCTGAAAAAACCAAAAAGCTCATCGAAAGTGGTTATGGAGTTTTGTGGATTTGCGCTGTCAGCAAGAGCGCCTTCTCCCTTAACCTTGACAATGCGGTCTCCTATGTTAATGAGCTCTGCGGGGCGCCATCCTTTATCGGTCAATATAGGGTGGTTAGGTGTGCAGTTAATCTTTCCTTTGGCCGTGATGAGCGCGGTCGTCGGACCATGATAGACTCGTTGATAAATCCTCTCATTGTCGAAAAAACTTTCAATCTTGGTTGACCCGGGGAAACACTGGTAATCCATGCCGGGATGAAGAAGTACCGCACCGGAAGGCGGGGGTATCCATGTCTTGCCACCATCCTGACTGTAGACTGTGCTTTTGTCCCAGCGGCACAATCTGCCGTCCATCAGATAATGAGAAGGTCTTGCATTTGGATACTTGCCAATCGGATTACCACGTACTCGTTCATCACCGGAAGTTTCCCAGATATACATCCTAAGCCCTACGGATTCCATACGTTGCTGGGTAATTTGACCGTTAAGTTTACCTATCTGGTCTCTAGCGATAAAATCAGCGTGGCTTTTTGTGAATTTGTTGTCCAATGCCTGAATCTGTTCCGATAAAGTTTTTACTGATAAGCCTGAAGTAACCGCTTTCTCTGTGAAATCTCTGACTTGTCCGATATACTTCTTCATTAAATCGCTGAGGTTGTCGTAGTTCTGGCTTGCCCAGGTATCCCGTGCCTGCGGCCACCAGTCCTCACCGACTGGAAACTCCACACCGAGAACGGATTTTGCTCCCTTTTCGTACTGCCCTTCATTAAAATCAAAGACCGAATCGGCGATATTCCCCAATCCCATATAAAGCGGTGATCCGCTTTTGCTCTCGTCAACGAGAGGAACATACTGTGCCAGCCAGCCATTGAGAGAGTATTGATCATCGTTTTGAACGACTTGCCCGGCACGGCATCCAATCGCAAAGCGGAAAGACTGTCGGTGGGTAAGTCTGCTGAATCACCTTGTAAAATGGTTTTTTGATTTTCTTTGAGATACCTATGCACATACTCACGCAAGGGACGAAACCATGCACGTATCGTAGCGGCATACCGAGCCTCTGTCGCGTAGGGGTAGAGCCACCGCTGGGGCTTTATTCCCTTTTGCCGCTGGGAGCGGCTCATTTTCTGACAATTAGATTTTATAACCGTAATGAGCGCTGAGCGGATCGTATCGTTCATTTCTTACCGGCCTCCGCAGTTCCGATTGTCTTTTCCTTGATTTTTGCTGCTTTAATTGCGTTGTAAATTGCAATTAACATTGGCTCAAAACATGTTGCATCCCTCCCTTCAATATGCCTAGCTCCAAGAAATTCCATCATGGCAAGTTGCATGACATTTTTACCATGTTGTGTATTGAAAGTAATTTCAAAGCCTCTATCAAATTCTTGCATATTCATCCGATGATCTCACTTCTTTTTCACAGCAGGTTTCTTTCTAGCCCGTCTCATCACCTTCCATCGACTTGTCCCCCGAAACTGGTTCAACAGGCGGTAGTTCAAAGTCTTTAGGAACAGGAATAATGTCCAGGGTATTACCAAACTTCAAAAAACGTACTTCATAGGGTTCAAGAACACCCATGTCAACATAGACTTTGTAGGTGTCAGCCTCTATCTTGTCTTTATCGGCGTTCAGCTTATTAAGTTCAGCCTGTTCCTTCTCGTTCATGGTTTGCAGGGGCGCAAATCTGATATAAGGTTCCTCAATGCCGAGCCACTCTGCAATGATGTTTACCAGCCGCAAGAGTATGGGTTGTAATTGGAAGGTCTGTTTTGAACGAACCGTGTCATAGTAGTTACGCATATCGCTTTCCCCGGTGGCATTCATACCGGCAGGAGACACACCGAATAGCCGAGTTATGGGATAACCGGTATCCGCTGATATGAGCATAAAAATGATATAAAGGACTTCCGGCACCCCGTTAAAACTCACTGCATCGCGGGTATAGTCTTCTTCACTATCAAAATACTGCGACCGAAAAACAGAGCGAGTCAAATCCATCAGCTCAACACGTCGCTGGATCATAACTTTCCCTTCAGAGGTAGCCAGCAGATTAGCAAGGTCTTTTACTTTGTATTTTCCAACGCTCATTTCTTGTAAAAGTTGGTCTATACTACCGAGAGAAGAGCCGAGTGTTCTCAGATGCTCCTCAACCCTTTGGAGGACGGACACCCCCCAGTAACGCTGTTCTGCGGTAAAGACGGTTGCTCCATTAGGTAACGATGCACCATGGATTTCAATTATCCTAGAAT
Source organism: Spirochaetaceae bacterium (assembly GCA_031276945.1). Classification (GTDB taxonomy): domain Bacteria; phylum Spirochaetota; class Spirochaetia; order Treponematales; family Breznakiellaceae; genus BOBG01. The sequence goes on along the minus strand of JAISMB010000065.1, from coordinate 11,744 downwards.
AATGAACTCGTGTTTCCATCTGGATATGCTGCTGTCCAATGGCAACCTTTATGGAATAATACTCAGGGAGGCCATACCGCGGTTTTAACGGATCCATCTGAAACTCAATGTTCTGAAAATCAACATCAGTACGGTCAATGACTTTTAGATTTTCAAAGGTCTTTATATTCTTCGGGTCTAAAGGCTTGTCTGGTGTTTTTCCATCTGTAACACCAATAAGGATAAGGCTTCCTCCGTAAAGACGCGCCCATTTGATAGCCTCGGCACATTTCTGGTATGCGCCTATGGATTCCATCACAGTTTTATAGTGGTCGGTAAGTTCCTTTACTTTCAATTCATCAGACGTTGGGAAATCATATTCCCATTCTTCTCGGAACATGTCGTCAACCAACAAATCTATCACCCGCGCCGCTAGTCCGTCCTCGGCATACAGGGATTCAAGTTCCTGATCGGTTATGGAGTGATCAATGACGTGTCTGGTGTATCTCTTTTTTGCAGTGGCTGCTGCATTAAGGCCGGTAATGAGATTACTCCAACCATCCTTGACGAATTTCTTTGTCTTAGTAATAATACCGGGTTTTGTTACCATTTCATATCTCCTACCATTCATAGAGGGAACTAGAATCTCCCTGTTGTGAATATATAGCATAGCCGGCGGAAAGATTATCTACTTGATCGTCATGTGATCCGAAAGGAAACGCCGCAATTTCAGAAATCCAGTCATCAAGCCATGGCGCACCCAGAGGAACATGGACATTACCCGCCTTGAATAGAGGCTCAAGCGGGGTAGCGCGGACAACCTTGTCTTTATTTTCTTGCACTGAATAAACTGTCCGCTTCCCCTTCAATATTTTCCGCATGGTTGCAATAGCGTCTTTGGAATCCAGACTGCCGCCAATACCAATTTTCACGTACGCACCGTCCAGTTTCGTTACAGTGTAGATTTCCGCGTCCCGCTCCGGTGCATTCTTCCTCATGCGGTTCACGTTCTTCACCCACAAGTGTATCATATCATCCTGAACACTGAAAGCCAATAATGTGCCGGAAGTGTAGTCCGGGTCCTGTTTGGCTCGTTCCTTCGCGGTGTGCGCCAAATCCCAAATCCTATACCACGTGAGGTTCTTTGGATATTCGGCAAGAGCCTTGTGTTTTACAATGCACTCGGTATTGAGCATATTCCCGCCGCGCTTTACCGGCTCAAGCTGCATGAGCGAGGAGAACCCATACTCACCAAGCATTGCTTTCCGTTGTGTATACCACTCTTTTGAGAACTTTTCCGGAAACAAAGTTCCGATTGGATAGGTATCACTTAAAGCCGGCAGCCGCTGTATGTGGAATTGCGGGAAATCTGGGTCGTTTTTCTGACTTGATTTAATCCGTCCTATAATGTCATCAACATGCCATGTGGTGGCAACAACCATCGTTATTGAGACTTCCGCACCTCGTGTCATAAAGTCATTGGTAAAGGCATTCCACATTTTCTCCCGCATAGTCTCTGATTCCGCGTCAGCGCGGTTACGGCAATAATCATCAAGAATACCCAAGTGGTAGCCCTGCCCTGAAAGGCTGCCGAGTAAACCACTGGAAAAGCATTCTCCCTCACGGTCTTTTATTTTCCAATGCACCCCGGATGAGGAGCCGGGGTCTACCTCCACAGTCGGAAACAAATCACGGTATTGCCGGGTCTGAATGAGATTACGGGAAATCTTGGAGAAGCCCTCGGTTAATTCGGACGTATGGCCGCAAAGAATAACTTTGCAATCAGAGAACAGACCGAGGAAATGCGCCGGGAGTTTCCGGCTGATAACCTCCGATTTGCCGTGGCGGAACGGAATAGCAATCACCCAATGGGTGCTTATACCGTGCCGGAACTGCTCTATAGCAGAATCAATACATTCGCACATAACCTGTGTATGGTATCCCACCAGAAAAGGAGTTGTCTGATTCGTCCATGTGTAAGACATAAAGTTCAAATGGTGATCCACCGCCTCTAATCGCCGTAAAAGGTCGTCATCAGAAACCCCCATCGTTACGTTTCTAATAAGATTTTTATTCATGGCTGCCTTTTGCTTTTTAGTTTCTGCTTATTGCGGCCATAGGTATCGGTCTTGACATGGCAATCATGGCACAGGGTAAGGCCGTTATCAACATCAAACTGCAATTCTGGAGCCATTGAAAACGGCTTTAGGTGATGCGCTTCCAGTTTTTCTTTCGGGAACTCCCGGTGGCACTTTTGGCATGTATAATAATCTCTGGTAAATACTGCATTGCGCCACTTCCGGTAACTCAGTGTTCCCGCTTCCCTTTTTTCACCTTCAAATTCAATATCAAAGTCAAATACTGGAGATTTAATATCATCGGTATAATCCATAGTTACTCAGTCCTTTTTTTCGGTTGCTTTTTTGTTTTTTACCATAGGTATTAAGATTAATTTCGTTTCTCAGTTTCTCGGCTAACATACGGCGCTCTTCAGGTTCAGATGGTAATACTATACGGTCTTCTCTCCCAAGAATAACCTGCTGTGAAGGTTTACCCATAATGGGGTCGAGTATACTGTTCGCCGCATTCAGGGTGCCGGTTTTCATATCGTGTATGAAAGCCGAAATGCAGAGCGCCACAATAACAGGTAATTTCTTTTTATTGTCTCCTTCAATCATTTTTTCAAGTTCCTCGATGGTGTGAGTAGCAATAATACTCTTGAAAAGAGCGATAAAATCCTCATTGGATACCCCATTTTCTTTAATCCACTTCTTGAGCTTTGAAGGTTTCCGGCCACGGTTCGCCGGTTGATATGTACTTGAAAACCGTGTCCTTACTCCTGCGGCTAATCCATCTTCTCTTGCCATGACCGTTTACTCTCCGATTTTAACGCCGTTTCTTTCCCCGTTTTTAACGGTATACTATACTATAAACAGCATAAGTTTGCAACTCTGATACCCTCTCGGTTTTGTGTCTCATTTTTAACCTTTATTTTCCTTTATTGTCTATCCAGAATTCTGGATAACCTGATGTGTCGAAATATTCATTCCAAGTACCTGTGTGAGGTGCGACACATCAGCTGTCTGTATTCCTGTCTTATATTCACTTAATCTTCTAAAAAAATCAAAACCTTGTTGTCCTTTATCCCATCGTTCCCTCATATCAGTAAAATCATAGCTCAATGTCGCATTATTAAACGTATAGTAACTTCGGCACTCCTTGCACCATATATCACCATTGCTGTCTTGATGTAAGTGCTTACTACCACAGGCGCACTGTCTTGGTCTGTTACCAAACAATGCTCGTTCCCTATTATGCGCCGCCTCACTTTTACGTTTTTTTTCGACCTGTGTATCACGCCACTCAGAATACTGTTCCCTTAGGTCATCCCAGGTGCTAACCGCCATGACAAACATTCCTTCAAGACTGCGTATCTGATTGTCTTTATATTTGCCCTTTATTTTTTGTAAAACAAATTCAAAAAATGTATACCTGCCATCAATCCCTGTGATGCAATGTGCCGGAATACCTGATTGTGCTATCTTTTAAGCCGATAGATGATCAAGCTTAATGCCGATACGCCTTGCCTCGTTTTTGATGACCTCAAAATCAGGCGACGCTTCTTGGATCGCTGTTTCTAATCCTAAAGTATCAGCCAGTAAATTATTTTTATGCTCCGCAACAGCAGTAGCAGCTTTATTATTTACTTTAGTCTGCTTTGCTTTGCTTTCTTGTTCTTTCCGCATAGAAAGTGCGCTATTCCGTACGGATAGATATTCCACCTTGACCGGTTCAAGTATTTCAATTTCTTCTTCTTCAATTTCAGTTCTTTTAGCTCTCTTGCGCTCCCGATCTGCCTCTCGCTTTTCTTTTACCATACGATAGTTTTCCGTTGTTCTATCCGTAGTTATTATCCCCTCTGCATAGTTGATTAAATCGATTTCCGGATCCGATAAAAAACCTAAAAACGAATCCAGCTCAGCAGGCCTCATACAAAGCCTATTCGCAAGATTAAGCTTATTGACTTTGCGTGATATATTGAGACGGGCTTCTTCCGATTGACCGATAGCCTCATTTAATGCCCAAAACCTACCATACCCAGTCATACCATACTCTGCCACCAGTGCCTGCATTTTGGGGTGTGAAAGAGCATCAGTATCATGTCCAAAAAATGATAAATTGTTTTTCATAGTTAGTTCCTATCCTTCCTTGTTGTTTACTATTTGTTTCCGTTCTTCTAAGAAAACGGCATTCGATACACGGTGAGGTATCAGCGCAGAATTATTAATTTCCATTGTTATGTAATATTCTTTTTGTCTCACGATGCAAAAACCGCATCCACGAGGGCAACCCCTCGTCAAATAGCCGTAAGCTGTATCTTGTATCCCATATAGACTATAGTCTGGGTAACACCGCTCAATAGGTGACGGTAGTTTGGAGGTAAGGCTATAACCTGTACCGCCTCTTATTATTTCTTTAGCGTCTATTACATCTAAATAATCTTCCGTAAATGTGAAGATCTTGCTCACATAAACAATATCAAGAACGTTCCAAAACATGGGGATGAACCAATTAACCGTGTCGCCCCTTGTTTTGTGTTATGCTGATACCTTCATCAAGGCTAAATTCGGGAAATTATGGCTATCAACATCTATCAGTCCTATCTTCATTTTTTTATCCTTATATCGGGGCGGGGAATTGCACCCCGCTCAACTACTCCCGATTACACTTTTCTATCCTCTATGCTCCCACAGGTCGCAGTCATACGATGGTTTTACAGCCTCTCCTGCGCCGGCTTCACGTTTTTTGACGCAGGAATGTTTTGTATTACATCCATCTATTTGCACTTCTATGTAGTGCAAGCATTGCGAACAGTTGCGTTTTCCGTAGTGGTACTTCTTTTCCCATTCATCCTTTTTCATTCTGTTACCCTCTTTATTCCTTTACTGACTTTAATCCCAGTGCTTTAACATATGGAATATTTCACATCCTTCTATTCCCAGTTCATTATAGCGATTTAATCCAATAACATATTCAAAAACCCGATCTTGAAAAGCTATTGCTTGTGGTATTTTGCTACCAAATATAAGCCGGTAAATATCTGATTCTGGGATTATTGAGACCTTATAGCGCCTCCGCTCTTTAAGAGGAGAGTATTTAACTGCTTTCTTACACAGCTTAAGAGCGTCTCCAACATTTCTATATCCCAATGCTTTTGCTACATCCTGTGCAAATGCCCATCACTAGAATCTAAATTCCACAAAACGTATCCTATATCTGCCCCATTCCTCTACCTTCATTAGTTTCTTCTCTTATTCAAATTTCCAATCAATCTTGAAGGAAGCTCCCCAGTATTGTACAAGGGCGCCTCGTTTGTTTTATCCTGCTGTTGCCAGTTCTTCTATATCAAACTTTTGTTCAATCATCGCCTTGACTTCGTTGCTGTGAGTGATGATGACCGTGTGCCGCAGTTTGCTTTCTGTATAGCTTGCTTCAAGCATCCGGGCGTAGGCGGTCTTTGCCGCACTGTCCAGCACCCCATCAGCCTCGTCCTGAAAACATGTCAGAAATGCAAAATTGGTGTTCCTCTTGCGGATAACCGCAAATGCATCGTAAATAGCACGTTTTATCCAGACTGTCTCGCCTCCGGACTTGTTCTCAAGCAATGAGGGTTGTCCCTCGCTATCCTCCATGTCAGTAACAAATATCAGAAAATCCTCTATCTGCTTTACTTTCTTTCCCGCGCCGCCTATACGCGTGGTCTGAATATCGACCCTGTAGCGTCCATTAAAAGCCTTGTCCAAAATGCGGTTGGCCGTGTCGGAAATGCCGGGGGCAAGCGCGTCAAGTTCAAGCGCCTGAATGCCATCTTTGCCGAAAGCCTTCGACACAAGTTCCCATTCAGCCATTTCTGTTTTGGCACGTTTTACCTTTACGCGGGCTAAGGCTAGTTCTTTTTCCCGCGCCGCTTTTCGTCCAGTCCACGCTTTGCGGACGCTATCCTCGTTCCTCGCAATATCGGCTCTAGTTTCCGCATAGCGGTTAGTCAGATCAGTATGCAGTCTCTTTGCCGCCTCCAGTCCAGCAGCGATTTTTTCGCCGTAACCCACTTCGATTCCGGCGTTAAGCCGGGCGTACTCTGCCTCTTTTTCCGCAATAATCCGCCACTGTGTCTCGATTTCGCATTCTAGTCCCTCGATACGTACTACCGCATCCCGCGCTTCGGCAAGGGCGGCACGGGCGGAAGGCAGGTTGATCTGCCGCAGCTTCGCTTCCGCGTTCAGCAGGGCGGTACCATCAAAGGGCGTGTCTTTTTCTGGCTCAGGCATGTTAAAGGAGAGGTCGGCTATCTTATCGTCCGCTTCTTCAAGCTGCGTGGAGAGGCTTTCAAGTTCCTCGTTGAACTTGGCGAGTGCGGCAGTTTCCGTCTCAATCTTTGCAAGAAAATCCTCCCGCCTGTTTTTCAGTTCCGCCAGCTTGTCAGCCGGAAGTCGCTGTCCGCAGGTGGGGCAGTCTTCTTTGATTTCCGCCGCATCCCTTTCGTACAGCCTGATGTTGTTCCGGGACCGCTCGGCGTTCTTTTCAAGGCTGTCTCGCTTATCGCGGAGGGATTCACGTTCTCTCTCAAGTTTTTTTACTTTTGCTTCAAAAGCAGTCTTTTTTTGGATAAAATCTCGCTGTTTTTTTGCGTTTTCTTCTATAATAGAGCGCTTTTTTTTGTTTTCAGTCGCTATGGTTTCCTGTAACGCCTCACCCTCCGCTATCCGGTTTTCAAACTGTTCCCTGTTTTTTGCCGCATCGCGGTAACGGTCTATGTCCTTTTTCCGTTCTCTGATAGTAATAGAAGCATTGGCAATCGCAGTGCCAGCAGCGTCCGCATCGTGCCGTCTCTGCCGCTCGGCCTCGCAGAGCATTTGCAGACGGTCGACATCGGCTTTAGCGGCCTGTCCTTCGGCGGTAATGTTCTTCAGCGTTTGCCTCCCCACTGAGAGCATGGCTTCTGCTTCCCGCAATTCCTTTTCCACAGTCTCCTTTCCCGATACGGCGGTCTCCAGTGTTTGTACTCTAATTTCCACATCATGCGCTGTCGCCACCGCCTCTTTCGCCTTGTCCGCCGCTCTGTCGGCATACTGCTGGAGGTAGTCAATACCGGCCAGCGCCACAAAAAGCGTCTTTTTCTCTCCGGCGGTCGCGTCCGTCAGGTTGGGCAGATTATTTGTTGGGCGCTGCGTGATGAACGCCGTGCGGAGATATAAGTCCAGCGGCCCGAAAGTCCTTTCAAGCAAGTCCTCGTAGGGCTTGAAGTTTCCGTCCACGCCCTCTACCGCTTCCCATTCCGTCTTTCCGTCTGGCTTTCTGAACGCGAAGTATTTGCACGAGCCGCTCTTATTCACACCGTCAATCTGGATGAAGAATCTCGCCATCATGCCGGTGAGCGCATTACGCATAACAACTTCACGGAAGCTGTCGCGGAGCGAAAAATGGTCTTGCAGTTTGCCCTTGCGGGTCAAAAGCTACGGATGGGGATGGCAATTCTCAATCAGTGTCGTTTTGCCTTTACCGTTAGCACCGGAAAGTGCAATGAGGCTGGGCGCGTATTTGTCAAAATTGATGGCAATTTCATCCTGCTTAATCCCACACTTGATACCGGTCGCCCCGCGTAGTCTGATGCTTACAAGCTCCCACTCTCCTGTGCATTTGACGGTGGAGAGTTCAATCTCATTTTCAAGTATCTTAATTTTACCGATTACAGAAGCTGGAGTATCAATGTTTGAGTTTTCCGCCCATACTTTAAATTTTTCTGTCGGTGTTTTTACCGCTGTGATTTCCACGGCACGCACGGTCTCCACCGGTATGTCATGGAGTGTTACCCGGGAACCGGGGACTGCACCCTCATCCAGTAATTCAGCGAGAATTCTGTCAATGTTAATAAGGGCGCGGTCTTCTTTTTTACAGGTAATTTCGTACCAGACACGCTTCCCGGTTACATCGTCCGCAAGATTGAGGTCAGGATACCACTCTTCTATTTTGAGGTTTTGCGGATGCGGGAAGTCAACCCGCTCAACGTCTGTGTCCCAGCCGTAAGAACCGGCCTTTTCGAGCGTTACGATGTTGAACCCCGCCTTGTGGGTCTCTCCAAAGTTCTTGGGGTAGATACTGCCGGCGTAGTAGGCATTAAGATTGCCCACCTTTTGCGGCTTGTGAATGTGGCCAAGTGCGTAATAGTCAGCGCCGATGTCGGCAAGGTCATCAATCGTGATGGCTATTCCTGTACCGCGCTCTACCGTCTGGTCATTCTGTAAAACACTTCCGGCAATATCACCATGATATAATAGAAAGCAGGGAATAGCAGAATAGTCCCTGCGTGAAGCCGCAAGGACGAAGCAAAGCCGGTGCATAGCATCTCGAATTACTTCCTCTGTTTCATTTTTTCCCACTGTTGCGCCAGCTAAAAGATACTTTTTACGCGGCTCTGGGATACCGAATAATATGGCTTCGCTCATAACTTGAGAAAAAAACGGCTCAACAAATCTTACGCCGCTGTGATTATTCAAGAAATAGGCTTAACCCGGTTCAAGAATGGTGATACCATATTTACTGGTTAGTTTTTGAAACACCTCCAATGAACCATCGGTATCAGGTGAAGGCGTCCCATAAACAAGGGCTACCGGAGCGTTGTCTGCGATGTTTTGTATCGCGTCAGTAAACCGGTTGAAGCCGCTCGCTTCGGTGTTCAGCATCGAAGCGTCCCATACGTCCCCGGAAATGGCTATTAAATCCACCGGGGACTTTTTTATATGCTCTGCAAAGAACCGCAGGGAAGTCAGAGCTTCATCTGCGTGTTCCCGGCAGCAGTGCAGGTCGGCAAGATGCGCTATCTTCATGCTACCCCCTTAACATGCTTGGCAAGAAGTAAATCCCGCAGACGCTTTATCATCTTTGTACGACTTTCCGCGGTTGCGTTCTTACTGGCGAGTTCATCCTGCGCCAGTTTATAGGGATTAGTGCCGCTCTTGGTGGTAACATCAAGATAATCCTTATAACTCATGTAATTCTCAAGAGTTACAGTCAGGTTATCAAACTCAGTTGTTGCCTGCTGGTTTCTCTCTGCGGAATCTTCAGGAAAATCCGGTTCTTGAGTAAGGGCTTCCGCAGCCAGATGAGCAGCGCTGGTTTCATTTGCCGCTGCGGAATCCACAATGGCATACGCTTCTTTAACATCACCACTGACTGGCAGAGAGGGTCGTGTCCCCAACAAGGAAGCGATGTCAACACCAAGAGCTTGAGCAGTCGCCATAGCACGACCTTCCGATGTTCTCAAGATGTAGTCAGTATTCTGAACAACGCGGGTACACACAAAGGGCTTTGCCGCGTCCGCTTTTTCAAAGGCTGCCGGCATCCGGTAAGCTGTCGGATAACACGAAGCCTCGCGCCGGTAGCCGCCCTTTGCCGCGCCACTTTGGTATATTCCAGAATTGTGCGGCCAACCGTTTTTTTGGTTTGCTCGTTGAGTTCGGTAACGTTCTTGTCCAACATGGCGCGGAGTACCGGGTCAAATTCGTATTCGTCAACCGTGCTGGTTCTCCACGAACCGTCCGGCATACGAACTTTTCCCTGGGCTTCAGCGCGGAAAACTGTCCGTTTTCCACAAATGTCGTCATCACAAATTTCAGTTGATACTTGGCAAGTGGCCTGAATGAACTGGACGCCGCACGCCTCGCCGATGCGGTCGGTCGCCGCCTTGTTCGGCATGAGTTTCCCATTTATTGTGTGGAAATCCGACTCGGCAAGGTGAAGCTCCGTAACCTCCGTTTTGTAAAGCTCAACTTTTGCCTCCATATTTTCAATATTGGCAAAGACTAACGCACCTTTTCTGTAACAGTTTTGACTATTTCCAGTGCGTTACTCATTCGTGAACCTCCTTCAAACCTTTTGCAGCAATTATGCTACGGGCATGATCAATAGCGGCACACTCAAAGCCGTTCCACATTCTTCTGGGGTCTCAAATTCGGCAGTAATGTCGAATTGTACCAGTCTTTTTGCCGTCTGCGAGAGATTTATTCTCACGCGCCTGTTTATCTTTTGTTCTTCCATAACAAACTCCTTCCAGTTAATTTATTTTTTGGCTATCGCCGACCGACTTATGGCGGTTTCGGCGGAGGGCTACCCCGCCATCATCAGGGCGATTTAATCTTTCATGTTATCCTTTTCCCCGTCCCGCGTACTGTAATTCTCTACCCCAAAAAACTCGCACTTGTTTTGACATTCTTCTAATATCCGCGCACGGATTGCTTTCCAGTCTGCGGGATACCACTTTTTGTTTTCCGGTAATATAGGCATTACCACCCTCCTATGATTTCTCTGTTGAGCAGAGCGTTTGCTCGTTCTGATACTTCGTAATCAGCGGCTTGCCGATTACGAGCGAGAAAATCAAAGATTTCGCTTTCATAGAAGAAAAGCGTGCCACTAGTAGGTCTGTGGCAAGGGATTTTCTTCAAATACACCAGCTTGTAAATGTACGAGCGTGAATAGCCTGATAATTCCATGACCTTATTGATGCGAATAAGCGCTTCTTTTCTTTGTTTTTCCATACTATTAACCTCTAAAATTCAATAATTCAATAAAATAAAGCCCTGTGGCGCTGGAAGTCGCCTTGGGGCAACTGATGGCTAAAACCGGCTATGAAGTCTTCCAGTCTTTCATAGCCATTCTTGTTATTGCTGACGGCTATGCTATCTCTCTCCATAGAGGGATATAATGATCCTGTCCTGCGTTATACTGACGGACACCAAGCACACAATCAAAGTCAGGTGTGTGTAGCCATGTATCTGGAGGCAGTTCTTCATCGTATATGTCTAATCGTTCCTGTAACTCATCAAGCAAATAAAGCATAATAATCATATCCTCTATGGGTTTGCCCTCTTGTTTAACCTGCTCAACTAATATGGTGAGTATAAGTTGCGGATGTTTCTTTATATTGTCTTGCAAGAGTTCAAAAAGACTGCTGCAATAACCGTTGGGGTTTTCCATGACCCATTTTTTTACAGAAATGAATTGTTTGATTTCTTGTTTTCTTTCGATTTCCCATTCTTGATCCAAAATTGCAATTCTTGCTTCAAGGGAACTGATCTCTTGACTTTCTCCCGTAGAAATAATATCCTGTTTCATAGGTATAATCCTTTTTGTCCGGTGGTAGACATTACTCACACCACCGGACTTTTTTATTTTCCGCTCCCTGCGCCTCGACGAGGCGTGTGATAGGAGGAGGTTTCCCCGTCTGGGGTATACTCTACGCAAAGTCATACGCCGTTACTTCCTTGAGTAACTTGACCTTGCCTTTGTCCAATTCGGGCAACTCAACCGTACCGGTAACGACCCGCCCGTCATCGTCATACGCTTGAACCACGCAGCGCATGATTTCACAAATAAGCCCTCGCTTTACGAGCCCTTCATAACTGCTTGCATTGTTGTATACAATGTATACATTGATTACTATACTGTCAAGAGGTTTTTTAATTTTTTTTTGAAATTTTATTGATTTTTTGTATCTTTTTGATTACAATGTTTACTATGGCAAATAAATCTGCTGTTATCACTATCCGTGTCGAACCAGACATCAAAGAAATCCTTGAAAAGAAAGCCGCACAGCAAGACAGAACCATAGCGTGGATCACTACTCATTACCTTCGTAAGGCTCTTGAAGCCGATCTATTGTTGCCCGTGAAATCAAACGACTAACTATCCATGCGTTACTTCTATCTAGT